>NZ_JBHEEO010000002.1:0-348347 GCF_041929965.1 Brucella oryzae | reverse complement strand
ACGCTGTCGCAAAACGCGGCCCCTCCTAAAAAACAAAACCCGCCGAAAAATATCAACGGGTTTGTCAGCAGCCTGAAGCGCGCCTTAAGGGCGCGCTTTTTTTTTGTTGCACGTGAATCATTTCAAGACCATGGATGGACCCATGATCACACCGGCACAACAAACTCTCTTTCTCCCCTTCGATCAGGACATTCTGGATATGCCTGAAGAGGGCCAGCCCTTCCTTGTCTGCGGTCTTTCTGCAGACCGACGTCTTGAAGACGAATGGAAACGGGCGCTGACCGTCCTGCAACCTTGGCGCCCTGATTGGCTGGCGCTGGAAAAGGAAGGCTTCAAGGCAGTACCCAGATTGACGTTTGAGCTGGGTGAGAAGAACCATTTTTCCGGCGGGCTACTCCTGCTCGGAAAACATCGCGGACGCAATGAGGCGTGGTTTGCGGAGCTTCTGGCGCGTGTTGAGCCGGGGGGGTGGATTGCCGTGTCCGGCGACAAGAAGCTCGGCATCGACAGTTTTCGCAAATGGGTCGGCAATATTGCCGAGATCAGCGACCGCATGTCGAAGAACCATGCAGTGGTGTTCTGGCTCAGGCGTCCTGCCGATCTTACCGATGATTTCATCACAGCTTTGAAACCGCTTGCGACCGATATTGACGACGTGTTCCGGACCGAACCCGGAATGTTTTCGCACGGCGTGATCGATAAAGGTTCGGCATTGCTCGTGCCGCATATGGAGAAGATCGTTTTCGGCAACGTTGCCGATCTTGGTGCTGGCTGGGGGTATCTCGCCGCGCAATGTCTGAAGTTTGCGGATCGCATCACGTCGATTGACCTCTATGAAGCCGATTACGAGGCGCTGGAGGCCGCACGCGGCAATCTCGAACGGTTAGGGGCATCGGTTCCGATTGGTTTCAACTGGTTCGATGTGACGAGCGAAAAGATGGCGGGCATCTACGACACAGTGATCATGAATCCGCCGTTTCACGAGGGACGGGTTACGGATGTGTCACTTGGTCAGGCGTTCATTGCCGCCGCCGCATCCCGGCTCAAGCCCGGCGGGCGTCTGCTGATGGTCGCGAACCGTCAATTGCCGTATGAAACGACCCTCAAGGGACTGTTCAAGAACGTGACGCTTCTCGAAGAGGCGAATGGTTTCAAGATATTCGATGCGAAGAAGTAAATAAAAATGCCGCCCCGAAGGGCGGCTTTTTCAATTCTGGAACGCTTACTCGCCGCGTTCCGCGTCAGAACTTTTCAATTCTTCGAGCGTCGGCATGGAGACGATATTGTAGCCCGAATCCACATAATGGATTTCGCCGGTGACGCCGCTGGAAAGGTCGGACAGCAGATAGACTGCCGATTTGCCCACGTCATCAATATCGACGGTACGGCGTAGCGGTGAGTTACGGCGCTGATAGCTGAAGATTGCGCGTGCATCGCCAATACCGGCACCAGCCAGCGTGCGCACCGGCCCCGCCGAAATAGCGTTGACGCGGATGCCCTGCGGACCATAATCGGCTGCAAGATAACGAACCATGGCTTCAAGCGCCGCCTTGGCGACACCCATGACGTTGTAGTTCGGAATCGTACGGGTCGAGCCGCCATAGGTCAGCGTCAGGATCGAGCCGCCGTCCTTCATGAGCTTTTCAGCGCGTTGTGCCATTTCCGTGAAGGAGTAGGCGGAAATCACCATGGTGCGGCTGAAATTTTCGCGCGTGGTGACGTCTGCGTAGCGACCCTTCAGTTCGGTCTTGTCGGAGAAGCCGATGGCATGAACGATGAAATCGAGCTTGCCCCACTTCTTTTCGATTTCAGCAAAGACCGCGTCAACGGACTCGATATCTTCCACATCGCAAGGCAGTACGAAATCGGAACCAACCTGTTCAGCAAGTGGCTTTACACGCTTGCCGAGCGCATCACCTTGATAGGTGAAGGCCAGTTCTGCGCCTTGTGCTGCGAGTTGCTTTGAAATTCCCCAGGCGAGTGAGTGATTATTCGCGACCCCCATGATGAGGCCGCGTTTGCCCTTCATCAAACCTTCCATATTTTCCCTCTCCCTCAGCCCTGGTAGCGCTGGAAAACCAGCGTCGCATTGGTGCCGCCAAATCCGAAGGAGTTGGAGAGCACGGTGTTGAGCTGAGCGTTGTCAATGCGCTTGCGAACGATAGGCATGTCCGCGAAGGCAGGGTCCAGTTCTTCGATATGTGCGCTTTCGCAAATGAAATTGTTCTGCATCATCAAAAGCGAATAGATCGCTTCCTGTACGCCGGTTGCACCCAGCGAGTGGCCGGTAAGCGACTTGGTCGCGGCGATCGGCGGGCAGGCGTCGCCCGAGCCGAAGACCTGGCGAATGGCGTCGATTTCCGGCGCGTCGCCAGCTGGCGTCGAGGTTGCGTGCGGGTTGATGTAGTCGATCTTGGTCTTGACGGTCGAAAGCGCCATCTTCATGCAGCGGATCGCGCCTTCGCCTGACGGAGCGACCATGTCGTAGCCGTCGGAGGTTGCGCCATAACCAACGATCTCGCCGTAAATCTTGGCACCGCGGGCCAGCGCGGTTTCGAGGTCCTCCAGCACCAAAACACCGGCGCCGCCTGCGATCACGAAGCCGTCGCGGTTCTTGTCATAGGCGCGGGATGCCGTGGATGGCGTATCGTTAAATTTCGACGACATGGCGCCCATGGCGTCGAACAGGACCGAAAGCGTCCAGTCAAGATCTTCGCAGCCGCCAGCAAACATGCGGTCCTGCTTGCCATACTGAATCATTTCGAACGCATTGCCGATGCAATGGTTGGACGTCGCACAGGCCGAGGAGATCGAATAGTTGATGCCCTTGATCTTGAAGAAGGTCGCCAGCGTCGCGGAAGCCGTTGAACTCATGGCTTTTGGCACGGCAAATGGGCCGACGCGCTTCGGGCCTTTTTCGCGGGTGATGTCGGCAGAATCGACAATGGTGCGGGTTGAAGGACCACCGGAGCCCATAATGATGCCGGTGCGGTCGTTGGAGACCTCCTCGTCGGAAAGTCCCGCATCCGCAATGGCCTGATCCATCGCAATATGGTTCCAGGCCGTGCCACGGCCATGGAAGCGCATCGCACGACGATCAACCAGTGCTTCGACGTCGATATTCGGAGCGCCGTGCACCTGACAACGGAAGCCAAGCTCGGCATATTCCTCAGCGCGGGAGATGCCGGACTTTGCTTCACGCAGCGAAGCCGTGACCTCTTCGGTGTTGTTACCAATCGAGGATACGATCCCCATACCCGTTACGACCACACGCCGCATCGCGTTCTCCTTTACACCTGATCCGTGAGCGACGTGTCCGTCATGCGGACTGCCGCCTGTTCGCGGTTACATAGGTGCGATCTTCGCATGTTTTGAGCGCGGCCGCATGAAAACTGTTTACTTTTTTGCAGTCGCGCTCGTGGATGATGATGATTGAGGTGCCTTACTGGCCCTCGCTGTCCTTCGACAGGCCGACGCGCAGGTCAGACGCCCGGTAGATGGTTTCGCCATCGGCTTTCAGCCAGCCATCAGCCGTGCCTAGCACGAGGCGGCCACGCATGACGCGCTTGAAATCGATGCCGTATTCGAGAAGCTTGGTATGCGGACGCACCATGCCCTTGAACTTCACTTCACCGGTGGAAAGCGCCATGCCGCGGCCCGGCTCTCCGAGCCAGCCGAGGAAGAAACCGGTCAGCTGCCACATGCCGTCGAGGCCAAGGCAGCCCGGCATGATCGGATTGCCCATGAAATGGCACGGGAAATACCAGTCGTCGGGGCGCACATCATATTCGGCGCGGATATAGCCCTTGTCGAACTCACCGCCGGTTTCGGAAATATCTGTGATGCGATGGACCATCAGCATCGGAGGCAGGGGAAGCTGAGCATTGCCGGGGCCGAACATCTCGCCGCGTGCGCAGGCCAGGAGCTCTTCATACCCATAGCTTGATTTCTGTTCTGCCATTACGCCTCCCTTGAGGTTCATTCTGTATCGACCGGCAATCCGGCCCGGTTGTGGGTTTCACCGGAACATCCCTACCACAGACTGTTTCCGGCAGTAAAATCATGCATTGGGTTTATCTGGGGTTTTATCCGAAAAACCGGCCAATTCCCAAGGCTATTGATACTTATTTCGCAACGGCATATATCAATGTCAGTATGCAATGGGCAACAGCCCGTTTGACGATTGATGATTTTGCAACAAGCTTGTGACGGAACCAACGGTGAATATGCAGTCTTCACATACCCACTCGACGGTCTCGATGGAAGAGCAGCTCCGCCGCGCGGGCCTGCGTCCGACGCGGCAGCGCGTTGCGCTTGCGAGCCTGATCTTCGCCCAGGGCGATCGCCATCTGTCTGCGGAAGACCTGCACGAAGAGGCCGTCATGGCCGATGTGCCGGTGTCTCTGGCGACGGTTTACAATACGCTCCACCAGTTCACGGAAGCCGGTATGCTGCGTATTATCGCGGTTGAGGGCTCTAAGACCTATTTCGATACGAATATCTCGGACCACCAGCATTTCTTCCTCGAAGGGGAAAATGTTGTGTTCGATATTCCACATGGCGAAAGGGGCCAGCCCACGGTTGCCAACATGCCGGATGCTCCGCATGGCATGGAAATCGTCAATGTGGATATCATCGTCCGCCTGCGCCGCAAGGGCCAATAAACGGGACCAGTAGCGAGCCTCCCCTTTCAGTCGGGAATAAAAGAAAGCGGCCATGGCCGCTTTTTTGTTGCCTATTGGACCATAAGGGGCTGAAAAGGGGCGAAGTTCTGCAATCCTGGCTGGCTAGCCTCCCAAGCCCAGCCGGGCTTATTTCAAGGAGATATCATGCGTAAGCTATTTGTCGCCGCGACCATTCTTGCCCTGTTTACCGCTGGCAGCGCCTTTGCAAAGACGGTCCGGATCGGAGTGACGCCGGGGCCGCACGCCCAGATCATGGAAAAGGTGAAGGAAGTCGCCGGAAAGAACGGTCTTGAAATCGATATTCAGGAATTCTCGGATTATGTCATTCCGAACATGGCGCTTGCGGATGGCGCATTGGAAGCCAACTCCTTCCAGCACAAGCCCTATCTCGACAATCAGGTGGCTGATCGTGGCTTCGATATTGTGAGCGTTGCGGAGACTGTCAACTTTCCGATGGGGTTGTATTCGAAGAAGCTGAAGAACATTTCGGAGCTGGCCGACGGTGCGACGATTGCAATCCCCAATGATCCGACCAATGGCGGTCGCGCTTTGCTGGTGCTTGCCGAAAACGGGATTATCAAAATCGACCCGACCAAGGGATTGAAGGTCAGCGCCATCGATATCGTGGAAAATCCGAAGAACTTGAAATTCGTTGAACTCGATGCGGCACAGCTTCCGCGTTCGATGGAAGACGTCGATGCTGCCGTCATCAACACCAATTATGCGATGGAAGCTGGCCTGAACCCGGCAACCGATCCGCTGGTGCGAGAAGGCGAGAAAGCGCCCTACGTCAATATTCTCGTGGTTCGCACCGCCGACAAGGATGCGGATTGGGTGAAAGCCCTGATCGCCTCCTATCACAGTGATGAAGTGAAGGAATTCATCGCCACGACGTTCAA
The DNA here is from genome assembly GCF_041929965.1 of Brucella oryzae. NCBI lineage: Bacteria > Pseudomonadati > Pseudomonadota > Alphaproteobacteria > Hyphomicrobiales > Brucellaceae > Brucella > Brucella oryzae. The sequence continues at coordinate 342,763 of NZ_JBHEEO010000002.1, read as the reverse complement.
GGGATCGGTAGCGCCTGCCTGGTGATACTCCGAAGTGAAAGCGGGGCGATTTTCGCTCCGCTTGGGCGAAGTCAGTCGAAGGCTTCGCCTGGATATACGCCCCACAGATCCGATTGCTTGATCCAGCCGCGGACGCCGCCCATATCCACCCGGCACCATTGACCGGTGCATTCGCGCACCGTTCCAACCACGCCGGGCTCGATTTCGGCAGCAAGTCCCGATGCATCGCTTGCATCGCGGCGCATATTGATCATCGAACCCTGATCGTTCTTGAGCCAGGGCGCCGTGATAGCGGTTCGCTTGCCGGAAAGCAGCGACTGATAGACCCAGCCTTCCGTGCCATCCGCATCGCGGATACGGCGCCAGTTGTCATATTCCTGGATGATCTCGACGGGCAGTCCGGCCTTCATGAAAAGCCATGAAACCGCATAATCACGTCCCGGTCCGATGCGCAGATTGACGCGCGCGGGTTTAAGGCTGACGAAACGCGGCACCGGAAGCCCGCTTGCGCCGACAGTGGTGCCTGCAGGCTCTACAGCCTGTGCGGCATGTCTGTTCGAAGCGCCAAGCGGCGCCAGAATGAGGAAAAATGCCAGAAAGCCAAGCGTGGCTATCCAAAAGCGTTGCGAAAGTACTCTGTACAAACTGCGACCTCTCGCCGTCCTGTCACGGCAGAACGGTAGTAGCTTCGGCAGTTTACGGGGGCTGCGAGGCGACGTTTCCGTCCTGTTTTCAGATCGTGAATCCATATGTGTACAACAGATGGAGATGCGACCTAATCATTTGATTTTAAATGCATCTTTTTAGAAAGTCGTTGCAGACTTTCCAAGAGACACCTGAAGTTTCCGGTTTTTCTTTGTCTTTGCCGCTTCGCCTTGATAGAGATGTTCAGCCGAAGCAATATCCCATATTGCACCGCCTTGGTTAAGGAGGTCTCAACATGAAGCTTCGGTTAACGCATTTTCGGGAAAAGTGGGAGTCGGTTTTCCGCTGGAAATGTGCAGGAAATTTCTTGGAGCGTGCCCTGCCAGTTGATTACAATACGGGCAGTTCCAGGGGCTTTGCTCAACGATGGGGTGGAGATGTCGAACAAGAAGAAACCGCTGGTCGTTCTTACGCGAAAACTGCCGGACCCAGTGGAAACCCGAATGCGGGAACTGTTTGATGCGCGTCTGAACATAGACGACCACCGCATGAATCAGCCGGAAATTATCGCTGCGATGAAGGAAGCGGACGTTCTGGTGCCTTGCATCACGGACGTCATCGATGCAGCAGCGATTGAACAGGCTGGCCCCAATCTCAAGCTGATCGCAAATTTCGGCAATGGCGTGGACAATATCGATGTCGCCGCAGCCGCAAAGCGCGGAATCACCGTTACCAATACGCCGAATGTCCTGACCGAGGACACTGCCGACATGACCCTGGCGCTGCTCCTGTCGGTGCCAAGACGCCTGGTTGAAGGTGCCAATGTGCTGGGCGAGCGCCATGGGCAATGGCCGGGATGGTCGCCGACCTGGATGCTCGGACGGCGCATCTGGGGCAAACGCCTCGGGATTGTCGGCATGGGACGCATCGGTACGGCGGTCGCCCGCCGCGCCAAGGCTTTCGGACTTTCCATTCACTATCACAACCGCAAGCGCGTCAATCCGCAGGTCGAGGAAGAGCTGGAGGCGACCTATTGGGATAGTCTCGACCAGATGCTGGCCCGGATGGATATCATCTCGGTCAACTGCCCTTCGACGCCTGCCACATTCCATCTGCTGTCCGCACGCCGCATCGCGCTGATGCAGCCGACAGCCTATATGGTCAACACGGCACGCGGCCAGATCATCGATGAGAATGCGCTGATCGAGCTGATCGAGCAGGGCAAGCTTGCCGGCGCGGGGCTGGACGTGTTCGAGAACGAACCGGCGGTTAATCCCCGCCTGCTGGCGCTTGCCGAAAAAGGCAAGGTTGTCCTGCTGCCGCATATGGGTTCGGCCACCATGGAAGGCCGCATCGATATGGGCGACAAGGTCATCATCAATATCAAGGCTTTTGTCGACGGACATCGCCCGCCCGACCGCGTATTGCCGAACCGGGTTTAACTTTTCCGGCTCGCAGTTTTCATTTCTTCGGCGTCCTTTCCATCGATGAAACGCAGGACTGTATGTGCATAGAGGCGCGGATTTTCGATAGGGACGCCATGCCCGGCATCGGGCAGGACAATCAGCTGGGCGCCAGGTATCTGACTGGCGATGAATTCCGTATGTTCGCGCGTGATGGCCGTATCGCGGTCGCCGATGACAATCGCGGTGCGCACGCGAATATCCGACAGTTCCTCGTCGGTATAGTTCGGTTCATTTGCCCAGAGTGCCTGGATTTCCTTGTCGATGCTCTCATAGTGGCGCAGTTCCGGTATCGGCTTTCCTGCGGCGCGAGCCTCGGCATAACCGGTATTGCCATCTGGCGTGACGTTCGCCGCCTGCGCGAACAGGCTTTTCAGCCGTTCAGGATAACGCATGGCGATATCGAGGCCGATAATGCCGCCATCGCTCCAGCCGACAAGGTCAACCTTGTCGATTTGCAGATAATCAAGCAGCGACACATAATCGTCGGCCATTAATCCATAGGTGATGGGATCTTCGGTGCGGGTGGAGTGCCCCTGTCCGCGGCTATCAGCAACGATTACGGTGTGGTGACGCGCAAGAATCGGAAGCTGTGCATCCCACACATGCTGGTCGGACAGGCCGCCGGGAATAAGCAGGATCGGCGGTCCCTTACCGATGATCCGGTAGTACATCTGGATGCCATTGACTTCGGCAAAGGCGGCAGGGGATGCGGGAATGGTCATGCGCGCAATTCTCTCAGTCGAAACGGGGGAAGGAAAAGACAAAGCAAAGCCGATCAGCAACGCAGCTATCGTCAATGTCGTCTTTCCCTTCATAAGTCCCGCTCTCTTTTGGAGCATCTACGAGTTAGGGTCTGCGGATGAGTGTCGGCAGATCATAGAGGTAGGCAATTCGCTTGATGGCATCCTGTAGCGGTTCCAGCGTTACCGTCATCGTATGACCGCTCGCATGGATCAGCATGTCGGGCGAGGCGCAGATGGCGACATGGCCCTTCCAGAACACAAGATCGCCGCGCTTCAGGTTCGAATAGGCCGCATCAGGCTCGATAATCTCGCCAAGCGTGTTCTGCTGCATGTCCGAATCGCGCAGCACCTTGCGGCCTGCTACCCACATGGACAGTTGCACAAGGCCGGAGCAGTCGATGCCGAAGCCCGATGTGCCGCCCCACAGATAGGGCGTGTGAAGAAGCGTTTCGGCGACCGCCACATAGTCTGCTGCATGTTCGCCCACCGGTGCAAGATGGCTTGCGATCAGCGCTTCGCCGCTTTCCAGAAGCGCATATTTTGTGCCGCGCGTCTCGGCCGCGCCGACAATGCGCACGCATGAGCCGAGCGACAGGGCCTTTGTGTGCGGAAAGCGGAGATCGGAGCCGGGATAAACGAAGGTGCGTGGCACGATGACCAAGTGTGTTTCGGTTCCAGCGGGCTGCTCCAGCGCGGCAGAGGAGACGTAACCCGTATAGCCGTCACGTTCTGCCTGCACCCACGACCAGCCGTCCATTTCTTCGTAGACGCGGACGCGATCACCGAAAATCATCTGTGTTTGCGGTCCGCTATCCATACGCGGTTCGGCACGCAGATCGACAACGGGTGCGGAAACCTGCATCGGTGTTCCGGCGGTAAAACGCGCCGCTTCCACCTGGCCGGACAGCCGCTCATCTGCTAGGTCGGGTCGATAGGCGTTGAGGCGGCGGTCGAGCATGGTCAAAGTGGTAACTCCCTGGCTTTGGCGATCACCAGATCACCCAGTCTTTCAACATAAAGTGCACCGGCGACCGTCCGCTTTATTAGCACATTTCGCCGGTCTTTTTCATCACGATGCCGGGAGACGAACTCAAGCGCGCCCATCGTGTCGAGCGCGCGGGTAATGACCGGCTTGGTGACGTTGAGTTTTGCTGCAAGTCCCCGCACGGTATGCGGCGGGGGCTCCAGATAGATGGTGAGGAGAATGGCTGCCTGTCGCGTGGTGAGATCGGGCATCTCGTCACGCACCTGTTCCAGCGACAGGGTTCTCAGCAATGTCAGCGCCTGCAACGGCTTCAGCTCAATCGGCATCCGGCTCCACCAAAAAGGGGATTGTTTCGGAACCGTTTTATTCAATCTGCTTTCGGCGTTTCAGGCAAGTGGATTCAGCGAGCCGGGTAGCGTTCCTTCAAAAACTGGTAAAGAGCGCGGATGGCCTGTGCCTCTCCGCCGACCTGCGAAGCGGGCTTTTCGACCGGCGCCCAGCCAAAAATGTCGAAATGCGCCCAGCTTTGAGCCTTTTCGACAAATTTGCTGAGGAAGAGCGCAGCCGTCACCGAGCCAGCAAAGCCGTCGGTGGTGACATTGTTGATATCGGCGATCCGTGAGGACAGTTTTTGCGCATAAGGCTTCCAAAGCGGCATGCGCCATAGCGGGTCTGCCGTGGCATCCGCGCTTTGCGCAATCGAAGCGGCAAGTCCGTCATCATGCGTGTAGAATGGTGGCAGGTCGGGGCCGAGCGCGACACGAGCAGCCCCTGTCAGCGTCGCCATGTCGATCAGAAGTGCAGGTTCTTCTTCATCGGCAAGCGCAAGTGCGTCGGCAAGAACCAGCCGGCCTTCCGCATCGGTATTGCCGATTTCGACGGTCAGGCCCTTGCGGCTTTGCAAGACGTCTCCTGGACGGAAGGCATTACCGGCAATCGAATTCTCCACTGCCGGGATCAGCACGCGCAGCCGCACCGGCAATTGCGCATCCATAATCATGGAGGCGAGGCCCAGCACATTGGCGGCTCCACCCATGTCCTTCTTCATCAATAGCATGCCGTTTGCCGGTTTGATGTCGAGACCGCCGGTGTCGAAGCAGACGCCCTTGCCGACCAGCGTGATTTTCGGATCGCCTGCCTTGCCCCAGCTGAGATCGATCAGGCGCGGTGCAATGGCACCGGCACGACCGACTGCATGGATCATGGGAAAATTCTTCTCCAGAAGTGCATCACCTTCGGTGACGGCAATTTCGGCCTTGTATCTCTTCGCCAGTTCGCGAGCGGCATTTTCGAGAGCATCCGGCCCCATATCGTTGGTCGGTGTGTTGATGAGATCGCGCACCAGTGTGACCGCATCGGCGATGCGGCGGATTTCCGCTTCGTCCACACCATTGGGCAGGGCGATACGGATCGCCTTGCCGTTTGCATTGCGATAACGCGTAAAACTATAGCCGCCCATCAGGAAGCCCAGAACGGCAAGCGCTGCCTCATCGACCGCGCCCTCAATATGCCAGTCTCCTTCCGGAAGACTGCGGGCGAGCTTTCCGGCAAGGAGTTGCGACTGGCTGCCCTTTTCCTCGTCTCCGATTCCAAAGAACGCACCCGACACCGATCCACCTGCACCCGGAACAACGAGTACGCGCCCGGCTTCGCCGTCAAAGCCATTGGCCCTGGCCCATGCGATTGCATCGGCTGGAAGGCCGGAAGTTTCCAGTCCGCCTTTCGGCGTAAACCAGATCGGGCGGCTTTGTTCGGATTTTCGGGAAAGAAGTTCGACAGACATGATGCTCTTTCTGACCAGTAGGTGATGTCCGGCAAAAGCGCATGGGATTTTGTCGGAAGTCCATAAAACAGACAGATAGCGCATCCCGAAAAGTGTGAAACGGTTTTCGGATAAGATGCGCGCCAAAACAGACAGATAGCGCGATTATTGCCGTGCGGAAACAGAAACCGCAATCGCTTTATTAACCAATCATTAGGGTTAACAGATTATTGATTTAGCAGGAATTGGGCTTGAGGGTGACTAAAGCATGCTGGATGCGCGATGCGCTTTAGCAGGAGAGGCGGGATGCTGAACATCGTTCGAAAAGACGCTATCGCAACACGTCTTGGCTTCGCCTGCATTCTTTCGGCACTTGTACTTTCCGGCTGTACATCGGTCGACCGGACCACGACCGGTTCGGTACGCCGCGCGGCAACGGTCGCCACTTTCGATCACATGAACGACGCGCAGCTTGCAGCCATGGCCGGACGGCTCGGCGCCCAATACGAACGCAATCCGAAGGATCGCCAGACAGCGCTCAACTATGCCAATGTGCTGGCGCGGCTTGGACGAAACGATCAGGCATTGGCCGTGATGCGGGCGCTCGCCATCGTCTATCCGAAGGATCAGGCCGTTCTTGCGGCTTACGGCAAGGCGCTTGCCGGTGCTGGCCAATTCGACGGCGCGCTTGATGCCATTCGCCGTGCACAGAACCCGGCCTATCCCGACTGGAAACTGGTTTCCGCAGAAGGCGCCATTCTCGACCAGATGGGCCGGAAGGAAGAAGCCCGCGCGACCTATCAGAAAGCGCTGCAGCTTCAGCCGAATGAACCGTCCATCATCTCCAATATGGGGATGTCTTATCTTCTGGCCGGTGATGCGCGAACGGCGGAAACCTATTTCAAGCAGGCTGCAGCCGCGCCCGGTGCGGACAGTCGTGTGCGTCAGAACCTGGCCCTTTCAGTCGGCCTGCAGGGGCGTTTTCAGGAAGCTGAAGCGATTGCCGCACGCGAGATTTCTCCGCAACAGGCCAAGGCGAATACGGATTATCTCCGCTCCATGTTGGCCCAGCAGAATTCCTGGAACATGCTCAAGGATAAGCCGAAGAGCTGAAATCTCTTAAATCAGTTGCCGCCGAACAATCCGCCCTGCGCCGAAATCTGGATGAAAGCCGGGCCGAGGATAACGATAAAGAGCACGGGCAGGAAGAACACGATCATCGGCACGGTGAGTTTCGGCGGCAAGGCCGCAGCCTTCTTTTCGGCTTCCAGCAAACGCAGATCGCGGCTTTCCTGAGAAAGCGTGCGCAACGCCTGCGCGACGGGCGTGCCGTAACGTTCTGCCTGAATCAGTGCCTGCGTCACCGACTTCACCGGGTCCAGTCCCGTGCGATTGGCGAGATTTTCATAGGCTTGCCGACGTTCCGGCAGGAAGGAAAGCTCGGCATTGGTCAGCATCAGTTCTTCCGCAAGCTCGACGGACTGAATGCCGATTTCATCGGCCACCCGGCGAAAGGCAGCTTCCGTGGACATGCCCGATTCGACGCAGATCAGCATCAGGTCAAGTGCATCCGGCCATGCGCGGCGAATGGATTGCTTGCGTTTGGTCGCCTTGTTCGAAACATAGAGATTGGGCGCATAGAAGCCTGCATAGCCGGCGAAAATGCAAACAAGCAAGCGAACGAAGAACGTTTGATCGGCAAGCACGCCGAGCATAAAAATGTAGACGGCAGCAACTACCATCGCACCGAAAGGCAGCACAAAGCGCAGGAATAGAAAGATGTTGAGGGGGTTCTGGCCTCGAAAACCTGCCTGCCTGAGCGAAGCAATCGTCTTTTCGTCGGCAAGCGCCCGTTTGAGGTCGAGCTTTTCGACGAATTCGCGAATGCCCTGCTTTTGCTGATGACGCAAGCTGTTACGGCGGTCGCTTTCCGCTGCAAGACGGGCGCGCTCACGCGAGCGAATGGCCTCGCGCTCGGTTGCGACGGATTTCATGCGCGATTTGAGCGCGGTGCCGCTCAGAACCGGCATGAGGATCGTCACCACGGTCGCAAAAACCGCAACCGTAATCAAAGCGCCGATGAGAAATTGCGGGTCGGTCAGTTTTTGTGTGAGGAGAGAAAACATGTCCGGTGCCTCACATATCGAAATTGATCATGTTCTTCATGATGAAGATGCCGGTCAGCATTAAAACGGCTGCAATGCCCAGAAGCATGTGGCCGGTCGAAGACGTGAAAAGCAGCGTCATATATTGCGGGCTCGTCAGATAGACGAGAATCGTAACGATGAAGGGCAGGACACCGATGATCGCTGCGGATGCTTTAGCTTCCATGGAAAGAGCGTTGACCTTGGCTTTCATCTTCTTCCGGTCGCGCAGAACTTTTGAAAGATTGTTGAGCGCTTCCGAGAGATTGCCGCCGGCCTGTGCCTGTATCTGGATGACGATAGCGAAGAAGTTGGTTTCCGCGCAGGGCATGGAATCGGGCATCTTGCCGACCGCTTCGGGGATCGAAAGCCCGATCTGCTGTGCCTCGACAACCTTCTTGAACTCGCTTTTGACCGGTTCCACCGCCTCACTCGCAATGAGTCTCAGGCCGTCATTGAGTGGCAGGCCCGCCCGGGTCGCACGTACGATGACATCAAGGGCGTTGGGAAACTCCTCGAGAAATTTCTTCAGTCGCCGCTTGCGCTTTTGCAGTACGAACCAGCGCGGTAGGCCGAAGAAACCGGCAATAGCGATGCCCGGCAGGAAAAGCAGCGGCGCGCCGAAGATCAGCGCGATGAATGTTGCAAGAAACGCAGCCACACCGGAATAGATGTAGAATTTCCGCAAAGTGAGATTTAATCCCGCCTGTGCGAGAAGAATGCGGAGCGGCGGATATTTCTGGTTCTTTTCGCGTTGCTTCTGCCGCGCTTCCAGATCCTTGATATTGTCCTGCAGCTGTTTGCGGCGCTTCAGGATGTCAGCGTTTCTGTCGCGTTCGCTACGCGTTATCGCCCGTTCCGAACCGCTGTTGCGCACGGTTTCGAAGCGTCGTGCCGCATGATCCTTCTTGCCGAGCTTTTCATAAAAAAGTGCATAGAACAAAGCCGCACAGGCAATCACGGCAAGCATGATGAACATTATAATGCTGGCGCCGGATCCCATCATGCGTCTGCCCTTTCCATGCTGTCGAGCACGGATGCAAGGCGGCTGTCTTCATTATAGTAGCGTGCCCGTTCCCAGAAGGCGGGACGCCCGATGCCGGTCGAGCTGTGGCTTCCGAGAATGCGGCCAGAAGCATCTTCCCCCTTGATATCGTAGAGAACGAGATCCTGGGTGGTGATGACATCGCCTTCCAGTCCCACCACTTCGGTGATGTGGGTGATACGACGTGTGCCGTCGCGCAGGCGTGCAGCCTGAATAATAATATCGACCGAGCCGACGATGATCTCGCGCACGGTCTTTTGCGGCAGCACATAGCCGCCCATGGCGATCATGGCTTCCATACGGTTGAGGCATTCACGTGGGCTGTTGGCATGGATCGTGCCCATTGAACCGTCATGGCCGGTGTTCATGGCCTGCAGGAGATCGAACACCTCCGGACCGCGTACTTCGCCGACGATGATGCGTTCAGGACGCATGCGCAGGCAGTTCTTCACCAGATCGCGCATGGTGACTTCGCCTTCGCCTTCCAGATTGGGCGGGCGGGTTTCCAGACGCACCACATGCGGCTGCTGCAATTGCAGTTCAGCTGAATCTTCGCAGGTGATGATACGTTCGTGCGTGTCGATATAGCGTGTCAGGCAGTTCAGAAGCGTGGTCTTGCCCGAACCGGTGCCGCCCGAAATGATGACATTGCAGCGCACACGGCTGATGATTTGCAGCAGTTCCGCTCCGGCATTCGATATGGCACCGAAACGCACCAGCTGGTCGAGTGTAAGCTTGTCCTTGCGGAATTTGCGGATCGTCAGGGTAGGGCCGTCGAGCGACAGGGGCGGCGCGATGACGTTGACGCGCGAACCGTCTGGCAGGCGGGCGTCGCAGATCGGGCTCGATTCGTCGACGCGTCGTCCGACCTGACTGACGATACGCTGGCAGATGTTCAGAAGCTGCTGGTTATCACGGAAGCGGATACCGGTTTCCTGCAATAGGCCGTCCACTTCGATATAGGTTCGGCGCGAACCGTTGACCATGATATCGGCGATGTCGTCGCGGGAAAGAAGCGGTTCCAGCGGGCCGTAGCCCAATACGTCGTTGCAGATGTCATCAAGCAGCTCTTCCTGCTCGGCAATCGACATGACGAAATTCTTGATGGCGATGATGTCGTTGACGATGTCGCGGATTTCCTCACGCGCGGCGTCCGGTGCCATGCGGGAGAGTTGCGACAGATCGATCGTATCGATCAACGCCGAGAAGACCTGCGATTTGGTGTCGTAGTAACTTTCGGTCTTTTCGCGGCCCTGTGTACCTGGCTGGGCGGGAGATCGGGCCTGTGTCGTCGGGACGGCTGCCTGCATACGGGATGGTTGGACTGCCGACTGGGCCGACACGGGCATTGCAGCAGGCGTGGCAGGTTTCAGCGCAGCCGACCGCATTCCGCTTTCCGGCTTGTTTCCCGTATCGTTGCCTCTTCTGCCGAACATGATTTCCTGCCGTTACCTGGTCTTGCGTGCAAATTTGCCGATAAGGCTCGAAATGCCGCTCTTCTTGCGCGGCTGCACATCGGCCCTGCCGGTGACGACATGCGCGATATGGCTGATGGCTTCGGCGACCGGGCTTTCCGGATTGGTTTCAGCCAGCATGCGGCCATTATTGGCCGCATTGCCGAAAAGCTGCGGATCGAAGTCGATGGTCGCTATGGGATCGATGCCAAGCGGTTCGGAAAAATCGGCGAGCGCGATTTCCGGCCGTTTGGGAATGCCCATCTGGTTGAGGACGAGATGCGGTTTGAGATCGTTCGGGCGCAGTTGCGCCAGCGTGTCGAGAAGGTTCTTCGTATTGCGCAGATTGGCAAGATCGGGTGTCGCGACGATCACGATCTCATCTGCGCGCATCAGGGTGGTCCGCGTCCATCCGCTCCAGCCATGCGCCACATCCAGCACGATCAGCGGAGAACTGCGCTGCGCAACATCGATCAGTTCGGCAAAGGCGTCCTCGCCGAAGTCGAATGTGCGCTCCAGCGTGGACGGGGCGGCGAGGATCGACAGATGGTCGCCATATTGCACCAGCAGCCGGTCGAGATAAACTTCGTCGATGCGTTCCGGCGAAAAGACGGCATCGGCAATGCCGAGCGTCGGATCCTGATCGAAATTAATGTTCGCCGTGCCGAAAGGCAGGTCCATGTCTGCTAGCACGACATCGTGCCGGAACAAGTCTGAAATCGACCAGGCGACATTGTGTGCGATGGTCGAAGCGCCGACACCGCCTTTTGCACCGATGAAGGCGATGGAACGACCCAGCGGTTCCGCACCGGGATCGAGAAAAATCGAGGACACAATGGCCAGAATATCAGCGAGCGAAACCGGCGCGACGATATATTCTGATACGCCACGGCGTAGCAATTCGCGATAAAGCCAGACCTCGTTGGAGTGGCCGATCACCATAACCTTCGATCCGGGATCGCAGACCTCGGACAATTGCTGCAGTTCTTCCAGCAGCATATTGGGTTCGGAAGCTGATTCGACAATGATCAGATTGGGCGTGGAAGCGGTCTGATAGAACTCGATTGCCGCTGCAATGCCGCCCATCATGACCTTGAGATGGGTTTTGGCCATGCGGCGGTCGCCGCCTGCACGTTCGATTGGAATGGCGACGCTTTCGTTGACGCAGAAGGCCTGGATTGAAATGCGTGGAATTGGGCGCACGTTTTCAAGCATGATCGGTGCGCGGCCCGTCTCGACGCCCTGTTCTTCTTCCGCCGGTTCGAAAGCGAAGTTGCTCATGGCGTCCTCTTAATACTCGGCCTGTTGGCTACGGATTTCCTGCCAGTTGTCTGTCTGTGCCGGTGACATTTTCGCATAGCCCTGATCGCCGTTGAGACGCTCCGTCGTGCGGTCCGAATCGATAGGCGACATGACGCGCGGTCCCAGAAGATCGGCCGGATTGGCAATCTGAGCGGCAAGATTGTTCTGCGAAGCGCAGCCGAAATTGGCGTAGTGCCTGTTTTCAGGCGTGCTGGCGAGATCGTCCGGCCAGCGACCGCACGGCGTCGTGCCTGCCGTCATCGCATAATAGCTGATGCGGATCGGCGCTGCCGCTTCCGGGTTCTCGACCGGATAGTTTTCGATGGCGATATTGTTCGCCTTGATACCGCTGCGGCGCAGTGTGGCGGATACCTCTGTGCTCAGCCGGTAGGCTGCAGCCTGATTGGATGCGCCCGAGGGCACCAGGACATAGAGCATGCCGGAACCGCTGCGCCGATAATTGGCGATGGCACCCTGAACGATGCCGCGTTGCATCGGGCTCAGCTTCTGGTCAGCCTGTGCGACAGGAATATCGGTGACCTGCTCCCGCTCGGCAATCGTGATCGGATGGTTTGTGCGATAATCGTCCGGCAGTGCACCCACAGTGACGTGCTGGCGGTTCGCGCAACCCGCGAGAAGGGCCAGCGACAGAGCGACAAGCGCTGGTCGGGCGGAAATCCTGCAAAAGCCTCTGACTGTCATGATCTGTCCCCGCTCACTTGTAGATATAACCGACGACGCCGTTGTAGCGACCGGGCGGCAGTTTGGTTTCCATCGTGCCGTAAACGCGATTGACCTTGCCAAGGATGTATCCCGCGCCATCGCTGGCCGGGTTGAGATTGTCATCAGGCCGTGCAAGCTGCTGGCGGGCAACAGGGCGTGCCAGATAAGGCGTCACGATCACCACCAGTTCGGATTCATTGCGGATGAAATCCTTGCTGCGGAACAGCGCGCCGAGAACCGGAATCTTGGTCAGGCCCGGAAAACCGGAAACCGACTGGCGCACTTCATCGCGGATCAGGCCGCCAATCATCATGGAGCCGCCGGACGGAAGTTCGACCGTCGTGTCGGCGACGCGCTTGCGCAGCGACAGAACACTGGCGCCCACGCCGTCCATCTTGTTGGTCGTGCCGGCACCTTCGGTCGTCGGTTCCGAGACGGAGGTTCTGATTTTCAGGCTGATGCGTCCCGGCCCCAGCACGGTCGGCATGAATTCGAGACCGATACCGTAATTGATTTTGGCCAGCTGATTGGTGCGTTTTCCGTCATCGTCATAGGTGACGCTGTTGATGACATTATATTCGCCGCCGACATTGAAAGCCGCTTTTTCGCCGGAGATTGCCGTCAGCGTCGGTTCGGCGAGTGTCTTCATCACGCCTGCCGATTCCATCGCCCGCAGATAGGCGGAAAAATTGCTCGTCGCGAGGCCGAATCCGGTATCGGACAGGTTGTTGCCGATAGCTCCGGCAATACTCTCGGAAATTCCACCATAGGAAATGCCGTTCGAAACACCGCCGCCGCTCATATTGACGCCAAGCTGCTTCATGACCGAGCGGCTGACCTCGGCGACAGTGACTTTCAACGTCACCTGGTCTTCGCCGACAATGGTGAGCATATTGACAATGGCACTTTGACGCCGTCCCCGGTCAGGATTGTTGATGGCGACGCCGCCACCATCGGTTGGTGCTGATGCTGTAGTCGTAAACTGGCCGGTTGTGGCTTCGCCGCCAGAAACGAAAAGACCGGCAAGTTTTGCAGCCTGCGCCGAATCCTGCGGAGTCTGTACGGTTCCTGTCAGCACCACATTGTCATTGATTAATTCGACGCGAATATCGGAACCGGGAATAAGACGTTTGAGCTGGGCGGCAAGCCCGCTCACGTCTCGTTCAATTTCGACATCGATGGAGGCAACCTGTTCACCGTTCGGACCGAAAACGAAAATATTTGTCTGCCCGACCTGTTTGCCGAAAAGATAGATGCGCCGCGATGTGCGTGTCACCGCATCGGCAATTGTCGGGTTGGAGACGAGAACATCGTAAGCGTCCTGCGGAAGGTCGAGAACAACCGATTTGTTGAGGCCAAGCCTGATCGTTTGCGAACGCTGCTGGCTGCCAACCTTGACAATGCCAGCTGCTGCCATGGCGGACATATCCGAAAGCGGCAGTGAAAAGACGCCAAGCGCGCTGGTCAAAAGCGCGATTTTTGCGGAATACGGGCGCACGCGTTTTATCTTTCTCATGAGCGCGGTCCTATTTCTGTAACGCTGCCGGACTTGATGATCTTGACCGTACCGCTGCGGGTCGGTGAAGAGACCAGATAGTCGGCCTGCTTGATATCCTTGTCCTCGACATCCTGTGTCGAGCGGAGGGCCAACGTCAGGCGGTCGGCCATCTGTTGGGCGACGGTGATGATTTCGGCCTGTTCCGGCGTGACTTCGAGTGTCGCTGTCTGGCCGACCATGACCTTGCGGCCCTGCTCATCCTCCTGAATGGCCTGATCGATGGCGAGAACCCGCACGTTCTGAAGCACGGTCTCCGTGGTAAAAGGTGTCAGCGATTTATCGCCATTGTCCGGCTTCCGATGGGTCATGATGACATCGACGAAATCATTGGGAAGAATGAAGCCGCCTGCCGAGCTTTCGGCATTGATCTGCGTCGCGACGGCGCGCATGCCGGGCGGCAGGATTGAAGACATGAAGCTCTGGCCTGGACCGATGAGCTTGGTCTTGCGGATTGGTTCGCCGGTGAAGAACTGCAATCGGACGGTGGCGCCGCTCAGCTGGTTGATAGCATCGGGTTCGCTCGCGCGGGTGATATAGCCTTCGCTGATTGCTTCCGCAGGCCAGGGCTGCCAGCGCATCTGCGATGTCAGTTCTGCGCCGACACCAAGGTTTTCGGTGGCGACCAGCACATCTTCCAGTTTCATCTGCGGTGCTTCGGGCGCAACGACAACTGGAGCCGGCGGCGGCGCGGCGAGATTCATGGCAATATAGCCAGCGCCACCAGCCGCAAGAACGGCCACTCCTAAAATGAGCAGTCGAGCTGATTTCATGATGTGCCCCACGCAAATCCCCACGTCTCGATGACGTGTTCCAAAATTGCACTGGGAATCGTGTAATTATGGTTAATATAATCTTATTCGAATGAAGAAAGATTGGGAGTACACGCGAGCGTTGCACATAAATGTGCTCTATCTCATTGTTTTGTCGCGCATCTTATCCGAAAACGGTTCGCACTTTTCTGGATGCGCTAAAGTGCTCCCACGATGTAGGTTTTCATTGTTTCCCCGACCGGTGACAGTGGAAATGTCCAGAGACCGGCAGCGCCAAGGGCAATGCCGTAGGGAATGCCCACATCCTTGCGCGCAAGCGTTCCCATGAAGACATAGCGGTTCGCGAGTAGCGGGCGGGGGATCATCCTGTAAAGAATGATCGTGAGTGTCAGCACGCCGCCGAGGATCGAAACCATCACAAGATAGTCCACGAGGCTGATATTCGGGCCGAACCACAAGGCCGTCGCGGCAATGAGCTTGGCATCGCCGCCACCCATGGCGCGAAGGCAGAAAAGCGAAAAGGTGATAATCAGCGTGATACCGCCGATACCCAGATGCCAGGCATAGTCGGAAAGGGAGAACCCCAGGAACGGGGCGAACAGGACGAAGCCAAGTGCCAGTCCGACGGAAACGCGGTTACGGATCGTCATCGACGTCAGGTCGGTGATCATGGCGGTCACCATTGCCAGGGCGAAGATTGCCGTCATGGCTGCTGCTGTCATCGCCGATGCCCCCGCGTCGCCTGTCATCCCATTATTGGGCCACTGTTTGCACGAAATTACGCTATAGTGATTAGCGGTTCGTCGCCTGTTCGAACTGTATGGCCGTATCGTTGAATTTTTCGCCGACATTGCCGGCCACAAGCGCGACGCCGCTGATGATCATGATGGAAACTAGCGTGCCGATCAGCGCATATTCGATTGCCGTCGAACCGGCCCTGTTCTTCATGAAACGCGTCATCAATGTCGGCATCACATGCTCCTCGCTGTTCCGATCGCGCTGGTTTTGGAATGCGCTTTAAATTCGGATGTGCTCAAGCATAGGGGAGAGGAATTGTGGTCCTCTTAACAATCAGGGTTAATGAAGCGTTTCGGCGCTTTCCGGTGTGCGACAATCGCGCGATTGGTTAATCCTTGGCGAATTGCGGGCGCGATCTGCACGGAACGGTAGCGACTTAATTCTTCCTTCACCAATCCCGTTCATTCTTTGCTCATTATATTGATGGGGCCGCATCTATCGGCGGTACAGCGGGGGAATGTCGCGTGGCGCGTCGTTTGTTTTCTTTGGGTGGCTTCGGCATAGTGCCCGCCATAGGCGTTGCGTTCGTCGCAGTCTTTGCTGCAGCACCTGCGTCTGCGGAAGAATATATAGCCCTTGAAACCAGCCAGGCGCGCATCTTGCGGCTGGCGCGTCCTGCCGACAGCGTCGTGATCGGGAACCCGTCGATTGCCGATGCGGTTGTTCAGGATGCACAGACCATCGTTCTGACCGGCAAGGATTTCGGCGTCACCAATATTGTCGTCATGGATAAACAGGGCGAACCAATCCTCGACCGCGAACTGGTGGTTTCCCGCAATACACGCGGAACGACGCGGATTTATCGTCAGGCTGAAGTGCAAACGCTGTCCTGCACGCCCTATTGTGAAAAGGCTTCGACAAAGAACGGTTTTGACGACAAATAACAGTATTCAGTCGTAAGCCACCCTTTCCGTTAATACTCTTTCAGGTTGTCCTGTTGTAACGATACGCCCTATCGAGTTCAGGTAGAATTGGGTGGGGTTATGATCTGGGGGATTTTTGCGCGTCACCTTGCGCGGGTGAGTGCGAATTTGCGCCGTTTCACCAATGCGCCAAATGGCGCGGTGGCGGTTGAATTCGCGCTGCTCATCGTTCCGTTTTTCATTATCATCTTTGCGACGATCGAGGTCGGCGTGAGTTTCGCGGCGCGTCAGGTCATATCCAACGCGACGGAGACCGTGGCGCGCAAGTTGCAGATGACGGGCAAGATCGGAGACGTCCCGATCAGCGTGGAAGCCCTGCGCACCGAACTCTGCCAGCAGATGCAGTTCATGGTCGCTGCGGGCTGTCCCAATCTTTCGTTCAACCTTGGAACCTATGAAGGGTTCGACAAGGTTCCGACGGACGGGCTTCTTGATGAAGCGGGTAGGCTGACGTGGGCAGGCATTACCGGGAAGA
Source organism: Brucella oryzae (assembly GCF_041929965.1). Classification (NCBI taxonomy): domain Bacteria; kingdom Pseudomonadati; phylum Pseudomonadota; class Alphaproteobacteria; order Hyphomicrobiales; family Brucellaceae; genus Brucella; species Brucella oryzae. The sequence goes on along the minus strand of NZ_JBHEEO010000002.1, from coordinate 325,970 downwards.
GTGGAACGTCCACGATCAACCAGCTCAATGTCGTTTATGCCTGGCCCGTGCTGACGAACATTCTTTATCTGGTTAAAAGCCCCCATGCGGCGGGCGGCACGATGCCTCTTTTTGCAACGCTTACCTGGCAGAACGAGCCTTTTCCGAACTGAAACAACCGACGCGCCTCCGAAGAGCGTTTCATACTTTTCGGGATGCGCTCCAGGGCGATCACCAGAGCGATTAAGTGTCATGTGTAATTATCTTCGAAAATTTCTGAGTGACCGGCGTGGCTTGGGAGCGGTTGAATTCGCGCTCATCGCGCCCCTCCTGCTTCTGCTTTATCTAGGCTCCGTCGATCTTGCCGATGGGATGGACACGAACAAGAAAGTGTCGCGCTCGGCCAGCGTCCTTGCCGATCTGGTTGCCCGCCAATTGTCGGTCACGAAGAATGACCTGGACGACATGTTCAATATCGGTCGCGCTTCGCTTCTGCCCTATGGCCGGAGCGACCCGAAGATTAGGATCACGGCAATCAGGATCGACGGAACGGAGAATGCCAACAACCTGGAGCCGAAGGTGGATTGGTCCTATGCCAATATTGCGGATTTTGCGGCAGAAAAAGGTGTTGCCAGCAATTTTCCGGCAAGTCTCCTGGTTGAGGGATCCTATTTCATCAAAGTCGATGTCGAGCTCGACTACAAGCCGCTCAATGCATGGATTTCCACGAGCATTCCGATGAGCGAAACCTATTATTTGGCGCCACGCTATACGAACACGATTCCCTGTACCAATTGCTGAGCTCTTGGCATCGCGGGCAAAACTGAACATATAAGGGCAAAGCCAATACATGGCTCTTGTTCAGGATCAGTTTTCAATGCCCGAATTACCAGAGGTCGAGACGGTTCGACGCGGTCTGCAGCCTGTCATGGAGGGCGCGACCGTCGAGCGGATCGAACAGCGTCGCCCGGACCTGCGCTTTCCCTTTCCCGACCGATTTGTCGAACGTCTTTCCGGTCGACGTATCGCAGCGCTTGGACGTCGCGCGAAATATCTCACGATGCATCTCAATGACGGCCTATCGGTCATCAGCCATCTCGGGATGTCGGGATCGTTTCGCATCGAAACCGATAACTGCGGCGGCATGCCCGGCGAATTCCATCATGAGCGTTCCAAGCTGAGTGCGCATGATCATGTCGTGTTTCATCTCCTGCGCGCCGATGGCGCTCCTGCCCGCGTGATCTACAACGATCCACGCCGTTTCGGCTTCATGCTCTTTGCCGAGGAAGGCACGCTGGATACCCATCCGTTTCTGGCAAGCCTCGGCATCGAGCCGACAGGCAATCTGCTTTCAGGCACTGTGCTGGCGGAACTCTTTACCGGCCGCAAAGCGCCGCTCAAGGCAGCGCTGCTCGATCAGCGGCTGATCGCCGGTCTAGGCAACATTTATGTCTGTGAAGCGCTCTGGCGCAGTCATCTGTCGCCGATGCGTTCCGCGGGGTCTATTGCACAGGACGCAGCAATCATGGAGCAACTGGCCTCCGATATCCGCATGGTGATTGCGGAAGCCATTGCCGCAGGCGGTTCAACTCTGAAGGATTATATCCAGGCGGACGGTGCGCTCGGCTATTTCCAGCATTCATTCTCTGTCTATGGGCGCGAGGGGGAACCATGCAGAAATCCTGCCTGCAACGGCATTGTCGAGCGCGCGGTACAGTCAGGACGTTCGACTTTTTTCTGTGCTTCCTGCCAGCAATGAGGCCTTGAAAAAGAAGCCCTGCCGGTCCACTTTGCCCGCCAATAGCGCGGTTCTGGTTTAGATGGAATCGTCGGAACCGCTCTATCTATTTGTTTTCACGCATTATCCAACGCAAAGCCGCTTCGCACTTTGCCGGAAATGCTCTGGAGCGCGTCCCGAAAAGTGGGAAGCGGTTTTCGGATAAGATGCGCGGCAAAAGACCTGCAGCCAGCCGTTGAAGGAGGAGTTCAAATCCATGGCCTATGAAACGATCATCGTTGAAACACGTGGCGGCGTCGGCCTCATCCGCCTCAACCGTCCGCAGGCGCTCAATGCCCTGAATCGCAAGGTGCTCGACGAACTGACGGAGGCGCTCGGCGCTTTCGATATGGACGGCAAGATCGGCGCGATTGTTCTGACCGGCTCCGAAAAGGCCTTTGCCGCCGGTGCCGACATCAAGGAGATGCAACCGATCGATTTCGTGGATGCCTATCTTCAGGATATGTTCGCCGACTGGCAGAAGGTGGATCGTGTTCGCAAGCCGATCATCGCGGCGGTCTCGGGCTATGCGCTCGGTGGCGGCTGCGAGCTGGCCATGATGTGCGATTTCATCATCGCGGGCAGCAATGCAAAATTCGGCCAGCCGGAAATCACGCTCGGCGTCATGCCCGGCATGGGCGGTTCGCAGCGCCTCACGCGCTATGTCGGCAAGTCCAAGGCGATGGATATGTGCCTGACCGGGCGCATGATGGATGCGGCGGAAGCCGAACGCAGCGGTCTCGTCTCTCGGGTCGTTGCGCCGGAAGAGCTTCTGGAAGAAGCACTGAAGGCCGCCGAACGCATTGCATCTTTCTCGCGTCCGTCGGTGCTGATGGTCAAGGAAGCGGTCAACCGCACCTATGAAATGACGCTGAGCGAGGGGCTTCGTTTTGAACGTCGTCAGTTCCATTCTCTGTTTGCAACGGAGGACCAGAAAGAAGGCATGGCAGCCTTCATCGACAAGCGCACGCCATCGTTCAAGAATCGCTGATTGGTCGGCTGACGGTCCAAAGACTGCCCCGACAAGAGCTGTCCGGAAGCCTTCACGTTGCTTTTGACGGGCTTTCGGGCCCGGTTTGCGGCTTTTTGATCGCGCTTTGGGGCAGAATCCACGTTGACGCCGCGCCAAAGCTGATCTATAAGCCCGCCACGGATCGGCGGCCCCCAGGGATCTTCAAGGGATTTTCTCGGCTGCCCTAGAGGTTTTGTGCCCGGCGGTTTTTGCCCCTGGCTAGCTGACAGAAAAAAGAGAGGCATTAATGGCCAATACTCCTTCGGCCAAGAAGGCAGTGCGCAAGATCGCTGCCCGCACCGAAATCAATAAGTCCCGCCGTTCGCGCGTTCGCACCTTCGTGCGCAAGCTGGAAGACGCTCTGCTGAGCGGCGACAAGCAGGCCGCAGAAGTCGCGTTCAAGGCTGCTGAGCCTGAACTGATGCGCGCTGCTTCCAAGGGCGTGATGCACAAGAATACCGCTTCGCGTAAGGTGTCTCGCCTTGCCCAGCGCGTTAAGGCTCTCAACGCCTAAATAGTCGTCCATTCTTATGGATCAGTTTCGAAACCCGGCTCATTGTTAGCCGGGTTTTCTTTTTTGAACGCTTTTCAGAAAACCGACGTTCTCTCGCTCCACCTTGAATTGTAGAGATTTTTCAATGCCTAGTTGGAATATCTTGCAGGGCGGCTTATTTCACATCTGGTGATTTAATTAGTATTTTCAAATGGTTGTATATTTTTATCCACCATTATCCACAGGCAGGTTTAGGGACTCGGAAGGGTGATTGAGTCAAGGAATATTTTTAAATTTATTTTTAAGCAGAACATATCAGGATCACCTAAAAATTGTCCTATGAAAACGCATTGAATCCAAAGGTGTTATTTCGCTGGCGTCCGATTCCCTACTTTGGCCAAATATCTCTGCAAGGGCTCTAGGTAAAAAAATGTGGCTTTCTGAGGCTTGCCCTTTGCAGCGGGGCTTCGCTAAAGTCAGGGCATAAGAGGGTGGGCCACCGGCCCGGAGTTAGCATCAAATAGAGAGTTTGTTGGCGTGGGCATCATAGCCTGCGGGTGTGGTATTCTGGTCGTAAGGTCCTGTTCCTCATGGTTGTTTGCTTACCGTTCATTAACCGGAATGCCGTTTTAGGCATGTCCCCGACAATTGAATGGTTGTGGCGGATTTCTTTCCGGGCAATCAGCCTCCGGTAAAAGTGTTGTGAGTCGTAAAAAGGTCGCCGGGAAGGAGTATCCGGGTGTGGGTCCTCATGGGACTGTTTGAGTTTGTGTTTGGCCAAGGGCTGCAGAGCCGGGCTTTGTGAGTGAGTACCTGCCGTGCCAGACAGACGATAAGTCTGCGGTTCGGACAGGAAAAAATGACAAGCGCCAAAAAACGGCGCGTACGAATGTGAAGGCAGGCGAGACGATGGCAATGATGACCGGCAAATCGACGGCAACGATGGGTGATGATGCACATGCAAACCGTATCCATGGATCTTCTGCTACCGGAAATGACAAGAGCCTGGTCGAGTTGAACGGCAATGCAGGTGATGAGGTTTTCGAGCGCCTTACGGCAAAGCTGAAAGCCCGCGTCGGCACCGAGATTTATTCCAGCTGGTTTGGTCGTCTGAAGCTCGACGACATCTCCAAGAGCATTGTCCGCCTGTCGGTTCCGACGGCGTTTCTGCGTTCCTGGATCAACAATCACTATTCCGAACTTCTGACCGAGCTGTGGCAGGAAGAAAACCCGCAGATTCTGAAGGTTGAAGTTGTGGTTCGTGGCGTAAGCCGCGTGGTGCGCAGCGCCGCTCCCGTCGAAACCTGCGAAGCCGCTGAAACCAAGCCTGCCGTCGCTCCGCGCGAAAAAACGGTGTTCCCGCTTGGACAGTCCTTCGGCGGTCAGTCGCTGGGCGATAAGCGCGGTTCCGCAGTGGTTGCAGAATCGGCAGCGGCTTCGGGATCGGTCCTGGGGTCTCCGCTCGACCCGCGCTATACGTTTGACAGCTTTGTCGATGGCGCATCGAATCGCGTGGCGCTTGCTGCCGCCCGCACTATTGCGGAAGCCGGCTCCAGTGCGGTCCGTTTCAATCCGCTTTTCATCCATGCTTCCGTCGGTCTCGGTAAGACGCACCTTCTGCAGGCAATCGCCGCCGCCGCGCTCCAGCGTCAGGAAAAGGCCCGCGTTGTCTATCTGACGGCCGAGTATTTCATGTGGCGCTTCGCCACTGCGATCCGCGACAATAATGCGCTCTCCTTCAAGGAACAGCTGCGCGATATCGATCTTCTCGTGATCGACGACATGCAGTTCCTGCAAGGCAAGTCGATCCAGCACGAGTTCTGTCATCTCCTGAATACGCTGCTCGATAGCGCCAAGCAGGTTGTGGTTGCTGCCGACCGTGCACCTTCCGAACTGGAATCGCTCGATGTACGTGTTCGTTCACGTCTTCAGGGGGGCGTTGCCCTCGAAGTAGCGGCTCCAGATTACGACATGCGGGTCGAGATGTTGCGCCGCCGTCTCGCCGTGGCGCAGGCAGAAGATTCGAGCCTCAATATTGGCGAAGAGATTCTCTCTCACGTTGCCCGCACTGTCACCGGATCGGGCCGCGAGCTGGAAGGCGCTTTCAACCAGCTTCTGTTCCGCCAGTCTTTCGAACCGAATATTTCCATTGATCGGGTTGACGAGTTGCTGGGGCATCTGACCCGTGTCGGCGAACCAAAGCGCATCCGCATCGAGGAAATCCAGCGCATCGTGGCGCGTCATTACAATGTCTCGAAGCAGGACCTGCTGTCGAACCGCCGCACGCGCACCATCGTGAAGCCGCGTCAGGTGGCGATGTATCTTGCCAAGATGATGACGCCGCGCTCCTTGCCGGAAATCGGTCGCCGCTTCGGCGGACGCGATCACACCACGGTTCTTCATGCCGTGCGCAAGATCGAAGACCTGGTCGGTGCCGACACCAAGCTGGCCCAGGAACTTGAGCTTCTGAAGCGCCTCATCAACGATCAGGCTGCCTGATTACAGAAGCTTCCCCGCTATCAATGGCGGTTATCAACAAAAAGCCCGGGTCCTGTCGCTTTCCGACATGGCCCGGGCTTGCTTTTCTCCTTAAAAATCTGCCACTTTAACGGACCTTCTGGCGCCTCGGCGCCTTATCGACAGGGGCCGCCTGCCTGCCCGTCAGATGCAGTTGCCCTGTCCCAGCGAGCGAGTGCGTTTGAACATGCGTGTTACCCTAGAGCGATCGAACCTTCTCAAATCTCTCAACCACGTCCACCGTGTCGTGGAGCGCCGCAACACGATACCGATTCTGTCGAACGTGCTTTTGCAGGCCGAGGGCGCAAGCCTCGCACTCAAGGCGACCGACCTTGATCTCGAAGTCAATGAAGCGACGGCCGCCATGGTGGAACAGGCGGGTGCCACGACGGTTCCGGCGCATCTTCTCTACGACATCGTCCGCAAGCTGCCGGATGGCGCTGAAGTCATGCTGTCGACCAACCCGGACGGCGGCTCCATGTCGGTCATTTCGGGTAAGTCGTCCTTCCGCCTGCAGTGCCTCCCGCAGTCTGATTTCCCCGAATTGACCGCAGGTGCATTCACCCATTCCTTCCGGATAGAGGCGCAGGCGCTGAAGCGTCTCATCGACCGCACGCAGTTCGCAATTTCGACGGAAGAAACCCGCTATTATCTCAACGGTATTTTCTTCCATGCCATCGAAAACGACGGTGCTTTGAAGCTGCGCGCTGTCGCGACCGACGGTCATCGTCTTGCGCGTGCCGAACTTGAAGCACCGTCCGGCACGGAAGGCATGCCGGGCATCATCATCCCGCGCAAGACGGTTGCCGAGCTGCAGAAGCTGGTCGATGTGCCGGATGTAGTCGTCACGGTGGAGCTGTCTGATGCCAAGATTCGCTTTACGGTCGGATCGGTGGTTCTTACCTCGAAACTGATCGACGGCACCTTCCCCGATTACCAGCGTGTGATTCCGTCGGGCAACGACAAGAAGCTCACCATCGGTCGTCAGGAATTTGCAGCCTCCGTGGATCGCGTCTCGACCATTTCGAGCGAACGTGGCCGCGCGGTCAAGCTTTCGATTGCCGATGGCCAGCTGACGCTCACCGTCAACAATCCCGATTCCGGCAGCGCTACCGACGAGCTTGCGGCGGACTATGACGCCGATCCGCTCGATATCGGGTTCAACTCGAAATATCTGCTCGACATCACCAGCCAGCTTTCAGGTTCCGATGCGGTCTTCATGCTGGCCGACGCCGGTTCACCGACGCTGGTGCGCGACACGGGCGATGAAGACGTCCTTTATGTCCTGATGCCCATGCGTGTTTAAAGAACGAGAAAAGTGAATACGCCTGAGCCTAATCAAAGCCGCCCGGATCGTGTTTCGATCCGGCGGCTTAAGCTTGTGAATTTCCGCAACTATGCGGAACTGTCGCTGCCGCTTGGCCCCGGCCACGTGGTGCTGACTGGCGAAAACGGCTCCGGCAAGACCAATCTGATCGAAGCAATTTCCTTTCTGTCGCCGGGGCGCGGCCTGCGTCGCGCCGCCTATGACGATGTTGCCCGCACCAGTTCGCTCGACGGTTTTGCGATCCACGCCGCGCTCGACTGCATGATCTATGGTGAAGCTGAAATCGGGACCGGCACCGCAGGCGGTGGCGAAGGCGGGCGCAAGGTGCGCATCAACGGTATTGCGGCCTCCGGCGACGATATGCTTGATTATGCGCGCATTCTCTGGGTGGTACCGTCGATGGATGGGCTTTTCACCGGAGGTGCTTCTGATCGCCGGCGTTTTCTCGACCGTATGGTGCTTGCCATCGATACTGCCCACGGCAAGCGCGTGCTCGATTATGAAAAAGCGATGCGCAGCCGCAACCGCTTGCTGAACGATGGCAATAATGACGATCAATGGCTGGATGCAATCGAAAGCCAGATGGCGGAACTGGGCACGGCCATCGCCGCTGCCCGTGCCGAAGCCATGCGCCTGATCGCAGCCATGATCGAACGGCTGCCCACCGAAGGACCGTTTCCAAAGGCCGATTGCTTTCTGGAAGGGGCGCTGGAGCAGAGAATCAATGTCGAGGCAGCGCTTGATCTCGAAGAGGATTTCCGCCGTACCCTGCGCGATGGCCGCGCGCGAGACCGGGCGGCAGGCCGCACACTCGACGGCCCGCATCGCACTGACCTGATCGTCCAGCATCGCCCCAAGGCCATGCCAGCCGCGCTTTGTTCCACAGGTGAACAAAAGGCGTTGCTGATCGGTCTGGTGCTTGCCCATGCGCGACTGACGGCAGAGCTTTCCGGCATGGCTCCGATACTCCTGCTTGATGAAATCGCCGCCCATCTCGATACGGGACGCCGCGCCGCGCTCTTCGGTATCCTTGATGAGCTCGGCGGGCAGGCTTTCATGACCGGCACGGATCGCGCGCTTTTTGAAGCCCTTGAAGGGGAAGCGCAATTCTTCAACGTCTCAGCCGGTCATCTCACCAGACTGTCCGACGCCTGATCTGACAGGTTTCATTCGAAAGATCGTACCATGAGGCAAAATATCCGCTGACAGCGCTTTGGGAGAGGCATATGTTTGTGGGTATGAATGCACCATCCAGACCATTTTCGTCCGAAGAACTTGAACGCTATGCGCGTCATATCGTGCTGCCGGAAATCGGCGGTCCGGGCCAGCAGAAGCTGAAGGCTGCCCGTGTGCTGATCGTCGGCGCAGGTGGTCTTGGCGCGCCTGTGCTGCAATATCTGGCGGCTGTCGGTGTCGGCACGCTCGGTATCGTCGATGACGACACGGTTTCACTGTCGAATCTGCAGCGGCAGGTCATTCACGACACAGAAAGCGTGGGTAAGCCAAAGGTGGAAAGCGCGCTTGCCACCATTGCCCGCATTAACCCGCATGTGAAGGTGGAAGGACACCAGCTTCGCCTGGATGTCGACAACGTTGAAGCGTTGATCGGCAATTATGATGTCCTGGTGGATGGTTCTGACAATTTTGCCACACGCTATGTTCTGGCCGATGCCGCCGCGAAAGTTGGGCGCCCGTTGGTGGCTGGCGCGATGGGCCGTTTCGACGGCACGGTCACCGTGCTGATGCCCTATACGACCGGGCCGGATGGCACACAGAATCCGTCCTTTCGCGATCTCTTTCCGGAAGCGCCGCCGCCCGGAACTGTGCCAACCTGCGCTGAGGCCGGTGTGCTTGGCGTCCTGCCGGGTGTGATCGGCAGTCTGCAGGCGATGGAGGTCATCAAGCTCATCACCGGCATCGGCGAGCCGCTGGTCGGTCGTCTGCTGCTCTATAACGCGCTCAATGTCCGCTTCGAAACAATTCGCTACAAGGCGCGCAAGAAGGGCTGAATATGGCACTGGCATTAACCGATGAAGAGCGGTCGATAGCCGCCGGCAATCAGGGGGAAGGCGCTGCGATGGCGATGCGCATCGTGGCCGACACTGCGAGACTGATGGGTGCGCCGCGTCTTATCCCTGTCGCATCGGCGCATATCGACGGCGCGCTTTATCACGGCGATAGCGGAACGCTTTTTGCTGAGAAGCTTGTAGGGGGCGGCGCAAAGGTCAAGGTGCGCGCCACGCTCAATGTCGGTTCTATCGATCTGACCGGCTGTTCGCATAATCTTTTGCCGGCTCACGAGGCGGATATGGCTAGGCGCATGATGCGCGCCTACATCAAGCTCGGCTGCGAGTCGACCTGGACCTGCGCGCCTTATCAGGCGGGACACAGGCCAGAAAAAGGAACCGATGTCGCATGGGGCGAATCCAATGCGGTCGTGTTCTGCAATTCGGTTCTGGGCGCACGCACCAATCGCTATGGCGATTTTCTGGATATCGCCTGCGCCATTGCTGGACGCGCCCCTGATTATGGCCTGCATCGCAGCGAAAATCGTCGCGCCACCGTGGTGATCGATATTTCAGGGTTGGACCGGGCGTTCCTGTCTTCGGAAGTCGCCTGGCCTATTCTCGGGAATCTCTTCGGTCGCAGCGTTGGTACGAATATTGGTGTCGTTGCGGGCAGTCCTGTCCATCCCGATGAAGACGACCTCAAGGCTTTCGGTGCGGCCTCGGCATCGGTGGGTGCAGTCGGATTATTCCATATTGCGGGCGTGACGCCCGAGGCACCCGACCTTGAAACAGCTTTGCAGCACCAGAAGCCGGAAGGCGTCATCCGCGTCACGCGGGAAATGATCGAGGCGACGCGCAAGCGTCTTTCGACAGTCGAGCGAGCGGATCATATCGATGCTGTTGCCATTGGCAGTCCGCATCTTTCGATAGCGGAATTCGACCGTCTGGAGCGAGCCATAGGGGAGCGCCAGCTCGCAGTGCCGCTTTATGCCTGCACCGGCCGTCATGCACTGGTTGAGCTGGAGAAAGACGGGCGCAGGCAGGCGCTTGAAAAAGCAGGCGTCGTCATTGTCGCCGACACATGCGTGGTCGTTACACCCATTTTGCCGCTCAAGGGTGATGCCGTCCTGATGACCAATTCCGGAAAGTTCGCGCATTATGCGCCCGGTAATACCGGCTATGGCGTGCTTTACGGCTCGCTGGAAGAGTGCGTGGAAAGCGCTGTCGCGGGCAGGCCGGTTTTCGGGAGACAGGCGGCATGAGCATTGGGGAAAGTTCCGTACTCGTTGCAGGCAAGGAGGCCGATGCTGAGGCATTGGTTCTCTCTGCGCCGATCAGCTTCTGGGGCGGTGTCGATCCGAAAAGCGGGCGCATTGCCGATGTACGTCACCCGGAACACGGGCAAAGCATTGCCGGGCGGGTTCTGTGCCTGCCCGGAACTATCGGGTCGTCATCGGCAGCAGCGGTGCTTCTGGAGCTTGTCCATAGCGGTCATGCGCCTGCAGCCATCGTCCTGCATGAGCCGGATGCGATCCTGCTCCTTGGCCTCATCGTGGCTCGCGAAATGGGGCATGATGTGCCTATCGCTATTGAACTCGACCGGGAGGCTCAAAAGCAACTCACCGGCCATCGGGTGATGGTCGGTGAGGATGGGACGATTGGGATTGCTGCTTAATACTGCGTATTGCGATCCACGACATGCTCCAGCGTTCCGTCGCGCTCGAAGGCTTCAATCTGCCGGATGATCTGCGGCACAAGAGCGGTTGCCGATGAGCTTGCCGCCGCGTGCGGAGTGATCGTCACGCGCGGATGATCCCAGAGAGGGCTGCTGGTCGGTAACGGTTCCTGCGTGAACACGTCGAGCGAAGCTGCCGAAAGAAGCCCGCGATCGAGCGCGGCCAGAATATCCGCTTCGTTCTGCAGACCGCCGCGTCCGGCATTGATCAGCACCGGCGCGCCGAGCGGCCCGTCGCTCTTCAATTGCGCGAACATCGACATGGAGAGGATGCCCTTTGTGTCGGGCGTCAGCGGCAGCAGACAGACGAAGATGTCGGCAGTCTTGAGGAATTTCCCAAAGCCGTCCTTGCTGTGATAGGTCTGCACACCATCGATCTCTTGTGGACGACGGCTCCAGCCGGTGACATTGAAGCCGAGCAACTTCAGCTTTTCCGCTGCATCGCGTCCCAGAACGCCGAGGCCCATAATGCCGACTGTCACTTCATGCGCGGCGGGCTGGCGACGATCTTCGTGCCAGACATGATTCTGCTGCTGCTTGCGATAACGCTGTCCGAGGCGGTGATGATCCAGCACCTGCCAGACGACATATTCCGTCATGCGCATGGTGAGATCGTCGGAAATGATGCGCACTAGTGGCACATTGGGAATCCGATCATCGCGGAAGACGTGATCGACGCCTGCGCCCAGCGAGAAGATGACCTTCAGATTGGGCAGGTTCTCAAGCGAGCCCGGCTTCTGCTTCCAGACGAGCGCATATTGGATGGAAGGATCGTTTTCCGTTCGATTTGTCACCACCGGACGATCCGGCGCGTGATCCAGAAATGTCTTCAGCCAGATTTCCGGGTCCCAGTCGGTGATCGCCAGAAGGATATTGCCCTTGGTTCCACTCATTGTCTTATACCTCCCTCCGTTGCCTCCATATGGAAGGCTGCCGCCATCAACGCCTTGGTGTAGTCGGTCTGCGGGTTGGCGAAGACTTCCTTCGCCGCGCCATATTCGACCGCCTTGCCGTTGCGCATCACCAGCACGTCATTTGCCAGTGCCCGCACTACTTTCAGATCGTGGCTTATGAAAAGATAGGCGAGATCATGCTTCTTCTGCAATGCGCGTAACAGATCGACCACCTGCGCCTGGACACTCATGTCGAGCGCGGAGGTCGGTTCGTCCAGCATGACGAATTTCGGGTTCAGCACCATGGCGCGTGCAATGGCGATGCGCTGGCGTTGACCACCGGAAAATTCATGCGGATAGCGGAAGCGGCTTTCCGGGTCGAGATTGACCTCGTTGAGTGCGGCAACGACACGCGCATCGCGATCGTCTGCCGACAGTTTCGGCTCATGCACCAGAAGCCCCTCGGCGATGATGTCCGCGATGGTCATGCGCGGGGAAAGCGAGCCGAACGGGTCCTGAAAGACGATCTGCATCTCGCGGCGCAGCGGGCGCATATCCTTGAAGCTGAACTTGGCAATGTCGCGCCCATCGAACCTGATCTCGCCCTTGGATGAGATCATGCGCGAAAGTGCCAGGCCAAGCGTCGTCTTGCCGGAACCTGATTCGCCGACGACGCCGAGCGTCTGGCCGGCACGTAAGTTTACGTCGATGCCATCCACCGCCTTCACATGGTCCACGGTCTTGCGCATGAAGCCTTTTTTGATCGGGAACCAGACGCGGATATCCTTGCCTTCCATCACCGTCTTGGCTGCGGGATCGGCTGCGGGCGGCTCACCCTTCGGTTCGGCTGCAAGCAAGTGCTTGGTATAAGGGTGCTGTGGATTGTCGAAGATTTCCCTGGTTGGCCCAGCCTCGACGATCTTGCCCTTGCTCATCACGCAGACCTTGTCGGCGATCTTGCGCACAATGCCGAGGTCGTGGGTGATGAAGAGCATCGACATGCCCTGTGCGGCTTTAAGCTCGGCCAGCAGCTTCAGGATTTGCGCCTGCACGGTGACGTCGAGCGCGGTGGTCGGCTCGTCGGCAATCAGCAGTTTCGGCTTGTTGGCAAGCGCCATGGCGATCATGACGCGCTGGCGCTGTCCGCCGGAAAGCTGGTGCGGGAACGCCGATAAGCGCTTTTCCGGGTCACGAATGCCGACTTCGTTCAAAAGTTCCAGCGTCCGCGCGCGTGCCGCTTGCTCGCCCATGCCCTGATGCATTTTCAGGATTTCACCGATCTGCCGCTCCACGCTATGCAGCGGATTGAGCGATGTCATCGGCTCCTGAAAGATCATCGTAATGTCGTTGCCGCGCACATGGCGCAGTTCCGGCTCCGAAGCCTTCATGAGGTCCTTGCCGTTGAAAAGAATTTCCCCGGAAGGATGGCTTGCGGACGGATAGGGCAGCAGCTTGAGGATGGATAGCGCCGAGACGGATTTGCCCGATCCCGATTCGCCGACGAGCGCTACCGTTTCGCCTTCGGCAATGTCGAAGGAAATGCGGTCGACCGAGATGCGTTCTTCGCCATTCTGGCGGAATGCCACGGACAGGTCGCGGACGGACAGCAGGGCTTTATTCCCCAATTGGTTCATCGGTCCGCCGCTCATTGAAATGCCTTTCGCGGATCGAAGGCATCGCGCGTTGCCTCACCGATAAAGATCAGAAGCGACAGCATCAGCGAGATGACTGCGAAGCCTGTGATGCCGAGCCATGGCGCCTGCAGGTTGTTCTTGCCCTGGGCGAGCAGTTCGCCGAGCGAAGCCGATCCGGGCGGCAGACCGAAACCGAGGAAGTCGAGCGAGGTGAGCGTGGTGATCGAGCCGTTCAGGATGAAGGGCAGGAAGGTAAGTGTCGCGACCATGGCATTGGGCAACAGGTGCCGCCACATGATGGTGCCATTCTTCACGCCGAGCGCACGCGCCGCATTCACATATTCGAAGTTTCGCGCTCGCAAAAATTCCGCGCGCACGACGCCGACGAAAGCCACCCATGAGAATAACAGCATGATGCCCAGAAGCACCCAGAAGCCGGGCGGCAATATCGCCGCGATAATCAGCAACAGGTAGAGAACCGGGATTGAGGACCAGATTTCGATGAAGCGCTGGAACAGAAGATCGACCCAGCCGCCGAAATAGCCCTGAACCGCGCCTGCCGTCACGCCGATAATGGCCGAGAAGAAGGTGAGAATCAGGCCGAACAGCACCGAAATACGGAAGCCGTAGAGAGCACGCGCAAAGACATCGCGCGCCTGATCGTCGGTGCCGAGCAGATTGAAATTGCCGAAGCGGCAATTGGGATCGCTCACACCCTGCGGATAACGCTGGCAGCGTTCTTCCGCCGAATAGAGCCAGAACGGCTTCGATGGCGCGGCCTCGGGTATCTCGTTGTTCACGGTGTTGTAGGAATAGCGGATCGGCGGCCAGATAGCCCAGCCATTATTGGCGATCTCTTCCTGTATGATCGGATCGCGGTAATCGGTGACGGCATAAAAACCACCGAATTTTTCTTCCGGATAATCGACAAAAACTGGCATCAGCAGCTCGCCCTTGTAGGAAACGAGGATGGGCCGGTCATTGGCGATGAATTCGGCGCAAAGTGCTGCGATGAGCAGGAACAGGAAAAGCCACAGCGACCAGTAACCGCGCTTGTTGGCCTTGAAGTTCTGCCAGCGGCGCTTGTTGAGGGGCGACAGCCATGGGCGCTTTACCGGTTGCGCGGCAGGGGGAAGCGTGGTGTCGGTCATCACACGTCCCTCCGGTCAAAGTCGATGCGCGGATCGATCCATGTATAGGTGAGATCGGATAAAAGGCCGACCAAAAGGCCGATCAGGGAGAAAATGAAGAGATTGGCGAAGACCACCGGATAATCGCGGTTGATGACCGACTGGTAGCCCAGCAGGCCAAGCCCGTCGAGCGAGAAGATGGTTTCGATCAGAAGCGATCCGGTGAAGAAAGCCGAGATGAAGGCGCCGGGAAAACCGGCGATCACAATCAGCATCGCATTGCGGAAGACGTGACGATAGAGAACCTGATTCTCGGTCAATCCCTTGGCGCGGGCCGTGGTCACATATTGCTTGCGAATTTCTTCCAGAAACGAATTCTTGGTCAACAACGTCGTCGTTGCGAAGGCGGAAAGTACGAGTGCTGTCACTGGCAGAACCATATGCCAGAGATAATCCTTGATCTTCTCGAACCACGTCATTTGCGCAAAATCGGGCGAGGTGAGGCCGCGCAGCGGGAACCAGTCGAAGAAGGAACCGCCTGCGAACAGCACGATCAAAAGGATCGCAAACAGGAAGCTCGGAATGGCATAGCCGACGATGATGACGCCGCTGGTCCAGGTGTCGAAGCGTGAACCGTCCTTGATCGCCTTGCGAATGCCGAGTGGAATCGAGATCATGTAAGACAGAAAAGTCAGCCAAAGCCCGAGCGAGATCGAAACCGGCATTTTTTCCTTGATGAGGTCGATCACGCTGATGTCGCGGAAATAGCTGCGGCCGAAATCGAAGCGCATATAATTCCACAGCATCTGGCCGAAACGTTCCAGCGGCGGCTTGTCGAAACCGAACTGCTTTTCCAGATCGGCGATGAATTGCGGGTCCAACCCCTGCGCGCCGCGATATTTGGAATTGACCGAGCCGCTATCGACGGCACTTTGCCCGAAATCACCACCACCGCCCGAAAGGCGGTCGAGGGCGTCGCCGCCCTGGCCGGAAAGCTGCGCGATCACACGCTCGACCGGACCGCCGGGGGCGAACTGAACCACAGCGAAGGAAATAGCCATGATGCCGAAAATCGTCGGGATCATCAGAAGCAGACGGCGGAGAATATAAGCGCCCATCAGCCCTGTTTGCTCCGCAGATTCATTGTTTTATGGCTTGCCAACAGCTTTTGCCTTTTCTTCATCAATCCACCACAACGTCTCGACAGGGAAGCCGTAATCAGGCTTCGGCTCCTTGAAACCGAACCGGTCCCAATAGGCCGCGAGATGATTCGCTGTCGTCCAATTTGGAATCCAGTCGCGCCGGATACGCAAGTACCGATCAAGCACCCGCATCGTGGCGACGAGTTCTTCGCGCGTCGAAACCTCGCCGATATCCGCAATCAGCGCATCGATCAACGGATCTTTTGTGCCCGGCAAATTGTAGCTGCCTGGCACTTTGGCTGATTCGGAGCCGAACATGCCGGCAAGCGATTCCTGCGTCGGCGTGGGGCTGAATTGCAGCGCCATGCCCACCATGTCGAACTGGAAATCCTGCAGCCGCGCCTGATACTGGCTTGCATCGACAAGCCGCAGGCTGGCGTCGATGCCGATGGCACGCAGTTTCTGCGCGAAGGGATTGTAAATCCGGGTGAAAGCTTCGGAATTGGAGAGAATCTCCAGCGCGAATTTCGATCCGTCCTTGTCGTGGAACTGGCCGTTCTTGCGCTCGAAACCCGCTTCTTCTAACAGCTTGATGGCCTGCGCGAATTGCGCGCGGTCGCGGCCTGTTCCGTCCGATACCGGCATTAGCACGGCTTCACTGAAAACCGCATCCGGCAGTTTTCCGCGATAACGTTCAAGAACTTTAAGTTCATCGGGCGTCGGCATGCCGCTCGCCTGAAAATCCGATCCGTTGAAGCAGGATTGCGAGCGGGCATAGACATCGTAGAAAAGATGCTTGTTGGTCCATTCGAAGTCGAAACAGAGCGCGATGGCTTCGCGTACTCGGGGATCGCGAAACCGTTCGCGGCGCTGGTTCACGGCCCACGCCTGCATCAGCGGAAGTTTCTCCTTCGGAAAGGTGCGCTTGACGACTTTTCCCTGCTGGATGGCAGGGAAATCATAGGCCGTTGCCCAGTTCTTGGAAACGCTCTCCTCGCGGTAATCGATGCTGCCTTTCTTGAAAGCTTCGAATTGCGGCTGGCGGTCGCGGAAAAACTCGATACGGATGCGGTCGAAGTGGTTAAAGCCTTTTTGCACCGGCAGGTCTTTCGCCCAATAATCTTCAACACGGTCATATTCGATGAACTGACCGGCGGCAAAATTGCCGACCTTATAGGCGCCGGAGCCCAGCACCGGCTCCATGGTCGTGGCTTCGAAATCACGATCCTTGAACCAGCTTTCCGACAGGATCGGCACGGTCACGGCATCGAGAATGGCGTTGGGGCCGCGGCCCGCAACGAAACGCATGCGAACCGCGTGCTTGCCGGTGGCTTCCACCTTTTCCACGCCGGCCAGCGACTGGCGCAGGATCGGGTGGCCCTTCTGCCTGATGGTTGTGTAGGTGAACACCACGTCCTTCGCCTCAATCGGGGAGCCGTCGTGGAAACGCGCTTCCTTGCGAAGCTTGAACGTGCAGCTGCGCCGGTCCTTGGAAAGCGTCGCACTTTCCGCAATCAGGCCGTAGACGGAATCTGGCTCGTCCAGCGCCGAAGCCATCAGCGTATCGAAGGTCAGTTCCATGCGCGGCGGCGCATCGCCCTTGAAGGTGAAGGTGTTGAGCGTGTTGAACGTGTCGGTATTCTGGTTCCAGACCCAGGTTGAAGGGGCAAAGTTGAATGTGCCGCCTTTCGGCGCTTCGGGGCTGGCATAGTCGAAATGCTGAAAATCGGGACCATATTTCAGGTCACCGAAAGCCGATAGCCCGTGCAGCGCCTTGCCCGTCGATATGTCGGCGATGGCACTTGGCGGCAGGAAGGCCGCAATGGTGGCACTTCCCGAAAGCCCCAGAAAATGGCGGCGGTTCATGCGAAGGATGGTCATTCTCGCTAGGCCCTCATTCACTGCCGGTCTTGAGCTTGGCTTCCTTCGCGGGGTCTATCCACCAGGAGAACGGATCAATGCCGCTGTAGTCCGGCTGCTTTTCAGGCATTCCGAATTTATTCCAGTACGCCACGTTGATCTTGTCATCATACCATTGCGGAATGACGTAATAGTTCCACAACAGAGCCCGGTCGAGCGCATGGGTCGAGGCGACCAGCTCGTCCCGATCCTTGGCATAGATGACACGGTCGATCAGCTTGTCGATGGCCGGGTTCTCGATACCGGCATAGTTGCGGCTGCCTTTGAAATCTGCGGCTTTGGAGCCCCACATGTCGCGCTGCTCATTGCCCGGTGAACTGCTCTGCGGAATGATGGAGGTCACCACGTCGTAGTCGAAATCATTGACACGGGCCTGATATTGCGCCGCGTCAACGATGCGTACAGTTGCGTTTATGCCGATCTTGCGCAGGCTTGCGGCAAATGGATTGTAGATACGCTCGTCCGTCGGGTCCTTGCCGAGAAATTCGATGGTGAACGGATTGCCCTTGGCGTCGACGAGCTTGTTGCCCTGCAATGTCCAGCCTGCTTCCGAAAAGAGTTTCAGCGCTGTGCGCAGGTTTTCGCGAGTGGCTTGCGGCGTGTCATAGACCGGCAGCTTGAATTCCTTGGTCAGTGCATCGGCCGGAAGCGAATCCTTCACCGTTTCGAGTATCGCCTGTTCTTCAGGTGTCGGCGGGCCGCTCAATTCCAGTTCATTGCCTGCGAAATAGCTGTTGATGCGCTTGTACTGGTTGAAGAACAGCAGGCGGTTCATCGATTCGAAGTCGAAGGCGTAGGTCAGCGCCTGACGCACTTTTGGGTCTTTGAACTTGTCGCGGCGGGTATTC
Source organism: Brucella oryzae (assembly GCF_041929965.1). NCBI lineage: Bacteria > Pseudomonadati > Pseudomonadota > Alphaproteobacteria > Hyphomicrobiales > Brucellaceae > Brucella > Brucella oryzae. The sequence goes on along the minus strand of NZ_JBHEEO010000002.1, from coordinate 307,554 downwards.
AGGAAATAGCCCTGCATACGTCCGACTGCATGGTAGGGGAACGATGTCTTTATGACATCGCCGCGCTGCACTGCCGGGAAATTATACTGTTCTGCCCAGCGTTGCGCGCGGTTCTCCAGACGATAATCATATTGGCCGCCTTTCTTGAAGGCTTCCCAGGTCGCATCCTCATTGAAATAGTATTCATAGCGCAGGCGGTCGAAATTGTTGCGCCCGACATTCACCGGCAGATCCTTGCCCCAGTAATCATCCACGCGCGCCCAGGTGATGGAACGTCCGGGCGTCATGCTCTCGATCTTGTAGGCGCCGGAGCCGAGCGGAATTTCAAGCGTTGGGCGGGTGATGTCGCGCTGCCTGCCTTGTGCATCCTTGGCCGTCCACCAGTGCTTGGGCAGAACGGCAAGTTGCCCCATAATCTGCGGCAATTCACGGTTACCTTTTTGGCTGAAGGTGAATTTTACCTCATGGTCGCCGGTCTTTTCCGCCTTTTCCACGTCGCCATAATATCTGTTATACATTGGCGACTGCTTCTTCAGCACCTCGAACGACCAGATCACGTCATCGACGGTGATCGGCTGGCCATCATGCCATTTCGCTTTTGGGTTGAGCTTGAATTTCACCCAGGAGAAATCGTCGGGATATTGCAGAGCCTCGGCGATCCCAGGGTATTGGGTGGAGGGCTGATCGACCGAAGCCGTCATCAGCGTGTCGTAGAGCATCCCGCCGCCGAAATCGGACAGGCCAGCGGCAGGAACGCCCTGCACCACGAACGGATTGAGACTGTCGAAAGTGCCGACGGAGACCATGTTCAGCGTGCCGCCTTTCGGCGCATCGGGGTTCACATAGTCATAATGCTTGAAATCAGCCGGATATTTGGGCTCGCCAAGCAGGCTGGAGGAATACCGCCATTGGGGTTCCGCGTCATTTGCGCGAACAATTGAAACCGTGCTCGCAAGCATGGCCACCGCGAACGCACCCGCCCAAAAAGCTCTCATCCAGCCTCTCCGTTTCTGTTTCGGATATATTAGGATGAAGTCTTATGGGTTTTTGCGGAGGAAGAAAGGCATGAGCGCAATAAATTTGATGCGGGCAAGAAAAAAGCCCGGCGAACCGGGCTTTGATCGTCATTCTATCTTGTCGGCTTAATTCGCCGGTGCCGGTTCCGCAGGCTTCTGTTCGCCACCTGCCGGTGCACCTTCCGCGGGCTTTTCGCCTTCGGCAGGCTTGGCTTCGCCGCCCTCAGCAGGTGCCGCATCAGCGGTCGGCAGTGGAGCCGGATTGTCGGACAGCGTGCGCAGATAAGCGATCAGATCGGCGCGTTCATTGTCCTTCTTGTCACCGGCAAAGCCCATGGCGGTGCCCTTGATGTAGCCCTTCGGCGAAGTCAGGAATTTGTTGAGATGTTCAAAATCCCATTTGTTGCCCGCTGCGCCGAATTCCTTCATGGCTGCCGAATAGCCGAAACCTTCAACGGAGGCAGCCGGGCGGTTCACGACATCCCACAGATGCGGACCGACCTTGTTGGCGCCACCCTTTTCACCGGTATGGCATGCAGCGCAACGCTTGAAGACGGTTTCGCCGCGTGCCGGATCGGCAGACTGCAGCAACGTTGCAATGGAAACTTCTTCCTTGGCCGGTGCAGCTCCCCCTTCACCGGTCGAGGCTTCCGCCGCTTCGATGGCAAAGCCCGGCTTTTCAGGCGCAGGCGAGTAAAACAGCGAATCGGACAGGATGCCTGTCGTCATGACAACGAACACCGTTGCCAGAAAAGCCATGATAAACTTGTTAGTCCGGGTTGAATTCATCGCCGGTCAGCGCTCCCTCTACCAAAACGCTCTCCCCGAGAACGCCTTCCTAGCCGGCATGCAAACCTTTAATAAAGGTCGCAATTCTCTCCCCGGCATCGGGCGGAAACTAGGTCTTTTACCAGGGCGATGCAACACCTATAAGGGTGACTGGACCCGTGACTTTTTGACACTTTTGATGCATTTCCAGCATTGGCAAAGCGCGTTACAAGACGTCCGCGACCTATCGATTACAAGAGGCGATGATGCTTCAGACATTAAAGACACTGACCCTTATTCCCGCACGCATGGCCTCCACGCGGCTGCCGAACAAGCCGCTCGCCGATATTTGCGGCAAGCCGATGATCGTCCATGTGGCCGATCGTGCAGCGGCTGCAAAGCTGGGCCGGAGCGTGGTCGCAACCGACAGCGAAGAGATTTTTTCGGTTGTTACCGCGCATGGCCACGAAGCCATCATGACGCGTGAGGATCATGAATCCGGCTCCGACCGCATCTATGAAGCATTGATGAAAGTCGATCCGGCGGGCGAGGTCGATGCCGTGGTGAACGTTCAGGGCGATCTACCGACCATCGATCCCGATATTATCCGCCGCGCGCTTCTGCCGCTCGAAGACGGACCCGCCGACATTGCGACGCTCGGCGTCGAAATCGAGGAAGAATCGGAAAAGACCAATCCCAGCGTGGTGAAGATCGTCGGCTCCCCGCTTGCCGGTAGCAGCCGCTTGCGCGCGCTTTATTTTACGCGCGCGACAGCGCCCTATGGCGAGGGACCGCTCTATCATCATATCGGCCTCTACGCTTATCGCCGCTCGGCTCTTGAACACTTCGTCAAACTCGGTCAGTCGCCTTTGGAAAAGCGCGAAAAACTCGAACAGTTGCGGGCGCTCGAAGCCGGAATGCGCATCGATGTGGAGCTGGTGAAGACCGTACCACTCGGGGTCGACACGCAGGCTGATCTTGACCGCGCGCGTCTTCTTGTAGCACAGGGTATCTGACGACCGCCGTTGAGCGGCATTTGAGAAAGCATGGGTACGATGAAAACCAACAGGATTTCCTTCCAGGGTGAAGCGGGCGCAAATTCCGATACGGCGTGCCGCAACATGTTTCCCGATATGGAGCCTTTGCCGTGCCCGACTTTCGAGGATGCCTTCAACGCGGTTGAAACCGGCGCCGCCGACCTCGCCATGATCCCGATTGAGAACACGCTGGCCGGTCGCGTCGCCGATATTCACTATCTGCTGCCGCTCGCCGACATGCACATCATCGGCGAATATTTCCTGCCGATCCATTTCCAGCTGATGGTGCTTCCGGGCGTCAAGCGCGAGGAAATCAGGACGGTGCACAGCCATGTCCATGCGCTCGGCCAGTGCCGTAACGTCATTCGCCAGAATGGCTGGAAGGGCGTCATCGCAGGCGATACGGCAGGAGCCGCCCGTCTCGTTGCCGATATGAAAGACCGTTCGATGGCGGCATTGGCGCCAAGCCTTGCTGCCGAACTCTACGGTCTCGATATTCTGGAAGAGAATGTCGAGGATTCTGAAGATAATGTGACCCGCTTCGTTGTTCTGTCCAAGAACAAGCAGTGGGCGCCGCGTCCTGAAAACGGCGAGCGCATCGTGACAACCTTTGTCTTCCGTGTGCGCAACGTTCCGGCAGCACTTTACAAGGCGCTGGGCGGTTTTGCCACCAATGGCATCAACATGACGAAGCTCGAAAGCTATCAGATCGGCGGGCGTTTCATCGCCACGCAGTTCTATGCCGATGTCGAGGGGCACCCGGAAGATCACAATCTTCAGCTTGCGCTGGAAGAACTGCGCTTCTTCACCAAGGAAGTGCGCATTCTCGGCGTCTATCAGGGCAGCGATACTCGCGGCACGCAGTTGCTCGCCGCCGAATAAGCAGTCAACATCAGCCTGCTTCGTAGACCCAGGCCTTGATCAGATGGGTTGCGATGGCGCCGGATGGCGGCACCCGCAACCCATTTTCATGTGTGCCTTCCAGCATTGTCCGCACCTCGGCCTTCGAGAACCATCGACCGTCTTCCAGCTCCGAGCGGTCGATAGTGAAGTCGTCGTTCAAAACCTCGGCATGACAGCCGATCATCAGCGAATAAGGAAATGGCCAGGGCTGGCTCGCATGATAGGCAACTCGGCCGATGGAGAGCCCCATTTCCTCCACACTTTCACGGCGCACGGCGGCCTCGATTGTTTCGCCGTGCTCGATAAATCCTGCAAGGCAGGAATAGGAGCCGGACGCGAAATGGGGCCCGCGTGCCAGAATGCATTTTTCGCCGCGCACCGGCAGCATGATCGCCACCGGATCGGTTCGCGGGAAATGTTCCGCACCGCAATTGGGGCATTGCCGCTTGGCGCCGCCGGCGCGCATGTCGGTTTTCGTGCCGCAACGCCCGCAGAAACGGTAATTGGCATGCCATGCGGTCAGCGCTGCGGCTTGCGCCAGCGCGCCGAGCATATCGGCGGATACCAGCCCTTCCGTATAGATGCTGCGATAATCCTGCAGGCGAAAAGGCGTTTCCATCGTCTCGGGGTCGAACGGTGTTGTCAAAGCGACGAGCGGTACGCCGTCCTGAAGACCGAGAAAAATCGGTTCATGAAGATCGGGCGCAAACTCCTTCACCTCGCCGAGGCGGAACAAGGCCCGTGGGGCTTTTTCATCGGCATAGTCGAGCAGCAGCCTGTTGCTGCCGAGCAGCATGATTCGCGTTTCGGGAAGTTCCAGCGCCGTAAAGGCAGAATCATCCTGTCGCTTTTCGGATTGGCGGTCGATCCTGTTGCCGGAAAATCCGACAGATCGGCTCGGTTCGATTTCCGGCAGGTCATAGAGACGGAAAGTCATATCTATCTCGGAATTGTTGGGGGATTAAAGCGCATCCCGAAAAGTGTGAAACGGTTTTCGGAAAAGATGCGCGTGAAAACAAACTAAAGCGCCGTGCGAATGTCGGCGATCAGTTGGTGGGCATCTTTTTCGTCATAGGTCTCGCGGGTGCCGAAGCCCCAGACAGGGCCGGGCCAGCCTGCATCGCCTTCGTTGCGGGCGATGACATGCAGATGTAGCTGTCGAACGATATTGCCGAGTGCACCCGTATTGATCTTCTCACAGCCCGTCACGGTCTTGAGCGCCTGCGCAACGATACCGGTCTCGAAGGTCAGCATGGTCTGGTCGAGTGGAGTCATGTCGTGGATTTCAGCAAGGCCAGGACGGCGCGGCACCAGGATCAGCCATGGCCAGCGCCGGTCATTCATCAGCCGAAGCTCGCACAGGCCGAGCTTGGCAACAGAAAAAGTGTCGGCATGAAGCCGTTTATCGAGTTCGAATTGTTCCATAGGCCGACATTTACCAGTTTTTTTCGTTCAGCGCTTGCTTTTTGCGTGGCGCCCTCCTTGCTTTTTGCTTCACAATTGACGATATGCAGCGTGGGAGGTTGGTGGTGGACGAGCCACTCGCCAACCGGGTCAGGTCCGGAAGGAAGCAGCCCTAACGAGCCACGGCACGGGTCATCGTGCCAGCCTCCCACCCTTTCTCACGACGCCGACGACTGTTGATGGGTTGCCTCTTTGGTTGACGCCGCTCATGCGTCCGGTCCAAACTGGCGACTGAGAAAAAAGCGGAACAGGAAGAACGGAAGGGTCGCTATGGACACAAAATCCGCCGATGGCGCCTATCGCGTTCTCGCCCGCAAATATCGCCCCCAGAATTTCAACGACCTTATCGGCCAGGAGCCGATGGTTCGCACGCTCAAGAACGCGTTTGAGACGGGCCGCATTGCGCAGGCCTGGATGCTCACCGGCGTTCGCGGGGTGGGCAAGACCACGACTGCGCGCATTCTGGCGCGCGCGCTCAATTACAAGACAGATACGATCGACCAGCCGACTATCGATCTCTCCGCGCAGGGCGAAAACTGCCAGGCGATCATGGAAGGCCGTCATGTCGATGTGATCGAGATGGACGCCGCCTCGCATACGGGCATCGATGACATCCGCGAGATCATTGAGCAGGTGCGCTACCGCCCGGTTTCTGCGCGCTACAAGGTCTACATCATCGACGAAGTGCACATGCTCTCCAATCAGGCTTTCAACGGCCTGTTGAAGACGCTGGAAGAGCCGCCGCCGCACGTCAAATTCATCTTTGCCACCACCGAAATCCGAAAAGTTCCGATCACGGTCCTGTCGCGCTGCCAGCGCTTCGACCTGCGCCGCATCGAATCGGGCACGCTTGCCGCACATCTGCGCCGCATCGCTGAAGCCGAACAGATCGCGGTGGATGACGCGTCGCTCGCCATGATCGCACGCGCTGGCGAAGGCTCGGCACGCGATTCGCTGTCGATTTTCGATCAGGCCATCGCGCATGGCGCAGGCACCGTTACGGCGGAAGCCGTGCGCTCCATGCTGGGCCTTGCCGACCGTGCCCGTATCATCGACCTCTTCGAGATGCTGATGAGCGGCGATGTGGCCGGAGCACTGACGGAATTTCGCGCGCAATATGATGTCGGTGCCGACCCGTCGGTTGTTCTGACCGATCTTGCCGATTTCAACCATCTGGTGACACGCCTGCGTTTCACGCCGGATGTGGCAGAAGACGTGTCCCTGTCGGAAGACGAGCGCGTGCGCGGTCGTGAATTCGCGCAGAAACTTTCCGTCCGTGTGCTGTCGCGCACCTGGCAGATGTTGCTCAAGGGCATTGCGGAAGTCGATACGGCGACGCGGCCGGTTCAGGCCGCGGAAATGCTTTTGATCCGGCTTGCCCATGCTGCCGATCTGCCGACGCTGGACGAGGCGATCCGCGGTCTCGATAATGGCTCGGTTTTGGCACCGCGCCCGCAGCCGGACAATCCCCGGCCCAATGGCGGCGGTGGCGCACCGGAGGCGCGTTTTGCCGCTGACGCGGTTGGTGCATCCTCGATGGCTCCCGCCTCTGGCGGACCGGCCACGGCCATGCGCATCGTGGAAACGCCGCCGATCCAGGTTTCCGCGCCGAAACCGTCTGAAGCGGTGCCGCAACCTTCCGTGCCGGTCAACAGCCTGCATGATGTCGTGGCATTGGCCGACAAGCATCGCGACATGCAGTTCAAGATTTTGGTCAAGAACTGTGTGCGACTGGCAGCAATAGCGCCGGGGCGTCTCGAAATCGGCCTGACCGACGATGCGCCGAAATCGCTGCCGAGCGACATTTCACAGCGCCTCCTGAACTGGACCGGCATTCGCTGGATCGTTACCGTCACCCGCGACGTGGCGGGGCAGACCATTTCGGAGGCGGAGACCGAGCGCCGCGACAATCTGGTGACCGACGCCCGCGCCGATCCCGACGTTGCCGCCATTCTCGCGGCCTTTCCGGGCGCAAAAATCACCGACGTGCGCATTGCCGTGCCGGAGCAGAATGACGACGAGGATATTGACCTCGATGCCGTGGTGGATAGCCCCGGCGCCCCGTCTGAAGACGACTGATTTACGGAATGATGGAGTGAACCCATGCGTGACATGATGGGCATGATGAAGCAGGCGAAGGAATTGCAGGCCAAGATGAAGGCCATGCAGGACGAAATCGCCAATCTTGAAGCCACGGCATCTTCCGGCGGCGGTCTGGTGACGATCACGCTTTCCGGTAAGGGCACCCTGTCGGCGCTGAAGATCGATCCGTCGCTGATGAAGGAAGAAGAGGTGGAAATCCTCGAAGACCTGATCATCGCGGCACATAACGACGCCAAGGCCAAGCTCGAAGCCGCCATGGCCGAGAAGACGCAGTCGCTCACCGCCGGCCTGCCGATCCCTCCGGGGTTCAAACTGCCGTTTTAATTCTTGGGGGAGTAGGGGAATAAGGGAATAGGGGAGTATGTTTGGTCGGCTGATTGCCGCCATGCCGCATATTCCCGAGTTCCCATTCCTACTCCCTTACTCCCCTATTCCCTTACTCCCTTACAAAAAATGTCCAAACGAATAGCCGGTCCCGAAATCGAACGTCTTATCCAGCTTCTGGCCCGTGTGCCGGGGCTTGGACCGCGTTCGGCCCGCCGTGCGGCGCTGCATCTCATCAAGAAGAAGGAAGCGCTTCTCGTGCCGCTGGGCGGCGCCATGCAGGAGGCTGCCGAAAAGGTGCGGATCTGTTCTTGCTGCGGCAATGTCGACACAAGCGATCCATGCACGATCTGCACCGATGAGCGGCGCGATCCCACCACCCTCATCGTGGTGGAGGATGTTTCCGATCTCTGGGCGTTGGAGCGGGCAGGCACGATGAATGTGCGCTATCACGTTCTTGGCGGTCGCCTGTCGCCACTCGATGGCATCGGCCCGGACGATCTCAACATCAAAGGTCTGGTGGAACGGGTTGCCACCGGGGAGATCAAGGAAGTGATTCTCGCGGTCAACGCCACCGTCGAAGGCCAGACCACCGCGCATTACATCACCGACCAGCTGTCGAATTTCGATGTGCGCGTCACGCGGCTTGCCCATGGCGTGCCGGTCGGCGGCGAACTCGATTATCTGGATGAAGGTACGCTTGCCGCCGCCTTGCGGGCACGAACCACGCTTTAGATTTGATGGAGAAACATGATGGCTGCAAGCCGTTGGAAGCAAGCTTTGAAAACTGCTCTGGGTCTTGCCGTCATTCTTGCTGTTTCTCCCGCCATTGGGGCTCCGTCCAGGGCGCAGGTTGAAAGCCAGTATCGCAAATGGCTCGAAAAAGACCTTTGGCCGGAAGCGAAGGCCGCAGGCGTATCCCGCGCCGTGTTCGATCAGGCTTTTGCCGGTGTCTCGATCAACTGGAAGCTGCCCGACCTCGTCATTCCCGGCGAAAAGCCCTCGACACCAAAAGAGCAGAAACAGGCGGAATTCGGCGCGCCCGTCAAGTATTTCAATGCAAAGACTATTGCGTCGGTCACAAGCGGCGGCAAGGCGCGCTATGGCCAATACGCTAATCTCTTGAAACGCATCGAACAGAAATACGGTGTTCCGGGGCCGATCCTGCTTGCCGTATGGGGCCGCGAATCCGGCTTCGGTACGGTGAAGATTCCCTACAATGCCTATGAGGTTCTTGGCACCAAGGCGTTTATGGCGACGCGCAAGGACATGTTCCGCAAGGAACTGATTGCTGCGCTCGAAATTGCTTCCAAGGGTTATATCGACGAAGCCGCTATGAAAAGCTCATGGGCGGGCGCGCTCGGCCAGCCGCAATTCATGCCGACGTCCTATCTGAAAAACGCCGTCGATTTCGACGGTGACGGCAAGCGCGACATCTGGAACTCGGTGCCGGATACGCTCGCCTCCATCGCCAATTATCTGAAGCTGCATGGTTGGCAGAAGGGGCGTGACTGGGGCTTTGAAGTGAGCGTTCCGCAGAACGTATCCTGCTCGCTGGAAGGTCCGGATCAGGGCAAGACGATTGCCGAATGGGCAAAGCTCGGCATTACGCGGGTGAATGGCAAACCGTTTCCGGCCAATGAAATGAAAGGCGAGGGCTATCTGCTCATGCCAGCTGGCCGCTACGGTCCGGCTTTCATCGTGACGCCGAATTTCTACGTGCTCAAGGACTATAATATGAGCGATCTCTATGCGCTCTTTATCGGTCATGTGGGTGACCGTATCGCCTATGATGCGGGTGATTTCAGTCGTGCATGGGGCGATGTCGGCTCCATGTATCGCTCCGATATCGGCGCCATGCAGAAACGCATGCAGGCGCTGGGCTATGATGTCGGCAAGCCGGATGGTTTGCCGGGCTTCAAGACCCGTCGCTCCATCGGCCTGTGGCAGACGAAGAACGGCATGGCGCCGACCTGTTTTCCACAACCGGAATTGTTGCGTCAGATTCGCTGATCCGTGCCGCTCAACAAGTCAGCGAAAGCCCGTAGCGCTTTTGTCCTGTAGCGGTCATTGTGCTGCAGCATGAGAAACTGGCGTTGCGGGAGTGCAAAGTCCGCCTTCATGAGCGTTCCGGCGGCAAGATGCGGGGCGGCGACAAGTTCCGATATGGCCGTCACATAGTCACCCGAGCGCACTGCCGAACAGATGGCCTCGTTCGAGGGCAGTTCAAGCGCCACATGCAGTCGCGCCGGATTGTAGCCGGAAGCGCGCATGGCATCCTCGAAAACACTGCGGGTTCCAGACCCTTGTTCGCGTAAAATCCATTTTCCTTCGAAAAGTCGATCCCAGGTCAGTTTTCCACTTGAGCCCCAATCGTGATCGGGGCGCGCCACCAGAATAAGCTGGTCGCTGGCAACCTTGTTGATCGATAACGATGGCGACTGCACAGCGCCCTCCACTAGGCCGATATCGGCGACGCCTTCCTGTGTCGCCTCGGTAACGCTTTCGGTATTGCCGAGCGTCAGCCGCACATCGATCAGGGGAAAAGCGGCGTGAAAATGCGCCAGAAAGGGCGGCAGCCAATAGCTGGCGATGGTCTGGCTGGCATGAATGGCGAGGATGCCGCGTTTGCCGCCGCCGAGTTCCGACAACATTCGTTCGGCGGAACGTGCGCGTGCAAGTGCGGCGCGTGCCTCATCCAGAAACATGCGCCCGTCACCGGTCAGCTCGATCCGTCGCCCGATACGATTGAACAGTGTCGCGCCGTAGCGATCCTCCATGGTGCGGATGGCCGAACTGACAGCAGAAGGGGTCAGATGCAAGGCTTCGGAAGCGCGCGTTAGATGCTCGCGCTCGGCCACTTCAATGAAAATTCGCAGCTGTTCCAGTGTCATGTCGATAACCATTCGATTTTATCGAACGAAATATGCCATATAATGAAATGGATTGAATAGGCGAAATCGGGCATCTGATGAGAAAATAATTCTCATACGAGCATTTCCAGTAAAAGTGCGAAGCGGTTTTACGCGGGATAATGCGAATGGAAACAGCATTTCCAGTAAAAGTGCGGAGCGGTTTTACGCAGGACAATGCGAATGGAAACAGCATTTCCAGTAAAAGTGCGGAGCGGTTTTGCACAGGACAATGCGAAAAAAGCAAACAGACAGATTCGAAATGCCGACAATGACCTACTCCAAAATCCAGAACATCCTCCCAGGACTTGGCTTGAGCGTCGCCGTTGCAGTAGCGGCGCTCGGACTTGAAAGGATCGAGGAACATTATGCAGGGCGCGCCTGGCTTGAAGCACTGGTGATCGCCATTCTCCTCGGCACGGTCGTGCGGACATTTCTGCGTCCGGGCAAGCAGTTCAACAAGGGGATCGGCTTTTCCGCCAAGCTTCTTCTGGAGATTGCCGTCGTGCTGCTCGGCGCATCGATCAGCGCCAGTGCCGTTGTGGCCGCAGGTTCCGGGCTCATTTTCGGCATCGCAGGGGTGGTGGTGCTGGCAATTACGCTTAGCTACGGGATCGGACGCCTGTTGAAACTGCCGCATCGCATGGCCGTGCTGGTCGCCTGCGGCAATTCCATTTGCGGTAATTCCGCCATTGCCGCAACCGCACCGGTTATCGGTGCGGGGAGCGAAGACGTGGCGGCTTCCATCGCCTTCACCGCTATTCTCGGCGTCGTCGTCGTATTGCTTCTGCCGCTTCTGGTGCCGCTTCTGGGACTGTCGCACACGCAATATGGCGTGCTGGCGGGTCTGACCGTCTATGCAGTGCCGCAGGTTCTGGCGGCCACTGCGCCGGTCGCGACGATCAGTGTCCAGCTTGGCACGCTGGTGAAGCTCGTGCGCGTGCTGATGCTCGGACCGGTCATTCTCGCGCTGGCGCTTCTTGCCGGAAACAAGGACGCAAACGCCAAGCCTGGCTTCTTCCAGCTTGTGCCATGGTTCATCCTCGGCTTCCTTGGCATGATGGCGCTGCATTCGCTGCATCTGATACCGGAAACGATCCTGCCCGGCATTCAATATGCCTCGACCATCCTCACCATCATTTCGATGGCAGCCCTTGGCCTTGGCGTCGATATACGTTCGGTGGCATCGGCCGGGGGAAGGGTCACGCTGACTGCCGTGCTTTCGCTGGTCGCACTATGCGTCATCAGCTTGGGCTTGATTCAGCTGCTGTCTGTTGCATGACCGAATTCTGAATCTGGATCACGCAAAGACCGGGTTCCAAGATGGACCCGGTCTCTAGCTTAGTCAGCGAGTGGTGTTACTTTGTTTTCGTCGCGGCTTTTGCCGGTTGAGCAGGTGTCCCCGGTTTTATGTCTGGCGCCATGCTTGAATTGATCGTCACCATGCTCTGTGCCTTGATGAGGGTCATATTGGCTTCGTAATATTTACCGTCATCAAGTTGCGACAGTGCCTGATCGACGTACTTTCCTATGGCGGGCAGATTGGCTGAAGTTTCTGTTACCACGATATTGATGTCTGCCAGCTTGAGTTCTTCGATAGCTTCATTCTTGCGGCCATTTTTGAGATGCTCATTGGCTTTCTTGATGTGCTCGGTTTTCTCGGGCGTCAAAGTGTAGTCGTCAACAACGCCGACCTGCATATCGATGGGCAATGTACCTGATTGTACGGCCGTAATTTCGTCAGTTGTCGCTCCCGCCGCCTTCAATTTATCGATGAGAGCCGGGGTGCTTTTCTGTGCTTTATCGAGGTCGTCTTTGACTTTTTTGAGAATAGTTTTGGCTTCATCAGGAGTGCCTTGGAAAATTGCGAGCCTTGAGAAATTTATACCGCGCACCGCATTGAGCGCATCTTTGGATATCGCATCAAGCTTATTGATAGCTGCCAGTTGCGCAGATGAAGAGGATGATTTTGTGGGCGAGGAAGCAGGAGATGTTGTGTCGGCCTGCGCCGGCTTTGCTGCGGTTTCAGCAAAACTCGGTACCGTCAAAGATGCTGCGATCAACGAGGAAGAGACGAGCATCTTGGCAAGAAACATCTTTTGGCGAGAAGCGGGAAAAGAAGTAATGAAAAACATTCTAAAGCCCTTTCGATGAAACGTATCTTTGTTTATAGGGTGAGTAATTTTATATATTCATCTTTATATAAGTATTCACACTAAGTAGTAATATTAATTTATGGATTAATAAGATATTCAAGCTCCTCTTTTATGCAAGTTTATGTTGATCTTAAGGTTAATCTCATTCTTGACTATTTTGTGGCGGCGTCATCGTCTCAATTTTATTTTACTAAAAAGAAAAGCCCGCCGAGAGGCGGGCTTTTCCATGTTCATTTGAAGAAGGAAAGATCAGTTCTTTTCCTGCTTCTTCAGAGCGGCACCGAGGATGTCGCCGAGCGAAGCGCCGGAGTCGGACGAACCGTACTGAGCGACCGCTTCCTTTTCTTCGGCGATTTCGAGCGCCTTGATCGAGACCTGCAGCTTGCGGGTCTTCTTGTCGAAAGCGATGACGCGAGCGTCAACCTTCTGACCGACCGTGAAGCGTTCCGGGCGCTGTTCGTCGCGGTCACGAGACAGATCCGAGCGCTTGATGAAGCTGTCGAGGTCGTGATCGACCAGACGAACTTCAAGGCCGCCATCGGTTACTGCGGTGACTTCAACCGTTACAACGGCGTTCTTGCGCAGTTCGCCCGAAGCTGCTGCTTCACCGACCTTGTCGCCGGAAAGCTGCTTGATGCCGAGCGAGATGCGTTCCTTCTCGACGTCAACGTCGAGAACGACAGCCTTGACGACTTCACCCTTGTTGTATTCCTCAATGACCTGTTCGCCCGGACGGTTCCAGTCGAGGTCGGAGAGGTGAACCATGCCGTCAACGTCGCCGTCGAGGCCGATGAACAGGCCGAATTCGGTCTTGTTCTTGACTTCGCCTTCAACAACGGTACCGACAGGGTACTTCTGGGCAAAGGTCGTCCACGGATTGTCGAGGGTCTGCTTGAGGCCCAGCGAGATACGGCGCTTGACCGGATCAACTTCGAGCACAACGACTTCGACTTCCTGCGTGGTGGACAGAATTTTGCCCGGATGGACATTCTTCTTGGTCCACGACATTTCGGAAACGTGGATGAGGCCTTCGATACCCGGCTCGATTTCGACGAACGCACCATAGTCGGTGATGTTCGTGACGGTGCCGGTGATCTTTTTGCCGATCGGGTACTTTGCGCCGATGCCATCCCAAGGATCGCTCTCGAGCTGCTTCATGCCGAGCGAGATACGATGGGTTTCCTGGTTGATGCGGATGATCTGCACCTTGACCGTCTGGCCGATGGTGAGGATTTCCGACGGATGGTTGACGCGGCGCCATGCCATGTCGGTAACGTGCAGGAGACCGTCGATGCCGCCGAGATCGACGAACGCACCGTAATCGGTGATGTTCTTGACGACGCCTTCAACGACCTGACCTTCTTCAAGGTTCTGGACGATTTCCGAACGCTGTTCCGCACGGCTTTCTTCAAGAACGGTACGACGCGAGACAACGATGTTGCCGCGACGCTTGTCCATCTTGAGGATTTCGAACGGTTGCGGGACGTGCATGAGCGGGGTGACGTCGCGGATCGGACGGATGTCGACCTGCGAACGCGGCAGGAAGGCAACAGCGCCGTCGAGGTCGACGGTGAAACCACCCTTGACCTGATTGAAGATGACGCCATCGACGCGCTCGCCATTGGCGAACTTCTGCTCGAGCTTGACCCAGCTTTCTTCACGGCGTGCTTTTTCGCGCGACAGGACAGCTTCGCCCAGAGCGTTTTCGATGCGCTCGACGTAAACTTCCACTTCGTCGCCCGGCTTCAGCGTGCCGTCTTTGCCCTTTGCGCCGAATTCCTTCAGCGGCACGCGGCCTTCGACCTTCAGACCGGCGTCGATGATCGCCATGTCCTTTTCAATGGCTACGATGCGGCCCTTGACGACATAACCTTCAGCAAGGTCGTTCGTTGCAAAGGATTCCGCCAGCAGCGACTCGAAGTCTGCGAGGGTTGGATTGAATTCTGACATGAATACTCCTGGTGCATCCGGAAAATTCATCGGATACAGCGCCGGGGGTTAGTGTTGCGTTATGCCTGACCTCGGCCCCGTCTTTGCAGACAACCGGCGCGTGGAACGCGAAGTCAGACTTTTCAGTATGAGTGCAGCCTATATAGGTCCAAACTCACGATAATCCAGCTCTTCGAGGCATAACGAAGTCCGAAAAGTTTAAAAACTTGCCGGTTTCATCCCCGATGCTGCGCCAAAGCGTGATCGATCAGCTTTTTTGCGGCAAGAAATGCCGCTTCTATACTCATTTCGCTCGTATCAAGCAAGTGCGCGTCTTCAGCAGGCTTGAGCGGAGAATCGATGCGATTCGTGTCGCGTTCGTCGCGCTTCTTGAGGTCCGCGAGGATTTCAGCGAAATCCGCCTTCTCGCCGCGCGCCACGATCTCTTCATAGCGACGCTCGGCGCGTACTTCCGGCGATGCTGTGACGAAAAGCTTTATGGCCGCATCGGGACAGACGACAGTGCCGATATCGCGCCCGTCAAGCACGCTTGAGGGCAGGGCATTGGCGAAATTGCGCTGCGCTTCGACAAGCGCCCGTCGGACAGCAGGCATGACCGCAACCTTCGATGCCGCTTCGCCGATTGCATGAGCGGAAAGCACCGCCTTGTCCATCTCGCGCAGATCGAGATCGAGCGCGGCTTTTGCCGCCACCGCTTCGTCATCGAGCGGCAGTCCCTTGTCGAGAAGCGCCTTGGCGACGGCGCGATAGGTCAGCCCCGTATCCAGATGCGGCATGCCGAAGTGAATGGCGATGCGCCGGGCAAGGGTTCCCTTGCCCGAGGCAGCCGGTCCGTCAATCGCGACGATAAACGGCGTCATCGCGCGTCGCTCAGCTCGATCTTCGCGCCCAGTCCCGGCATCATGTCCATGAATTCGGGGAAGGACGTGGCGATCATGGTGCTGTCGTCGACCGTCACCGGCTTTTCCGATGCAAGGCCCATGACGAGGAAGCTCATCGCGATGCGGTGATCGAGATGGGTTGCGACCGTGCCGCCGCCGAGCCCCTTGCCGTCGGGACGACCGCGGACCGTCAGCGACATCTCGCCTTCGGTGCAATCGACGCCATTGGCTTCAAGGCCGCGCGCGACGGCTGCGAGACGGTCCGATTCCTTGACGCGCAGTTCGTCGAGCCCGTCCATCACCGTTTCGCCCTCCGCAAAGGAAGCGGCAATCGCCAGAACCGGATATTCATCGATCATCGACGGTGCGCGTTCCGGCGGGACGACAACACCCTTGAGCCTCGAGGCTCTGACGCGCAGATCGGCGACATCCTCGCCGCCGGCTAGGCGCTCATTGAATACTTCGATATCGGCGCCCATTTCCTGCAGCGTCATGACCAGGCCGGTACGGGTCGGGTTCATCAGCACGTTGCGGATGGTGACGTCGGAACCTTCGACCAGAAGGGCGGCCACGAGCGGAAAGGCGGTCGAGGACGGATCACCCGGCACGTCGATGGTCTGGCCGGTAAGCTTGCCCTGGCCGGTGATGCGGATATGGCGCACGCCATCCTTGTCGGTTTCAACCGAAAGATCGGCGCCAAAGCCCTGCAGCATCTTTTCCGTATGGTCGCGGGTCATGACCGGCTCGATGACGGTGGTGACGCCCGGCGTGTTGAGACCGGCGAGCAGCACGGCGGATTTCACCTGCGCGGACGCCATCGGCACGCGATAGGTGATCGGATTGGCCGTTCGTGGGCCGATCAGCGTCAGCGGCATGCGGTCGCCTTCGGCTGCTTCCACCTGAACGCCCATTTCGCGCAGCGGGTTCAGCACGCGGCCCATAGGGCGTGAGGTCAGCGAAGCATCGCCGATAAAGGACGTCTTCATGTCATAGGTGCCGACGAGGCCCATGGTCAGGCGCGCGCCGGTTCCGGCATTGCCGAAATCGAGCGCTGCTTCGGGCTGCAACAGGCAACCATTGCCGACGCCATTGATGATCCAGACATCGCCATCCTTGCGGATTTTCGCGCCCATGGCCTGCATGGCGCGACCGGTATTGATGACGTCTTCGCCTTCCAGAAGGCCGGTGATGCGGGTCTCGCCCGATGCGAGACCGCCGAACATGAAGGAGCGGTGCGAGATGGACTTGTCGCCCGGAATGCGGATTTCGCCCGTGAGTGCCTCCGAGCGGCGGGCGGTTGCTGGTTTCGGGGATGCAGAATGGGACATGGATTTTTCGCAGTCACATTTTTGGCGCAGACATGCGCCGGGATTGAGAGATAAGCGGGGCTTCACTAGCATAGGATAAAGCCGGGGTCATCCGCGAATACGCGGTGCAGGCGACACCCATAACCAAGAGGCGGAAGCAAGAGTCTGCGTATCCTCTTGCGTTTAGCTTTGACAAACGCGCCAAATTACGTTTATGCACCGGACAACAATATAAACGCGCTCAAGACTTGTCCCTTGCCATAACAGCATGGTGATGGGCTATATGCTTCAAGGCAGGCATTCCGGCGCGATTTTATGAATTTGTGTCCCCGTATAAATTAACGAGGCTAGACGTGGCAAAAGCTGAACTTGGTACCAAGCGTATCGACCCGGAAACGGGCAAGAAATTTTACGATCTCAATCGCGATCCGATCGTTTCGCCTTACACCGGCATTTCCTATCCGCGTTCCTATTTCGACGCCACGCTTGAAAGCCGTGTTGCCGAAGAGGAAACCGAAGAGGAAGAACTGGATACGGCACTCGAAAAGCCGGAATTCGTCTCGCTTGAGGATGCCGACGACGAAACCAAAGGCGGGAGCGACGATCTGCCGGATATGGATGACGACGATGTCGATCTCGGCGATGACGATGACGACACCTTCCTTGAAGAAGAGGAAGACGAGGACGACGACATGTCGGGCATTCTCGGCGGCGGCGTCGGCGGTGAAGACGAAGAAGGCTGATCTGTTACGCAGATCAAGACCTGATGTTTTGCGAGGCGACCTTCGGGTCGCCTCGTTGCGTTTTGAGCGCATCCACATGAGAGCTCTACGGGACGTTCAGTGCGATATGTGAATTATTTTTGGCAGATGTGAAAAGAGTTGCGATTTAGCTCTTGATCTTCTGACCAACGCCATTTAATAAGCCGCCACACCGGGCAGCAAGTCTTGCCTGGCCCACCTCGAAAGAGGTCTGATGGGGCCATAGCTCAGCTGGGAGAGCGCCTGCATGGCATGCAGGAGGTCAGCGGTTCGATCCCGCTTGGCTCCACCAATATTTTCCTAAGAAGCCAAGGCACAAATCAGTATCGGTCCGCACAATAGCTGTCGTTGGACAAAGCTTGTTCGTGCGCTATGTCGTTTTCCATGACGGAAATGATCTTGGCGACATTCGACTGGGTTCCCAAAATGCCACGCGGCTTCGTCCGCGATCTTCGCGTGCGCTGGGCGCTGGAAGAAACCGGACTCCCCTATCGCGTCGAAGGCGTTCCGT
This sequence comes from Brucella oryzae, assembly GCF_041929965.1. Taxonomy (NCBI): domain Bacteria; kingdom Pseudomonadati; phylum Pseudomonadota; class Alphaproteobacteria; order Hyphomicrobiales; family Brucellaceae; genus Brucella; species Brucella oryzae. The sequence goes on along the minus strand of NZ_JBHEEO010000002.1, from coordinate 289,461 downwards.
TCAAAGATCGCGGGCCTGAACATTTCACCCATCAGCCCTTCGGGCAGGTGCCATGGCTGATCGACGGCGATATGTCGGTCTTTGAAAGCGGCGCCATCCTGCTTCATATCGCGGAGAAGAGCGACGCGCTCCTGCCAAGCGATGCGAGGGCACGCAACGAGGTCATACAATGGCTGTTTGCGGCGTTGAATTCGGTCGAAATGGCTGCACTGCCGCTCGCTCTCTATAAATTCACCGGTGATGAAGAACAGACACCGGGACGTCAGCTCATGGACAGCTTTCTGGCCGGTCGGTTGGGGCATATGGAGCAGGCATTGTCAGGCCGTGAATGGCTGACGGAGCAATTTTCGATTGCCGATATTCTGATGGCCGACGTTTTGCGTCTGGTCGATCATTTTGACGGTCTGGCACAGCATCCGGCCTGCCGGGCCTATGTCGAGCGCGCCACAGCGCGGCCAGCATTCCAGAAAGCCTATACTGACCAGATGGAACATTTCGCTGCTGCGGACTAAAGCAGTATCGAAATTCTCGTATCCGGTAGATCTCACGCCGAAGTTGCGCTCGACAACTCCCTTAAAATTGGTAAATAGAATTTTAAGGAAGTAATTTATCAGCGCTATTTTGAATGAACAGACTGCCTGATTTCGACGGATTACGATTTTTATTATGTGTAGGAATCGCCGTTTTTCATTTTTCTTTCCGCATCCCGGTAAAAAACGAGATGTTGAATGATTTTATATTAACGTTTGCTTATTTTACCGATGTCTTTTTTATTATCTCTGGATTGTTTCTGGCAAGACGACGAAACTATCTCTGGAACTGGCCCCGTTATGTGGCTTTTGTCGGAAAGCGCTTGGCACGAATTTACCCGCTGCACCTGGTGGCTTTCTCTTGTTTTGCGCTCCTGTCAGCCCTGACTGTAGCGGGACTCCTGCATCCTCTGGTCGCTCCCAGCACAAGTTGGCGTGACGGGCTGGCACAGTTGCTGCTGGTGCATAATTGGGGGTTGGGGCGCACCGCCTCCTACAATTATGTCAGTTGGTCGCTGAGTGCCCTCTTTGCTATGTATCTGGCTTTTCCGCTGTTCGACATCTTGTGCCGCCGTTTCGGGAGTTGGGTTCTTGTCGGCGTAATCGTCGCTACCATCGGCGGTGAATATCTGGCACAAAAGCTTGGTGTATTGTCGCTCACCCGCATTCAAATATCCAGTGTGGGTGTTTTCCGGGTACTGCCATCCTTTCTCTTCGGCATGTGGCTTGCAAGGCGAACACATCCTGTGATGCCGGTCGCGGCAATCAGAATATTGCTTGCCGCCTGCCTGATCGTCTTTCTGTCCTATCACCCCGGAAACGGCCCGGGTGAACCCAATACGCTCGAAGGTCCCTGGCGGCTGGCATTCGTTTATGCTGGCATCTATGTGTTCTATATCGCGTCCAGCCAGGGCATCTATACGCCGCTGCAATGTCGTGCGCTGGCAAAACTCTCCCGTTACAGCTTTGGTATCTTCATTCTTCATCCCCTGGTCGGGATGATGTTTTTCAGAATAGTCCCTGAGCGATGGAGCGAGACGACGACGGGCGCGGTCCTGATCATGAGCGGAGCTGCCCTTGCCAGTGTATTGACGGCGATTGCCGCATACCACCTGTTCGAGAATCCCGTTCAACGCTGGCTGGTGAAGAAAATTGACGCATGGATCGGCAGACCCGAAGGTTCAAGCAAGTTTTTCGGGCGCGCGAGAGGCGGCTCGCCTGAAGCGGTTCCGGTTAAAACGGAATTGTAGAACCGCCCCATTTTCCGACAGGCAAATATCTTCACCGGATCACTCAGGCCGTGCGTGTCGTACCGCTATCCTGCCGCATGAGGTAGAGCGATGCAGCGACGATCAGGGCAGCTCCCGGCCAGAAATTGATGCTTGGCGTGGCAGCAAATACGATCCAGCCGAAAATCACATTGATCGGTAGTCTCAGATCATCGAAAGGCTGCAGATAGACCGCATCCGCTACCGAATAGGCGGCTGTCTGGAAATATTGCGCGAGAGCCGTGAAAGCGCCGATGACGATCAATATGGACCAGACGTCGACGGACGGCGCACTGATCGCGGACATACCCAGCCCGGATGCCAGCCAGAGTGCCGCGTTGATAGGCGTGAGAAGCACCAGCATATAGGCTGAAATGCTGGCAGGTTTTTCGAAACGGGTCAGATATTTGGTCAACACTGAATAGCCGGCCCACAGAGCGGCTGCCAGAATCGGCAGGAGCGAATAGACCGTATAGGAATCCGACCAGGGCGCGATGATGATCAGCGCTCCGACAAATCCCGTGAACGTGGTCACGAGACGTGTTGGCGTGACCTTTTCCTGCAGGAACAGTCGCGCGCACAGGATGACGAAGAAGGGCGACGTCATGGATAGAGCAACCACCTGCCAGATCGGCACATGGGTCAGCGCATAAATCCAGACCTGTACGCCAGCCGCTGCCAGCGCGACGCGAACGACGTGAAGGCCCAAATGTCTGGTGCGCAAGGCCTTCGTGCCGTCGCGAACAAGCAGGGGCAGGGTTAGCACCAGAGCGATTATGTATTGCCAGAAGGCGATGATGACGGATGGAATGCCGGTGCGTGTTCCCGCCCATTGTGTGGCGACATTGACGGCCGCATAGGCTGAACAGGCGGCGACCATCAGCGCTGCTCCGCGCACGGTCGGTTTCAAAGTTGGGGCAGAGGCAAGTTGGCTCAACGGTTTCTTCCTTCGGAGCATTTTGCAGCCAAATGGAAACATTTGGCGTCGCATAAATGCGGCAAAACAAATGGACAGAGCGTTCCGCTTCAGGCAGAACATGCTCTGGCAAGCCTGTTACTTCAGGGCACGGGAAGAAAAACAGCAGGATGACGACGGCAAGCCGTCTGGCACATGCATGGTTCCAACCTCGTTCTCTCTCATCCGGACTATGACCGTCGGCTTCGGAATCGCACCGAATCTGCTGACCCTGACACGTTTGCCGTGACAGGCGCTCGCGGGCTTCGGGTGTTTGACCCGTTACCGCCGGTGGGGAGTTTCGCCCCGCCCTGAGAACTGGATATGACTTTTGCGCCAGAGGACATCAGCATGAACTGCGGCGCGGGCTGTAGTTAGGTTACGCTTTCCCATAAAGCAAGATGCAGGCTAGGTTGCGTTTGCCAGCCCGGCAATGACAATTAGAACATTTCCAGCAAAAGTGCGAAGCGTCTACGCGGGGAAATCAATCCACTGGACTGATTTCTATTCCCGTTTCGATGCGCAGGATAATGCGACGAAACAAATATTCGATCGGTTCCAGTGGCTCCGTTTGGGCCGGACCGCTCGAGGTGCAGGCAACACAAGGGCCGGCCTTTGATATGCTCTTGATAGCCATACCATGGGAAAACCATGGACGTATCGGAAACACTCTTTTAGAAACTCGTGACAGAGTTGATCGGGAGAATGTCTGGCTCCGTACGGTTCTGGGAGGAATGATGACTACCAACGCAATCCCAACGCAGTTTTCGCACGACCATCCGCTGTGGCAGCCGGATGCGGGGCGCATTGCCGCCAGCAATCTGGAACAGTTCCGCATTCGCGCAGAACAGCGCACGGGCCTGAGCCTGCCGGATTATGCGGCGCTGCATCGCTGGTCGGTGGAAGATCGCGCGGGCTTCTGGACGCTCATCTGGGATTTCTGCGAGGTCATTGGCGAGCGCGGTGCAACCGCCCTTATCGACAAGGGACACATGCGCGAGGCGAAATTCTTCCCCGAAGCGCGGCTCAATTTCGCGGAAAACCTTCTGCGCCAGCAGGGCCATGACGACGCCATCGTTTTTCGCGGCGAGGACAAGGTCGAGCGCCGCCTGAGCTGGAACGATCTTCACGCGCTGGTCTCGAAACTGCAGCAATTCATGCTGTCGGAAGGTGTTGAACCCGGCGACCGTATCGCGGGCATGATGCCCAATATGCCGGAAGCGGTTGCGCTGATGCTGGCTGCCAGCTCCATCGGTGCTGTCTGGTCGTCATGCTCACCGGATTTCGGCGTACAGGGCGTGCTCGACCGCTTCGGCCAGATTGAGCCGAAGCTTTTCTTCGCCTGCGACGGCTATTGGTACAATGGCAAGCGCATCGACGTGGCCGACAAGGTAGCGCAGGTCACGGCAAAGCTGCCGGGATTGCGGCGGTCGGTCATCGTCAGCTATCTGGGCGAAGCGGAAGCCGTCGCAAATAAGGCCGAGAAGGGCGTTGCGCTCGATGAAGCGCTGAGCGCCTTTGCCGCGAAGCCCGTCGAATTCACGCGCCTGCCCTTCGATCATCCGATCTATATCCTGTTTTCCTCCGGCACGACCGGCATTCCAAAATGCATCGTCCATCGCGCCGGTGGGGTGCTGTTGCAGCATCTGAAAGAACAGCGTCTCCATGCAGATATCCGCGAGGGCGACAAATTCTTCTATTTCACCACCTGCGGCTGGATGATGTGGAACTGGCTGGCTTCGGGCATCGGTTCCGGAGCCACCTTGCTGCTTTATGATGGCTCGCCCTTCTATCCCGATGGCAATGTGCTGTTCGATTATGCCGCCGCCGAAGGCATGACCTATTTCGGCACATCGGCAAAATTCATCGATGCCGTGCTGAAGGCTGGTCTGAAGCCCGCAGAGACACACGATCTTTCGGCACTGCGCACCGTTTCGTCCACCGGCTCGCCCCTGTCGCCGGAAGGTTTTGCCTTTGTTTATGACGCCATCAAGCCGGATGTGCACCTTGCGTCCATTTCGGGTGGAACGGATATCGTGTCCTGCTTCGTGCTGGGCGTGCCGACGGAACCCGTGTGGCAAGGGGAAATTCAGGGCGCTGGCCTTGGCGTGGCTGTGGATGTCTGGAACGATGATGGCAAGCCGGTGCGGGGCGAAAAGGGCGAACTGGTCTGCACAAAGGCGTTTCCTTCCATGCCGCTGGAATTCTGGAATGACGCGCAAGGCGAAAAATATCAGGCCGCCTATTTCGAGCGCTTCGATAATATCTGGTGCCATGGCGATTTTGCCGAATGGACCGAGCATGATGGCATCGTCATTCATGGCCGTTCCGACGCGACGCTGAACCCCGGTGGCGTGCGCATCGGTACGGCGGAAATCTACAATCAGGTCGAGCAGATGCCAGAGATCGCCGAGGCGCTCTGCATCGGTCAGGATTGGGACAAGGACGTGCGGGTTGTGCTGTTCGTGCGCCTTGCCGAAGGCGTGACACTGGATGACGATCTGAAGGCGCGCATCAAGACCAAGATTCGCACCGGCGCCACGCCGCGCCATGTCCCGGCGAAGATCATCGCCGTCCGCGATATTCCGCGCACCAAGTCGGGCAAGATCGTGGAACTGGCCGTGCGCGATATCGTGCATGGGCGCGACGTGAAGAACCGTGAGGCGCTGGCCAATCCGGAAGCGCTGGAGCTTTATCGCGACATAGCAGAGCTTCAGGAGGACTGATTGGTTGCCGGATAAAGAGCGCAATAAAATTTCGTTATCCGGTAATAAATAGCCACAGAACGCCGCGCAAAGCCATTGCCTATTTGAAATTCACGGGACACCCTGCCTTCCACATAAGCCATCTTGCAAAGGATGGTCGCCGGGCAGAACTTGTGGAGGACGAGTATGTTTGCTTTGGGCCAAAATGGGGGCATGAATTTCGGTCTTGGCGAGGAGATCGAAGCCCTTCGCGATACGGTGCGCCGTTTCGCAGAAAGCCGCATTGCGCCGCTGGCCGCTGAAACCGACCGCAACAATGCATTTCCCATGCATCTGTGGCGTGAACTGGGTGAGCTTGGCGTGCTTGGCATCACCGCGCCGGAAGACTATGGCGGCGCGGGCATGGGCTATCTTGCCCATTGCGTGGCCATGGAAGAAATCAGCCGCGCTTCCGCCTCCATTGGCCTCAGCTACGGCGCGCATTCCAATCTCTGCGTCAACCAGATCAAGCGGAACGGTTCGCCAGAACAGCGCGCGAAATATCTGCCGAAACTTATTTCCGGCGAGCATGTCGGCGCGCTCGCCATGTCCGAGCCGGGGGCGGGTTCCGACGTCGTTTCGATGAAGCTTCATGCCGAGAAGCGCGGTGATCGCTATATTCTCAACGGCAACAAGATGTGGATCACCAACGGCCCGGATGCTGATGTGCTGGTGGTCTATGCCAAGACCGATCCGGCTGCGGGATCGCGCGGGATCAGCGCCTTCATCGTTGAAAAAGGTTTCAAGGGATTCTCCACCGCGCAGAAGCTCGACAAGCTCGGCATGCGCGGCTCCAACACCTGCGAACTGGTATTCGAGGATTGCGAAGTGCCAGCCGAAAACCTGCTCGGGATCGAGGGCAAGGGCGTCAATGTGCTGATGTCCGGCCTCGATTATGAGCGTGTGGTGCTGGCGGGCGGGCCGCTCGGCATCATGGCGGCGTGCCTCGATGTCGTGGTGCCTTATGTGCATGAGCGCAAGCAGTTCGACCAGCCGATAGGCGAGTTCCAGTTGATGCAGGGCAAGCTTGCCGACATGTATGTGATCTTCAACGCTTCGCGCGCCTACACCTATGCGGTGGCAGCGGCCTGCGACCGGGGCGAGACGTCGCGCAAGGATGCGGCGGGCTGCATTCTTTATACGGCTGAAAATGCCACGCAGATGGCCTTGCAGGCGATACAGGCGCTGGGCGGCAACGGCTATATCAACGATTACCCGACGGGCCGTCTTTTGCGCGATGCCAAGCTTTATGAAATCGGCGCGGGCACCTCGGAAATCCGGCGCATGCTGATCGGACGGGAACTCTTTCAGGAGACCCGTTGATGGCGGTCCTGAAATCGGAAATCTCGACGCGCAGCGCCAGCTTCGAGGCCAACCGCAAGGCGATGCTGGCGGCAATCGATGTGGTGGCGGAAGCCGCGCGCCTTGCCATTGACGGCGGCGGTGAGAAGGCGCGCGAGCGTCACGTCGCACGCGGAAAACTTCTGCCGCGGGAGCGCGTGGCGCAATTGCTCGATCCGGGTTCCCCTTTTCTCGAAGTGGGGCTGACGGCAGCGCATGGCATGTATGGCGGCGCGGCTCCGTCCGGCGGCATCATCACCGGCATCGGGCGTGTGTCGGGCCGCGACTGCATGATCGTCTGCAACGATGCGACAGTGAAGGGCGGCACCTATTATCCGGTGACGGTGAAAAAGCACCTGCGCGCGCAGGAAATCGCGGGCGAAAATCGCCTGCCCTGCATCTATCTGGTCGATTCCGGCGGCGCGAACCTGCCCAATCAGGATGAGGTTTTCCCGGACCGCGACCATTTCGGGCGCATCTTCTACAATCAGGCGCAGATGTCGGCGGCGGGCATTCCGCAGGTCGCCGTGGTCATGGGATCGTGTACGGCAGGCGGCGCTTATGTGCCTGCCATGAGCGACGAAACGGTGATCGTGCGGGGCCAGGGTACGATCTTTCTGGCGGGTCCCCCTTTGGTCAAGGCCGCAACCGGCGAAGTGGTCACGGCGGAAGATCTCGGCGGCGGCGACGTGCATACAAGGCTGTCCGGCGTGGCCGATCATCTGGCCAATGACGATGCCCATGCCTTGCAGATTGCGCGCGCCATTGCCGCCAACCTCAACAGCGAGAAGCGCTCATTCATTCCGAAGGGCGATGGTGCTGCTCCGCTCTACGATCCGGAAGAACTGCTCGGCGTGGTCTCCGCCGATACGCGCATTCCCTATGATGTGCGAGAAGTGATTGCGCGGCTGGTCGACGGCTCGGATTTTGACGAGTTCAAGGCGCGTTACGGCGCCACGCTGGTTTGCGGCTTTGCCAGCATCTACGGCATGCCGGTCGGCATCATTGCCAATAACGGCGTGCTGTTTTCAGAAGCAGCGCTGAAGGGCGCGCATTTCATCGAGCTTTGCTGCCAGCGTAATATTCCGCTGGTGTTTTTGCAGAACATCACCGGCTTCATGGTGGGTCGTAAATATGAGGCCGAAGGCATTGCCAAGCACGGCGCCAAGCTGGTGACGGCGGTGGCAACCGCCAATGTCCCGAAGATCACCATGCTGATTGGCGCATCCTATGGCGCGGGCAATTATGGCATGGCAGGTCGGGCCTATTCGCCGCGCTTCCTGTGGACCTGGCCAAACAGCCGTATTGCAGTGATGGGTGGTGAACAGGCGGCGGGCGTGCTGGCAACAGTCAAGCGCGACGGGATCGAACGCACCGGCGGAACATGGTCGGCGGAAGAGGAAGCGGAGTTCAAGCGCCCGACGCTGGAAATGTTCGAGCGCCAGAGCCACCCGCTCTATGCCTCGGCGCGGCTTTGGGATGACGGTATCGTCGATCCGCGCAAGAGCCGCGAAGTGCTTGGCCTGTCGCTTTCCGCCACGCTGAACGCGCCGGTCGAGCCGACGCGCTTTGGTTTATTCCGGATGTAAGGAAGCAATCAGATGTTCAAAAAGATACTGATTGCCAATCGCGGAGAAATTGCCTGCCGGGTCATCCGCACGGCGCGCAAGCTTGGCATCGTCACTGTCGCGATCTATTCCGATGCCGACGCCCAAGCGCTGCATGTGGAGATGGCCGACGAGGCGGTGCGCGTCGGCCCTGCCATTTCTGCGCAAAGCTATCTGAATGTCGGTGCGATCATAGAGGCTGCGAAGGAAACCGGCGCAGAGGCTATCCATCCGGGCTATGGGTTTCTCTCCGAAAATGCACGTTTCGTGGACGCGGTTGAAGCCGCCGGGCTTGTCTTCATCGGCCCATCGGCCAAAGCCATTCGCGCCATGGGGCTGAAGGATGCCGCCAAGGCGCTGATGGAAAAGGCAGGCGTGCCTGTCGTGCCGGGCTATCACGGCGACAATCAGGATGCAGCTTTCCTTAAAAGCGAGGCCGACCGGATCACCTATCCGGTACTCATCAAGGCGCGCGCGGGCGGCGGCGGCAAGGGCATGCGCCGTGTCGATAGCGCCGCCGATTTTGCAGCCGCACTGGACAGTGCGCGGCGCGAGGCGGAGGCTTCGTTCAGCGATGGCGCGGTGCTGGTCGAAAAATATATGGCGAAGCCGCGCCATATCGAGGTGCAGGTCTTTGGCGACAGTCACGGCAATGCCGTGCATCTTTTCGAGCGCGATTGCTCGCTGCAACGCCGCCATCAAAAGGTGATCGAGGAAGCGCCTGCGCCCGGCATGACGCCGGAAATGCGCGCGGCGATGGGTGAAGCGGCTGTCAAGGCGGCACTCGCCATTGGCTATTCCGGCGCGGGCACGGTGGAGTTCATCGCCGATGTGTCGGAGGGCCTCAGATCCGACCGCTTCTTCTTCATGGAAATGAATACACGGCTACAGGTGGAGCATCCGGTGACGGAAGCGATCACCGGCCTCGATCTGGTCGAATGGCAATTGCGCGTTGCCTCTGGCGATCCGCTTCCGAAACGACAGGACGAACTTTCCATAAACGGCTGGGCGTTCGAGGCGCGGCTTTATGCGGAAGACCCGGCGCGGGATTTTTTGCCCGCGACCGGCAAGCTTGCTCTGTTCGCGCCGCCTGAAAATGCCCGTGTCGATTCCGGTGTGCGAACCGGTGACACGATCACGCCGTTCTACGATCCGATGATCGCCAAGATCATCGCCCATGGCGCAACGCGCGATGAGGCACTGAACCGGCTTGATGCGAGCCTGAACAAGACCCGGATTGCGGGCCTCGTCACCAATCGCCAGTTTCTGTCGGCGCTTTGCAACCTCGAAGCTTTCCGTACCGGTGATGTCGATACCGGCCTGATCGCACGCGAGACGGCGACACTGTTCGCCGATAAGCAGCCTTCGGATATCGCATTTGCGCTCGCCGCGCTTGGTGCGCTCGATCTCCTGGATGCGCCACAAAACGGAGCCCCACAAGGCGACCCATGGTCGAGCCTGCGCGGGTTCCGGCTTTGGGGCGAGGCATCGCGCTCGATTCTGATCGATCATCACGGCGAGCGTCGATCAACCCACTTCACGATCAACGATCAGCGGCATTTCGGCTTTGCTTTCGGCACTATCGAAATCCGTGAGCACAAGAACGGTCTCGTCCGTTTTGCCATCGATGGCCGCGTGTCGGAAGCGTCCGTGATGCGCATCGGGCATGATGTGACGGTGCAACTTTATGGCCGCGACACCATATTCCATCATGTGCAGGCGATCGGTGCGGAGGAGGATGCGTCCAGCGAAAGCCGCATCCTGTCGCCGATGCCGGGACTGGTGCGGCTGGTTTCCGTGGTAGAAGGTGCGCGTGTCGCCAAGGGCGACCCGCTGGTGACGATGGAAGCCATGAAGATGGAACTGTCACTGACCGCGCCGCGCGACGGCAAGGTCGCGTCCGTAACAGTCGCGGCGGGCGATCAGGTCAATGAAGGCGCAATGCTCGTCGAATTGGAGGAAGAACATGGCTGAACACGTGGAAATCGTTGAAATGGCTGCGCGTGATGGCCTGCAAAACGAAAAGCGTTTTGTGCCGACAGCCGACAAGATCGCATTGATCGACCGCCTGTCGGGCTGCGGCTATGCCCGCATCGAGGCGACGAGTTTCGTCAGCCCCAAATGGGTGCCGCAGCTGGCCGACGCCGCGCAAGTCATGGCCGGAATCCGCCGCGCCGATGGTGTGCGTTATTCGGTCCTCGTGCCCAATATGAAGGGCTATGAAGCTGCTGCCGCTGCAAATGTCGATGAAATCGCGGTTTTCATTTCCGCCTCGGAAGGGTTTTCGAAAGCCAATATCAATTGCTCAATCGCCGAAAGTATCGAGCGGCTGTCTCCCGTCATCGGCGCTGCCATCAATGACGGTCTTGCCATTCGCGGCTATGTGAGCTGCGTGGTCGAATGCCCCTATGACGGGCCGGTGGCCCCGCAAGCGGTAGCCGATGTGACTGAACAACTCTTCTCGCTCGGCTGTCACGAAGTAAGCCTCGGCGATACGATCGGGCGCGGCACGCCGGACAAGGTTGCAGCCATGCTCGATGCGGTGCTGGCCATTGCGCCCGCGCACAGCCTTGCCGGCCATTATCACGACACGGGAGGGCGTGCGCTCGACAATATCCGCGTTAGTCTCGAAAAAGGCTTGCGGGTGTTCGATGCTTCGGTCGGCGGGCTCGGCGGCTGTCCATTCGCACCGGGCGCCAAAGGCAATGTCGATACGGTTTCCGTTGTCGAAATGCTGCATGGATTGGGTTTTGAAACCGGCCTTGATCTGGACAAGCTAAAGTCGGCGGCCTTGTTCGCCCAGGCTCTTCGTCAGGATAAGGCCGCATGAACGACTTCAAGACGATCCGAATTTCCATTGATGAGCGCGGCGTGGCCACGCTGACGCTCAACCGGCCCGAACAGCACAATGCATTGTCTGGCCGGATGATCGATGAACTGACGACGGCAGCGCTGCATCTGGCGGACAATGAAGCCGTGCGCCTCGTGGTCCTGACCGGCGCAGGCACGAGCTTTTGCGCGGGCGGCGACCTTGGCTGGATGCGCGAACAGGTGAATGCCACCCGCACCCGGCGCATTGAGGAGGCGCGAAAACTCGCCCTCATGCTGAAAGCGTTGCGCGATCTGCCGAAACCACTGATCGGGCGCATCAACGGGCAGGCCTATGGCGGTGGCGTCGGCCTCATCAGCGTCTGCGATGCGGCGATCGGCGTTTCCGGCGCGCGCTTCGGCCTGACGGAAACGAAGCTCGGCCTGATACCGGCCACCATCAGCCCTTACGTGGTAGCGCGCATCGGGCAGGCGAATGCACTGCGCATGTTTACCTCTGCCAGATTGTTCGACGCGCAGGAGGCACTGCGCATCGGCCTCCTGCATGAGGTGGTAGAGGCTGAAAGGCTCGATGCGGCGGTGGAAGCTGAGATCAAACCCTATTTTTCCACCGCGCCCGCCGCAGTCGCCGCTTCCAAGCGGCTGGTCCATGCGCTGGGCGCGCCGATAGACGAGCTGGTGATCGACATGACGCTCACCCGCCTTGCCGACACATGGGAGACACCGGAGGCCGCGGAGGGAATCGCGGCCTTTTTTGCGAAGAAATCACCGTCATGGAAAGGAGGAGACTAAGAGTCTGAATCAAAAAGCGGCAGGCCGAGGCGAAAATGGTGATTTTCGAGTACCGGAGCGGAGTGTACTGAACGTACATGAGCACCGGAACGCAGAAAAGCGCCATTTGCAGACCGGCATGGCGACTTTTGGAACAGACTCTCTGACTTTGGGAGGAGCCGATTTTCGTTGTAGTTGCGGGTACTTGACGCTTGCAATCGAAAGCCGGAAATGCATTCTTATTACATCATGAAAGCGCGCTCCCGGTCTGGAGCATGATTCCGAAAGAGCGGATGCAATTTCGGATAATATTATGGCTCTGACCTCTTCAATGAGTGGGGAGGGCGCTTTTGGATTGACCCTTTGAGATCATGCGATGAACAAAAGGGAGGGCCCGGCAATTCGGCAGCGCAGATGCGCTGAGATTTGGCCGGCAAGGGTTGTCTCGGGGCCGTCGGAGGACGCTGCCCCACCAAAGGAGAAAAAGAATGAACCTGAAACTTCTGTCCAGCGTGGCTTTCGCAGCTACACTCGGCTTTGCCAGCACCGCTTATGCAGACATCACCATTGGCGTGGTTGCACCGCTGACGGGCCCTGTCGCCGCTTTCGGTGACCAGGTGAAGAAGGGTGCGGAAACCGCCGTTGAAGTCATCAACAAGGCTGGCGGCATCAAGGGCGAGAAAGTCGTTCTGAAGTTTGCCGATGATGCCGGTGAACCGAAGCAGGGTGTTTCCGCCGCCAACCAGATCGTCGGCGACGGCATCAAGTTTGTCGTCGGCCCGGTCACGACCGGCGTTGCCATCCCCGTTTCCGACGTTTTCTCGGAAAACGGCGTCCTGATGGTCACACCGACGGCCACTGGCCCGGACCTGACCGCGCGCGGCCTGGAAAACGTGTTCCGCACCTGCGGCCGCGACGACCAGCAGGCCGAAGTCATGGCCGATTACGTCCTGAAGAACATGAAGGACAAAAAGGTTGCCGTGATCCACGACAAGGGCGCCTATGGCAAGGGCCTGGCCGACGCTTTCAAGGCAGCGATCAACAAGGGTGGCATCACCGAAGTCCATTATGATTCGGTTACGCCGGGCGACAAGGATTTTTCCGCGCTCGTTACCAAGCTGAAGGCAGCCGGTGCTGAAGTCGTCTATTTCGGCGGCTACCATGCCGAAGGCGGTCTCCTGTCGCGTCAGCTGCATGACGCTGGCATGCAGGCGCTGGTGCTTGGCGGTGAAGGTCTCTCCAATACCGAATATTGGGCAATCGGCGGCACCAGTGCTGAAGGAACGCTCTTCACCAATGCCAAGGACGCCACCAAGAACCCGGCTTCCAAGGATGCCATCGAAGCCCTGAAAGCGAAGAACATTCCGGCTGAAGCCTTCACCATGAACGCCTATGCTGCCGTGGAAGTCATCAAGGCTGGCATCGAGCGCGCCGGTTCGACCGATGATTCCGCTGCTGTCGCCAAGGCGCTGCATGACGGCAAGCCGATCGAAACCGCAATCGGTACGCTCACCTATGGCGAAAGCGGCGACCTCAGCTCGCCAAGCTTCGACATCTTCAAGTGGGATGATGGCAAGATCGTCGGCCTCGAATAAGATCATCGTGGTTTTAAGATAGAGAAACGCCGGGGATTATCCTCGGCGTTTTGCATTTTGCGGGGCGGAAGGTCGTCAGGAACCGGTGTAACCCAGTTCCGCTTCGACGGCCTCAAATGTCTTTTCCATCGCGTAGGTGGGGCTAAGCGGAAAGCCGAAATGGCCGTAGGCGATAGACATTTGCCGTTCGGCCTTGCTTTCGCTGCCCTTCGCGACTGCCGCCACGTAGAGCGCTGCAGCCAGTCCGGTGCGGTCGGCGCCGGATTTGCAATGGATGAGCACCGGCTTTTCCGCATTCTGCATCAGGGCGATGAGCTGTCTGGTTTGCGCCGGGCTTAACTCCCGCCGCGACGACATTTCGAAATCCGCATGCTTGATGCCGAGCGTCTTGGCGGCCGCAATCTCGTCGTCATACCATTTGGAACCCGGCTCGGGGCCGCGCAGATTGATGATGGTCTTGATGCCGTAAAGCTTCTGCAATGAAGCAATGCGCGCCGGGTCAGGCTGGTTGGAACGATAGGCCTGCCCGTCGATGATGGTGTGAACGTTACCCTTATACTGCAGTGTATAAAGATAACCGCCCATGACGCTCGATCCGATCAGCAACCCCAGCCCGACCAGCCGGATGTAAGTGAAGGACCAATCGACATATCTGCGAAAGAACGACATAGGGGCCTCATCCGAACAAAAGCAGATACTTAAATAAACCAGCTCAAGAATTTCTTCTTGGTTTCCAGGCGAAATATACTAGGATTTGGACTTAATATTGTTCGGGAAAGTAAGAGTTTCATTTTTGTGTTTGCGCTATTTTTCAACGAGTTCCGCGAATGTGTGCGGGAAATTTGTTGGGGCAAGCGTCGGCGTCAGTTTGTGGTATCAATAAATCGCGTTGGTTTTTCGGGGTTTAAGCTTCGGTTAACCATGACTGTTTAATCTACGATTATGTGCTGGGGCAGTTAGCGGAGCAGGTTTATGCAGCGCTATAGATTTGACGATAAACGAATTCTGATCGAGGCGATTGTTGAGTTACTCAACCGGGGCGTGGAGCCCGACGAACTCGATCTCGTACTAAGCCGGATCGGTCCGGTCGATCTTGATCTGATGCGGCAATGCCTGATCGAGGTTTGGAACTACAACCATCCCGATGTGGCGGAAACGCCGATGGCGGCCTGATGACAGTTCTGCGGCCCGGTGGATACTAGGTTTTCCTGCGGGTGGCTGAGACGGGAATGCAAGCGGCAATCTGCGAGGGTAGTTTGGCGCAGATGGATTGGGCATGGATGAGCCGCCCAGACAAGAATACGGCAGTTTCAGGCAACGGTTTGTGGGCCGAAATTGTCGGGGCAGGGCCGGGTTGAACCGGTTTTGGAGCAATCTGGCTTCTGCCCGCAATGTCATATTCCTGAAACGCAGGCAGGTTATATCCATATGCGTATCGGGAATTCACTTGGGACTGCGACCACGGATGTACTGGCGCAAACTCAGGTGAAAGCGGAAGGTCGGGTTCAGCCCGGCCTTTTTCGCTTTTGGGAGCTCTCGTCTGGGCGTTCTCCGGCAAAGGCCGTATGAAAATGATCCCGAAGCTTATTTCAATGACGGAAACTGTTCATGATACGCCACATCGTGCTCATCAAATTCAGTTCTGAACTCGACGCCGCGCAGATTCAGGAAAGGCTGCAGGCGATTGTGGCCCTTAAAGACAAGATTGGGGGTATCCTGTCCATCACGGCTGGCGAAAACAGCAGCCCGGAAAATCTGGAAAAAGGATTCCGGCATGGTTTCGTCGTCGATTTCGCGGATAGTGCGGCGCGGGATATCTATCTTCCGCATCCCGAACACGCGAAGGTCGGCAAAAGCCTCGTCGAAGCAGCCGAAGGCGGTATCGAAGGCATATTGGTTTTCGACTACACGCTTTAAAGCACCAGCCCGCCCACCCCCATGCAAGAAAGATCGTCGGCAGAAAGCGCAATCCCTGCCATCAGGCGATCCAGCACCCGGTCGAGGCTGTTTTCGCGGGCGCTGCGGGCCGATCCGGGGGCGGCGACAATATATTTGCCGTCATGTCGGCCCAGAACCAGCAGATTGCCGGGATCGACCGGCATGCCGATGCGCAGGATTTCGCCGCCTGCCATACGGATCGACTGCGGCACGATATCCGCCTCGTCGGCGACCGCCGAGGCGCTGAAAATCACGATTATATCACAGGCTGGGCCGACTTCGGCGATTGCCGCCGCAAGAGCCGACTGGTCGTGCGCAACGCGTTTTTCGCAAACAAGCATCCCGCCATTTCGGGTAGCCCGTTTTTCCATCAACTCGCGGGTCTTCTCAAGAACCGTCTCGCGGATCGAGGGGAGGCGCGACTGGATCAGCCCGATCCGCGCGCCATTGAAAGGATAGACGTGCAGTGCAGGCTGCGCATCAGGATCGATCTCCTGCAACAGGGTCTCCGGCACGGCAAAAGGAATGATCTTGACGGTGGCGATCATCTGCCCGGCTTCCACGCGCGCATGATTGCGCAGCGTCGCGATGGAAATCCGCGCATCATGTGCATTGACCGCGTCGATACGGCTGACATTGGCGGAAAACACGCCGTTGTGCCGTGCATGCAGGTTGACCCGCCCGGTTGTGGCATTCCCGATTTCCACCTCAGCGGAGGCAAGCGCGCGTCCGATCATCAGTGCAGCCTCATCCTCGCCGATATCGCCCTTTTCCAGACGCGCGGCCAGAACCGAACTTATGCCCGCCCCTCGCAGCAAAGCCAAATTGGCGGCATCAAGAACCGTACCTTTGCGCAAAGTGAGCGCGCCTGCCGTCATCGCATAGCCGAGAATTGCACCTTCGGCGTCATCAAGCGGCATTTCGGCAAATATCATTTCTTCCCCCAATTCCCTCACACTATCGTCAATAGAGCATAATCCGACCGGAATGAAAGCTTGATGCCAAAGATCCGCCGGGGAGAAAAAACATATGCCTGAAAAACGGTAGATTGCTTAAGCTATGTCAAAATTGTCCGCATAATGTGCGGTAGATGGCGCGGTTTTCCGTCACAATCCCGTTCATTGGGCGGTCAGGAGCCGGTTTGCTTCTTGCAAATCCGTCGCTTTGCGCTTATGCGTCCGCCGCGTCTGACGATTGGAAAGCCGAAAGACGACCAACGAGACCAGGCCAACGCGGCGCAGCCAATTCCGGCTTGAGATATGGCCAAGACATCGCCGCATCTGCGATCAGGCCGGATTATTTAGACAAAATGCCCGGTTTTGGGCGCGACATTACGATCCAGCACAATTTTCGTCAGACACGTGACAAACGGCGTTATTCGTTATAACGGTACTTTTGGAAATTTCAGAATTTACCGAAAACTAGGAAATGATGAATGCGCCGGAATTGACGGTCTGTGCGCAGGATGGAAAGACAAATGAAAAACGGCACCCCCCGGACGATCGTTTCGTTCGCCGTCTTGGTCTTCTCTGCGTTTCTCGCAGGTTGCCAGAACCAGGTCCTGCTCTCCCCGAAAGGGGAAGTTGGCATGGCGGAGCGCGATCTAATCCTTTTTGCGACCGGCCTTATGCTGCTCGTTGTGGTACCCGTCATCTTCATGACGCTGTATTTCGCCTGGAAGTACCGCGCCTCGAATGAGAAGGCGGATTACCAGCCCGACTGGCATCACTCGACCAGGATCGAGCTTGCGGTCTGGCTCATCCCTATGGCGATCATCGTCGTTCTCGGCTCGGTCACCTGGATCAGCACCCACAAGCTCGATCCGTATCGCCCGCTGGAATCGAACGCGAAGCCGATCAATGTCGAAGTCGTCGCGCTCGACTGGAAATGGCTTTTCATCTATCCGGATCAGGGCATCGCCACCGTCAACGAGATGGCAATGCCGGTCGATGTGCCGGTCAACTTCAAGCTGACCTCCAGCAACATCATGAATTCCTTCTTCATCCCGCAGCTCGGCAGCCAGGTCTACACCATGCCAAGCATGCAGACGAAGCTGCATCTGGTTGCCAATCATGCGGGCGAATTCGACGGTATCTCCGCCAATTACAGTGGTCAGGGCTTTGCCCAGATGCGCTTCAAGGCACATGCTTACAATCAGGCTGACTTCGACAAGTGGGTGGCCGATGTGAAGGCAAAGGCGAATGGCGAAGAGCTGAGCCGCGACCGTTACGCCTCGCTGGTCCAGCCGAGCGAGAAGGTTCCGCCGCAATATTTCGACTATAAGGATCAGGCGCTGTTCCACAATATCGTGAACCGCTGCTGGGACGGCAAGTCCGTCTGCCTCGACGATGAAATGCATCGTCAACAGATGATCCGCGAAGCGCGCGCCAATCTGCGCAAGTCTTCGCCTGTCGATTTCAGCCTGTGGGCCAGCGACATCATCTGCGCAGTCCAGCCGCAGCGCCTTTCGCAGCTCGAAAACTGATGTGCCGATAGGACCGTGATCTCGAAAGAGGTCACGGCCATCCGCATTCAATCCTTTGTTTCACGCGGTTCCGGAAAGAGAGCGCTCCTGCGCCGCCCCGGAATTGCTAAAATCGAAGCGTGATAAAAAATGTTCGGAAAACTTACGCTCGAAGCGATACCCTATCACGAGCCAATCATCATGGTCACGTTGGCCGCGGTGGCTGGCGGGGCGCTCGCTATTCTGGCAGCCATTACCTACTATCGCAAATGGGCTCCGCTCTGGAACGACTGGCTGACGTCCGTCGACCACAAGCGCATTGGCGTGATGTACATCATTCTGGCACTCGTGATGCTGTTCCGCGGCTTCTCGGATGCCGTCATGATGCGCGCCCAGCAGGCCATGGCCTCAGGTGCCAATGAAGGCTTCCTGCCGCCGCACCACTACGACCAGATCTTCACCGCCCATGGCGTGATCATGATCTTCTTCGTGGCGATGCCCTTCATCGTCGGCCTGATGAACTTCGCCGTGCCGCTTCAGATCGGCGCGCGCGACGTGGCTTTCCCCTACCTCAACTCGCTCAGCTTCTGGCTGACGGTTGCCGGTGCTATTCTCATCAACATCTCGCTCGGTGTCGGCGAATTCGCCAAGACCGGCTGGCTGGCCTATCCGCCGCTTTCCGGCAAGGAGTTCAGCCCGGATGTCGGGGTGGATTATTATATCTGGGCTCTGCAGATTTCCGGTATGGGGACGCTGCTTTCGGGCGTGAACCTCATCACCACCATCATCAAGATGCGCGCGCCCGGCATGGGCATGATGCAGGTTCCGGTCTTCACCTGGACCGCGCTCTGCTCCAACGTGCTGATCGTTGCAGCCTTCCCGATCCTCACCGCCACGCTGGCAATGCTCAGCCTTGACCGTTATCTGGATTTCCACTTCTTCACCAATGACGCCGGTGGCAATCCGATGATGTATGTGAACCTGATCTGGATCTGGGGTCACCCGGAAGTCTATATTCTGGTTCTGCCGTGCTTCGGCATCTTCTCGGAAATCGTGGCAACCTTCTCCGGCAAGCGCCTGTTCGGCTACAAGTCGATGGTTTACGCTACCGTTGCCATCACCATCCTGTCGTTCCTGGTCTGGGTCCACCACTTCTTCACCATGGGCGGCGGCGCCAACGTCAATGCCTTCTTCGGCGTGGCGACCATGATCATCTCGATCCCGACAGGGGCGAAGGTCTTCAACTGGCTCTTCACCATGTATAAGGGCCGCGTCCGTATGGAAACGCCGGTCATGTGGACCATCGGTTTCATGTGCACCTTCGTCGTCGGCGGCATGACGGGCGTTCTGCTCGCCGTTCCGCCAGCAGACTTCGTGCTGCACAACTCGGTGTTCCTGATCGCCCACTTCCACAATGTGATTATCTCGGGCGTTCTGTTCGGCTGCTTCGCAGGCGTCGTTTACTGGTGGCCGAAGGCTTTCGGCTTCAAGCTGAATGAACGTCTTGGCAAGAACGCATTCTGGTGCTGGCTCGTCGGCTTCATCCTGGCCTTCATGCCGCTCTATGTGCTCGGCCTGATGGGCATGACCCGTCGTCTGAACCACACCGAGAACCCGGCATGGCACATCTATCTCATTGTTGCTGCCATCGGCGTTGCGATCATCCTGTGCGGTATCGTATTCCAGGTTCTGCAGATCGCGATCTCGATCCGCGACCGCGAAAAGCTGCGCGACACCAATGGCGACAGCTGGGGTACGGGCCGTACGCTGGAATGGTCGCTGGCTTCGCCGCCTGCCTTCTACAACTTCGCCGAAGTTCCGCATGTGCGCGATCATGACGGCTGGTGGGATATGAAGCAGAACGGTTATGTGCGCCGCACTGAAAAGTTTGCGCGCATCCATATGCCGAAGAACACCGGCACCGGCTTCATCATCGGTATGCTGAACATTCCGCTCGGCTTTGCCCTGGTGTGGCACATCTGGTGGCTGGCAATTGCCTCGGCCCTCGCTGTGCTGGCCGTTGCCATCGCTCACTCGTTCAACAATGACAGAGACTATTACGTCTCGGCCGAAGAGGTGCAGAGCGTCGAAGATCTTCGCACCCGGCAACTGACTGCTCAGGAGGCTTGATCCATGAGCGCTAGCATTTCAACCGCCGCACCGTTCACGGGCGGAAACGAGCATCCCGCTCACGAGGATCATCACGATGCAGGGTCGACCACGACGGTCGGCTTCTGGATTTACCTGATGAGCGACTGCGTCCTCTTCTCAGGCCTGTTTGCAACCTATGCCGTTCTGGCGCATCAGTTCGCGGGCGGTCCCACCGGCCGTGAACTGTTCGATCTGAACTTCGTTCTGATCGAAACCATGCTCCTGCTGGTGTCGTCGCTGACCTACGGTCTGGCAACGCTTTCGATGTTCAAGAAGAACCGCGCAGGCGTTCTGTTCTGGCTGGGCGTGACCTTCCTGCTGGGCGCTGCCTTCCTCGTGATGGAAATCTATGAATTCAATCACCTGATCCATGAAGGTGCAGGTCCGGGCCGCAGCGCGTTCCTCTCGGCCTTCTTTGCGCTGGTGGGAACCCATGGTCTTCACATCACGTCCGGCCTGATCTGGATTCTGGTGCTTTCCGCCCAGCTTCTGCGTGACGGTCTGACGGAAAAGAACCAGACGCGCGTGATGTGCCTCAGCCTCTTCTGGCACTTCCTGGACATCATCTGGATCGGCGTCTTTACTCTTGTCTATCTGCTGGGGGTACTGTGATGAGCTCTGCACATGAAACACACGACCACGGCGCAAGCCACGGCAACCTGAAGTCCTATTTGATCGGCTTCGTGCTGGCGGTCGTCCTCACCGTCGTTCCCTTCATGATGGCCATGAACGGCTACTTCACGCCGGGAACCACCGCTGCTATCGTGCTCGGTATCGCCGTCGTCCAGATTCTGGTGCATCTGGTTTACTTCCTGCACCTCGATCCGAAGTCGGAAGGCGGCTGGAATATTCTGGCGCTCATCTTCACGGTTATCATTCTGGCTATCGTGCTTGCCGGCTCCATCTGGGTCATGCATCACCTCGATACCAATATGATGCCGATGTATATGTCGCCCGAAGACGTGCGCAATCTGCCGTAACAAGGTTTGTCAAAGCATTCCCTGCACCACAATGCTGCGGGGAATGCTTCTGCGAGCCTCGCAAAACAACTGGCCTGACGGCCCGTGATCGCGGCTTTATCCTCCCTCTCTCCCCCAAAAGCCGCGTGGCGCCCCGGTTCCCTCCGGGGCGCCTTCTCTATTGATTGTTGGAGCATGCCTCCAGAAAGTAGGGACCGGTTTCAGGAGATATGCTAAAACAATTGGATAGAGCATCTGCTGTTTGTCTATTAAAGTGTAGAAAATAGAAATATATGGTATTGATTTACCATATATGCGTATCGCGTTTGTTATACTTTCATAAGTTATGTATTGTCGTTGGTGTTATATAGTTTTGCGTCTATCTTTTCTCGCAATTATTGAGAGGATGCAATGAATTTATTTAATAATATACTTATTAATAAGCGTATTCTTGGGGTGGCGGTTTTTGCCTCAGTTGTTTCGTTCTCGGGCATCGCTGCCGCAGCACCGGCTATGCTTTCAGCCTCCGTCAATGTACGTACAGGACCCGGCGTCAGTTTCGGCCGTATCGCGACATTTCCGGCCGGGATGCAGGTCGACGCCGGTCCTTGCCGCGGCGGCTGGTGTCAGGTTCGCAACGGGAGATATTTCGGCTGGGTTTCGGCTCGCTATGTCCGGTTCGGAGCCTATGCGGGTCGTCCGGTCTATCCGGCGCGGCCGGGGCCGAATGTCATCATTGAGGAAGACTGGGGGCCGGATTTCGGCTGGTACGGCCCCCGGCGGCATGGCTGGCGACCGGATTATGTTCCACCGTGCAGCTGGCGCGGTTGCGGCCCTTACGGACCACCGGCTTGGCGGCGTAACTGGAATCCGAACTGGGGCGTAGGTCCGCGAGTTATGCGTTCATGGCCTCCTGTCGGCCCGGATTTACCGCTGATTCAACCGCAGAGACCGTTGCAGCCGCAAAGGCCGATCTGGGGCCCTGGCCCGGCGGTTGGCAATACCACTGGCGGCGGCATCCATTTTGGAAATATTCGTCCCTATCATGCTGGACGCTGATCGAAACGGCACGCAGAGCCTTGTTCATCGAATTTCGGTATTAAGAACAAGAGATATGATGTGTGGGAAGACGAGAAGTTTTTGGTATCAGGTCGTTCCCTCCTCCTCCCAATGACCTGATGGCGGCTCGTCGGCAGAAACCCCCGCCGACGAGCCGTTAAGCCTTTCAAGGCATGTGGTCCTGCAATCAGATCGATAGGGCTGCAAATGCTTTCATAGGCACGGAAAATTGCAATGGTGTGGTAACGTTAATACTCCATTGACTGAAATGGTCCATATCTAGCGTTGTTGCTTGGACTTCCGTTCTCCCTATGGTAATCCCTGAATCGTCCTGGGCTGGGGGTAATGAACGGGACGCTGCCAAGCGACCGCATAGACAGGAACCGGACAGTAGCGCGTATGACTTGGAGTAACAGGACGATACAGGGAAGGGGCATCGCCGTGCTTTTGCTGGCGGCTCATTTTTCCTCCTTCGCGGTGTCGCCTGCATTGGCGTTCGAGATCTTCGGTGTTCGTCTGTGGGGCGAGGACAAGAAGGAAGATCCCGACATCATCGACCCGAAGACCTATACCGTCGAGGTCACGACTACGGGCGACCGCAAGAATGCGGACGGCACGCAAGCCGATCTGAAATCCACCATAGAAGGCGCTTCGGGCCTGGTTTCGGATGCAGAGAGACCTGCATCGGGATCCGCCGGTCTGCTGGCCAAGGCGCGCGGCGATTATCGTCGCATTCTGGCCGCGCTCTATGGCGAGGGCCGCTATGGCGGCACGATTTCTATTCTCGTCGATGGCCGCGAGGCAAACGACATTCCGCCCGACGCGGAAATCCCCAACAATGCCAAGGTTGCGATCTCGGTCGATCCAGGCCCGCAATTTCTGTTTTCACGCACCGCCATTTCCAATATTGCGCCGCCGCCGGTCGACAAGCGCGATAAGGTGCAGTCGCCGGAAGAGGCAGGCTTCGCGCCCGGACAGGTGGCGCGGTCCGGCACGGTCATCAAGGCTGAGCGCCTTGCCGTCGAGGCATGGCGCCAGCAGGGCTATGCGAAAGCGCGGGTTACCGGCGAGGACATTGTCGCCGACCATGCCGATAATCGCGTTTCTGCCGATGTTTCGCTCGATCCCGGCCAGAAGGCGCATTACGGTCCGGTCAGCGTTGTCGGTACGGCGCGCATGGACCCGCAATTCGTGGCCTGGATGACCGGCTTGAAAGAAGGCCAGGAATACGATCCCGACGACATCGAGAAAGCCAAGAAGCGTCTCGGTCGCATGGAAGTGTTCCGGGCGATGAGTTTCGAGGAAGCTGAAAAGATCGAGCCGGATGGCAGTCTGCCGATGACGCTCAATGTGCAGGAGCGCAAGCCGCGCCGTTTCGGCTTCGGTGCCGAATATTCGACTATCGACGGTTTCGGCCTGACCGGCTACTGGATGCACCGCAACCTGTTCGGGCGCGGCGAGCGTCTGCGTTTCGACGCCAAGATCAGCGGCATAGGCGGCACGCAGGACAATTCCTTCGACCCGAAGAACTTTACCTATCTTATCGGTACGAGCTTTACGAAGCCGGGCGTCTATACGCCGGATACGGATTTTGTCGCCGCGCTTGATGCCAAGCGCGAAGTGCTGGATGCCTATACCGAAACCTCGGTCAATGCGAAGACGGGCTTCACGCAGATATTCAGCGACGAGTTGTCGGGCGCGCTCTATGCCAAGGCCAGCCATGGTACTTTCGACGATGACGTATTCGGCAACCGCACCTTCACGACGGCGGGTCTTGAGGGCAACCTTCTCTATGACAGCCGCAACAACAAGCCTGACCCGAGTTCGGGCTTCTATCTTGAGGGCAATATCCAGCCCTTCTATGAATTCCAGTACGGCAATTTCGCTACCCGTTTCACCGCCGAAGGCCGCACCTATTACGGCTTTGGCGAAAAGGATCGTGTGATTCTCGCGGGCCGTCTCAAGGTCGGTTCGATTGTCGGCGCCTCGGTCGAGGATCTGCCGCCGAGCCAGCTCTTCCTGGCAGGCGGCGGCGGTTCGGTTCGCGGTTACGGCTATCGCAATATCGGCGTCAGTGCGGGCAATGGCGAGATCATCGGCGGACGTTCACTTGTCGAGGCCAATGGTGAAGTGCGCACCCGCATCACCGATTCCATTGGCGCGGTGGCATTTGTCGATGCCGGTTACGTCGGTGAAAAATCCTTCCCCGATTTCTCGGAACAGATGCGTGTCGGTGTCGGTGGCGGTCTGCGCTATCTGACCGGTCTCGGACCGATCCGCCTTGATGTCGCCGTTCCGCTCAACCGCCGCTCGGGCGATCCGAGCTATGGCTTGTACGTAGGTATAGGACAGGCGTTTTGACCAGATTTCTCGCAATCATCGCCTTCGTCGCATTCGCCGTCACGGCAGTCATCTTCGGCTGGCCTGAGCGAGAGGCACCGGTGACGGCCCGCGCTCAGGAAAATGCTCAGGCGCAGGAGTCGGATAATGCACAGGCTCAGCCCGAAGAAGAGAAATCCTATTTCCTGTCTTTCGTGGAAAGCCAGCTTTCCGCGCCGAACCGCCGTATTTCCATTTCCGGCATCAGCGGCGTTCTGTCTTCGGAAGCAACCGTTGGTTCGATCACCATCGCAGACCGTGAAGGCGTCTGGCTGCGTATCGAGAATGCCAAGCTGAACTGGAGCCGCACCGCACTTCTGGTCGGTCGCCTCAGCATCCAGTCGCTGGCCGCCGAGCGTATCGATGTCATTCGCAAGCCGTTGCCTGACAACAGCCTGCCATCGCCGGAATCATCGACGTTCAGTCTGCCGGACCTGCCGATTTCGATCAATCTCGACCAGCTTGCCATTGCGCGCCTGCATTTCGGGCCGGACATTTTCGGCCTCGAATCGGAAGTGTCGGCCAATGGTAGTCTTTCGCTCGCCGATGGTTCGCTGAATTCCAATTTCGATATCAAGCGCCTTGACGGCCCAGGCGGCAATTTTGCCCTTCGCGCAGCCTATGCCAATGCCGATCAGAAGGTCGATCTCGACCTGAAAGTCTCGGAACCGGCCAACGGCATTGTCGCCAACCTGTTGAACATCGATGGCCGTCCGCCGGTTGATCTCACTTTGACCGGTGCCGGCCCGCTTGACGCGTTGAAGGTGGACCTTGCGCTCGACACCAATGGCAGCCGCACGCTGACGGGCGAATTCGCACTCAACCGGCAAGGTCAGGCACCCGATGGCGGACGTGTTTTCTCTGCCCGTTTCAATGGTCCGATCGCGGTTCTGGTGCCGCCGGTATTCCGTGATTTCTTCGGTGCCGAGACGATGCTGTCGGCTGATGGCTTTCTCAAGGATGCAGGCGGCTTCCGTCTCGACGATCTGGCGCTGAGCAGTGCTGCCTTGAAGCTGAAGGCTTCCGCCGAGACAGGTAACGACCGCTTCCTCAACAAGCTGCGTATCGATGCTTCGATTGCCGATGAAAGCAAGGGACGCGTTCTCCTGCCGGTCAAGGGCGCGGAAACCTATATCGACAATGCAAGGTTCCAGGTCGCTTATGGTGATCGCCCGACCAATGACTGGACAGGAACGCTCGCCATTGCCGGTCTCAAGAACGCAACGATTTCTGCCCAGAGCATCGCACTCGACATGGGCGGCGTTGCTGAAAATTTGGATGATGCCGCCAATCGCCATATCACCTTCAAGGTCAATGGCGGGATGGACGGCATTTCCGCGGAACGTGCTGAAATGGCCGAAGCGCTCGGAAGCAAGATTGCGCTTGCCATCGACGGTGCATGGCGTGCCGGTTCGCCGGTGGAGCTGGCGCAAGCCAATATTGCTGGCAACGGTCTCAGTCTCGACCTCAAGGGCAATATTGACGACTTTGCCTTCAACGGTGATATCGCTGCCAAGGTGGCAAGCCTTGCACCTTTCGGCGCTCTCGCCGACCGTGACCTTGCAGGCAGCATCGATGTCAATGCCAAGGGCATTGTTCGCCCGGTCAGCGGTGCATTCCAGCTCGACCTCAACGGAACGGCGCAGAACATGCGCACCGGTACGGAAGCGGTTGACCGCATTCTCGACGGTGCTGTCAACCTGAGCGGTGCGCTTGGCCGCAGCGCCGAAGGTTTTTCGGCGCGTGACTTCCGTATCGGCAATGAGCTGAGTGAAATCACCGCCAATGGTTCCTTTGCCTCCGACAAGGCAAGTTTCGATTTCGGCGTGATGCTGTCCGATCTGAAGCTTCTTTCGGATCAGGCATCGGGCCGGATGACGGTCAAGGGCAGCGCGCGCGGCGACGACAAGCTGATCGCACTGGCATTGCGCGCTGATGCGCCGCAAGGCACTCTTGCTGGGCGCAAGCTTTCCGAAGGCGGTCTTGATTTCAATGCCATGCTTGACGGCAATGCAAAGACAGGCGCCGCCCTTTCCGGCAAGCTTGCCGGTAGTGCATTTCTCAATGGCCAGCGCGTCGATCTTGGAACGTTGATTGACATCGTCAATGACGAAAAGCGCCTGACCGATCTCGTCTTCAATGCAGGCGGTGCGCATCTTTCGGGCAATGTCACCCAGACCGCGAAAGGTCTCCTGACCGGCGCGCTGAAGCTCGATGCACCGGATATTTCCACGGCTGCAGCCCTGGCGCTGGCAGAGGCGACCGGCGCGGCCAATGCCGACATCACGCTTGACGCCAATGACGGCCGCCAGAATGCATCGATCACAGCCAATGCCAAGGACATCAAGGTCAATGGCAATCATATCACGTCGGCTGACATTGCCCTGATGGCAAAGGACCTGTTCGGGGTGCCGGTGGTTGACGGCAATGCCGCGGCGCGCGACATCATGGTCGGCACGTTCGGCATCGACAGTTTTGACGCCGAGGCCAATGCGACCGGGTCGAAGACCGATTTCACGGCCAACACCAAGCTGAAGATCGGTACGGTCGCCAGTGCTGCCGGTTCGCTGGAACCGAAGGATGGCGGTTTTGAACTGGGTCTCGCCTCGGCCAATGTGAAGCAGGGCACGCTCAGCGCCAATCTGGCCGCGCCCGCCACCATTTCCATGAAGGGTGAGGAAATCTCCTTCGGCGATATCATCATCAATACAGGCGCGGATGCCAGTGCCGGTCAGGTCAAGGTCAATGGCGTGGTCGATGGTCGTCTTGATCTTTCGGTCGCTCTTTCCAATCTGCCGCTGGCGCTTGCCAATACGTTCAAGCCGGAACTGGGGCTCGGCGGCACAGTCAACGGCACGGCTCGCATCACCGGCACGAAAGAAGCGCCCAATGTCGCCTTCGATATGGCGGCGCGCGGCGTGACGGCAGCCGAGCTTAAAAAGCAGGGCATTGCGGCTCTCAATGCCGATGCCAAAGGCACCTCTGCCGATAATCGGCTCAATGTCGATGCGCATGTCACTGGAGGAGGCGGCATTGATGTTCGCGCCAATGGTAGTGTGCCGCTGGGCAAGGGCGACCTCGCGATTGACGTCAATCTCGCCAATCTTCCGCTGACGGCGCTGAACGGTGCGGTCAAGGGACAGGATCTTGCCGGTAATGTTACCGGGACAGCGCGTGTGACAGGGCCGCTCACCAATCCTGCAGCAACCTTCAATCTGCGCGGCACCGGCCTTGCAGCCAAGCCGCTGCGCGATAACGGGCTTGCGCCTCTGACCCTGCAAGCCGCCGGCAGCTATGCGGCCATGGCCATCGACTTCTCGTCGCTGACCGTCGATGGTCCACGCGGCCTCAATGTTACCGCCAATGGCAAGGTGCCATTCTCGGGGCAGGGGCTTGGCGTCAATGTCAATGGCAGCGTTCCGCTGGCGCTCGCCAACCGTTTCCTGGCGGATCGCGGTGCGCAGGCAAATGGTACGCTGACGCTGACCGCCAGCGTTTCGGGCGGTTTCAACCGTCCGCAATTGCGCGGCATGTTCTCCACCAATGGCGCAACCTTTGTCGATCCAGACACCAATGTCCGCCTCAACAATATCAATATCATGGGCAGCATGGATGGCGAAACTGTCACGCTGCGCCAGGTCAATGCCGCGCTCGGCAGCGGCGGTTCGGTTTCCGCCAGCGGTACGATTTCGACCAATGCCGAAGCAAACTTCCCGGCCAATATAGAGATCAAGCTCAATCGCGCCCGCTATGCCGATGGCAAGCTGGTCGTGGCGACGGTGGATGGCGGGATCACGATCAGCGGTCCGCTGATGCGCGATCCGCTGATTTCAGGTCGCATCGATGTCGACAGGGCGGAAATCTCGGTGCCGGAAAATCTCGGCGGTGGTGCAGCCTATGTTCCGGTTCGCCACAAGAACACGCCGAAGAACGTTCAGGCGACGCTTGATCGCGCCAAGGTCGAAACGCGCCGCAGCCGGGTGCCGACACCGACAGCGCGTCCGACCGTGCCGCGCCTCGACGTTCTCATCAATGCGCCCAACCAGATTTTCGTGCGCGGTCGTGGCCTCGATACGGAACTGGGCGGACGTCTTCGCCTGACCGGACCTGTGACCGACATCAAGCCGGTCGGCTCCTTCGACATGATCCGCGGCCGCATCGGCATTCTCGGCCAGCGCATTACCTTCGACGAAGGCCATGTCACGCTGGTGGGTGATCTCAATCCGCAGCTCAATTTCGTGGCGCGTTCGGAAGGCAATGAAATCACCGCAATCGTAACGGTGACGGGTACGGTCGATAATCTCGATATCAAGTTCTCGTCGACACCGGAATTGCCGCAGGATGAAGTGCTGGCGCAGTTGATCTTCAAGCGCTCCATTGGCGAATTGTCGGCGTTCCAGATCGCACAGCTTGCTGCTGCGGCGGCAGAACTGGCGGGCGGTTCCAACAACTCGCTGATGAACAAGCTGCGCGCCGGAACGGGTCTTGACGATCTCGATGTCGTGACGGATGACAAGGGCCAGACGGCAGTTCGCGCCGGTCGGTATATCCGCGACAATATCTATCTGGGCGTGGAAGCAGGTTCAGGCGGTTCTACCAAGGGCACTGTCAATCTCGACATCACCCGCAATCTGAAGGCCAAGGGGTCGCTGGGTGCGGAAGGCGATTCCAGCGGCGGTATCTTCTACGAAAAAGACTATTGATCGCCGCAAATTATTGAAGGCGATCCAGGCCGGGTTTCAGGACTCGGCCTTTTGCTATTCTGTCTGCAATCCAGAATAGCAGCTCCAGGTGAAAACCATAATTTTGCCATCAAATAACCGCCAGGCACATACGTTCGCCGCATTTGCCTTGATTTTTAAATCGATTGAATTTCCATAATCGCTACAATTTATGCTTTAAATGGTGATTTTCCGACACGTTTGCGCGAGTTGTTTAACCGTTCTTCAACCATAAGAACGCAAATTGCTGTTGAGTATGGCGGTCGCTTGACGGCTGTGTTTCAACCCTTCTGTCCGGGTAATTTGCATGACCAAGTTCATTGACGATCTGAGCCGCCGCCGCTTCCTTTTTGGCACCGGAGCCATCCTCCTCACCGGTGCTGCCGGTTGTAACCAAACGATGGATATGTCGGCCCTGCAGATGAATATCGACCCGATGTCGACTGGCGGGATTACGCCGATGCGTCCGCAGATCAGCGTCGACCGCGATATCACGACGCCGGATGTCATGTATGCCGCCGTACAGGAAGGGCCGTATTCGCTGCCCGCAATTCCATACCAGAAAGTGCCGAAGCAATTCCGCCGTCAGATCGTGCCGGACCCGACAGGACAAGCGCCGGGAACGATTGTCGTCAGCCTCAAGGATCATCTTCTCTACTACGTTCTACCGGGTGGCGAAGCGCTGCGTTACGGCATCGGTATCGGCAAGGCGGGCTTTGAATGGTCAGGCACTGCCAATGTCCAGTATAAGAGGCAATGGCCGGTCTGGACGCCGCCGCCGGAGATGATCCAGCGCAAGCCGGAGCTGGCGAAATACCGCAACGGCCAGGAGCCCGGCCCGCAAAACCCGCTGGGTGCACGCGCGCTCTACATTTTCCAGAATGGGCAGGACACCGGCTATCGCATCCACGGCTCGCCCGAATGGTGGTCTATCGGCCAGTCCATGTCCTCCGGCTGTATCCGCCTGATGAACCAGGACATTATCGACCTCTATAACCGCGTTCAGGGGAAGGCCCCGATCATCGTCGGATAAGCAATTGATTTCTCACAAAAAAGGCCGCGCCAGATCTGGCACGGCTTTTTTATTTCAGTCTCGATGTGTTTACTCGTAGCGCATCGATTTCGGCATAGCTTCGCCGAGATTGATGAAATGGCGCAGTTCGGCGCGCAGATTTTCTGCCGAGGCCATATGGACCTGGCTCTGCGGCGCAACATCGTTCTGCACGATCTGGGTGGATACGCCCGGCATGACAAACGCTCCTGCGGTCAGGACGAGGGCGGCGGCAATGCCCAAGCGTCGTTCGGTTCTGGCCTGCATTTCTATCTCCTTGTGTCACCTGCGGCGACTTAAAATTAAGAATCATACCTGTTCGCAAAACGCTGGGCTTTCCTGTCCCTGGCGGTCAGTGAAAAGTCGCGCGCTGCGTAAAATTCAAAGCGCTGTCGATGGCATGAATCGGTATTGGCAACAAAGTCTGGCCGAAATCAGCCAGCGTATCGGCAAAATTGCGGGCAGCCCCTGCTACATCGTCGCAGCGACGACGGCAGGCAATGGCTTCAAGGCAGGTATCGAGCAGCAGCGCGTCCTGATTGTGGATGCCGGAAATCAACCCCAGCGTCAGGCATTCCTCGCGGCAGACATGGTGCGAATCGAAAGGAAACGCCCGCAACGGACAGCTGGCGCAATGGCGCAGAACGCGGATGAAATGCGACAGCTCGCCCAACGCGCGTTTTGCTTCCGACGGTCCGAGAACTTCCGAATAGAGGCCCCAGGTCATTTCCCACGGGATGATCGAGCCGGTCTCGAAACCTGCAGTCCAGCGGCGATAGCCTTCCAGCACCAGCTTCTCCGGCAGGCGATCGAAATAGCCCGCACTGTTGGCGCCGTTCAGTTGGGATATGCGCATATTCATGTCCGCCTCCCGCAGAAGGTGCGGAACGAAGACATGCGCATGGATGCGGGGACAAAGCCCTGCTTGCCTGCCGAGGGACGTTCGGTTTCCCCCCGCACATTACAATATCCGGTCGGCAAGAGACTGAGCTGCCAGGGCAGGCCGTCGACATTTGCGGACCGGCATTCGCCGAGACCAATCATAGGGTCCTCCAATCGAAAGGGTTCAAGGCCCAGACATCAAAGGTTGTGAATTTGCACTGTATATAAAAGCCTGAAAATACATCTGGAGTCAATTCCTCAACTTTAAAACATATTATATTTCAATTATTTAGAATAATTCTAGACTAGAATAGTCATGTTTACAGCATTCAGGCAGGAACGCAACCGCTGCGGGGGCGCAGCGGTTGCGGCAAACGGGCGCATAATGCGCGAAGGAGAGACCGCGGATCATCCGCCCCTTTGCAAAGGAGCTCGTTCTCGCGAACAGGCTTTGATGCATTTCCAGAAACGGCGCAAATGGCGCGATTTACCGGAAATGCTTTCGGGAGCGCCGATCTGATTCAATCAGACGGCAACACACTCTAATGACCCGAATGGTCCTCGCCCTTCTGGCCGCTTTGCGCGGTGACGGGGAAATCGATCGTGACCTTACCGGCCTTTTCGAATTCCAGCGTCACCGGCACGGTCTCGCCTTCCTTGTACGGCTTCTCCGGCTGGATGAACATGAGGTGATAACCACCGGACTTCAGCTCGACCTTCTCGCCTGCCGGGATATCGAGACCGCCTTCAAGCTGGCGCATCTTCATCACGTCATTCTGCATCGACATTTCGTGGATTTCGACACGCTTGACGCCTTTTGTGGTGACGGAAACCAGCTTGTCGGCATTCTTGCCGTCATTGGCGATGGTCAGAAACCCGCCTGCGACCTTGGCACCGGGAACCATGGCGCGTACCGAAGGGCCCGTGATTTCGAGGTCACCAAGCTTCGTCGGCATTGCTGCCTGCATGGAGGCATGGTCCATCTTGCCCATATGGTCCATCTGGCCCATCTTGCCGTGCCCGTCATGGCCGCCATGCTCATCGTCAGCACCTGCCGCCATTACATGCAGCTGGGGCGCGGGGTGCTTCAGATCGTGCGGGTTCTGGCCATCCTTGGGGATTTCCGTCCAGGCAACTGATGCATCGCTTCCACAAAGCTGTGTCACGGGGAAGGAGAGGGTCGTATCCTTGTCGAATTTGGCGAGCTGGCCGACGACGGTGAATTCATCATAGAAGTCGCTGGGCAGATTGCCCTCGGTGAAGCGGACTTCCTGGACACCCGAGGACACGTCCTTGCCATGCACCTTGTAGCTCTTCGCGTAGTCGCCCTTGAAGGTCTCTATCTTCCAGCCTGCCTTGGCCTGCGGCTGAGCCGAAATGAAGCCTTCGGGTAGCTCGATCTTTACTTCGGTCGTGGGCTTGCCATCGCAGCCATGTGGAATGCGGAAGGTTGCCTTGTAGAAGCTGCCTGCCTTGGCTTCGCCCTGGTCGAGAGAGGAATGGGCATGGGCCATGCCGGCGGAGGCGCATAATGCAGCAAATGAGATCGCAGAAGCGAGAAAACGATAGTTTTTCATTGTGTTAAACCTGAATAATCGTTGGAAGACGCGCCGAAACTGGGTTTGGGCGCAATTTCATTGCGGAATGCGGTTCAGAGCGCGATTGTGAACTGATTGAATCAGATTGGGGCTCAAACTGTTTGCTTTGGCGCGCATCTTGTCCGAAAGCCGTTTCAGACCTTTCGGGATGCGCTCAAAAGAACGCATTCGCTCAAACGGGATTATTCAGGCGATGGGCGGCGCTTGCGGCGGAGCCGATGGGGGATAGGCGTTGCGGCGCAGAACGGGCTGCGGCGGCACGATCCCGTCGGCCATGGCGATATGGGGGGCAGCGCCGGTGGAACCGGCAGGTGCCGGGCACAGGAAGGCCGACGAAATCCGGCAGGCTTCGCAACTATTGTTGCTCAGATGCTTGTCGTGACCCTGATTGTTCGGATCGGAGCCGTGGTCACCGATACAAAGCACCGGATAGGTGCCGTCCGGCAGTTTGTACTGGGCAAGCAGATAGCTGTCGGGCCCATTGAGATCGACGGGTTTATGCGCAAAGGCGACGAACATCAGGGCAAATACGCTGAGGATGCGTATCGCCAGAGACATCCGATATTGGCCGATGCTCGTCTTCAACTCAAAGCTTCTCCGTTCAAGCCGAATTTACCTAGCCTATGCGGGCCGTCTTTGCCACTGGACAAATAGTCCGATTGTTAGGGGAATAGGGGAATAGGGGAATAGGGGAATAGGGGAATAGGGGAATAGGGGAATAGGGTGTGGGCAGGCGGTGGACAAGGCAAGCAAAATATTTGCCTTGACCGAGAAATAAGCGTTTTTCCCTTACTCCCTTACTCCCTTACTCCCTTACTCCCTTACTCCCTTACTCCCTTACTCCCTTACTCCCTTACTCCCTACACATACCGCCCGCCGCGCTGCAGAACCTCGATCTTGTAGCCATCGGGGTCTTCGGCAAAGAAGAAGCGGGCAAGCTGCACGCCATTGTTCTTGAAATCGACCAGCTTGCCGACCTTGAAGCCAAGTTCCGTGAAACGGGCATGTTCTGCATCGACATCATCGACCGCCACGGCGAGATGACCATAGCCATCGCCAAGATTGTAAGGCTCGGTACGGCCCTTGTTCACGGTCAGCTCGACTTCAAAATCGGCTTCCGCATTGCGCAAATAAATCAATGTGAAGGTTTCGAAATCGATGCGTTCCGCAATATCGAGGCCAAAAGCCTGATTGTAGAAGGAAACGGACTTCTCTTCGTCGAGAACGCGGATCATCGTGTGAATGGCTTTGGCCATGGCTTGCTCCGATGTTTGGAATGGAGCATTTCCAGCAAAAGTGCGAAGCGGTTTTGCGCTGGATAATGCGTGAGAAGAAATATTTAGAGTAGCTCCAGCAATTCTTTCGTAAATGGAACCACTCTAAATGGTTGGGCACTATTGGCGTTTGGTTGGAAAGCTGATTATGTCAGGACTGGATATGAAGCAACAATGAAGGAGCAGGGCGGTAAGGTGCGAGGGCAATAAGGCAATCGGGCAGTCTGTTCTGCTCGATATGGATTTCCTTATGTCGCCGCTTCCTTACCCTCTTGGTGCAGTGAAATGGCAAGCGTAACACGCGAACAGGTTCTGGAGCGGCTGAAGGCCGTGACGGGGCCGGATTTCGAAAGCGATGTTGTGTCGCTCGGTCTGGTTTCCGATATTTTTATTGCCGACGGCAAGGTCTTTTTCTCCATCACGGTCCCCGCCGAGCGCGCCGATGCGCTGGAGCCGATGCGGCTTGCTGCTGAAAAGGCCGTGAAGGAAATTCCGGGCGTCACCGGTGCGCTGGTCACGCTTACGGCGGAAAAAAGAGGCGGACGCACCAGCGACGATGCGCCGCCGCCACCCAAACCGCAGCCGCGCCCTGCCGCCGCACCCGCACAGCACCGCCATCCCGCGCCACCGCAACGCCCGGCGCAAAAGCCCGGCATTCCGGGCGTCGGCGCGATCATTGCCGTTGCTTCCGGCAAGGGCGGCGTCGGCAAGTCCACCACGGCGGTCAATCTGGCGCTCGGTCTTGCCGCCAACGGGCTGAAGATCGGTATTCTGGATGCCGATATTTACGGGCCGTCCATGCCGCGCCTGCTTGGCCTTTCCGGCCGCCCGGAAACGGTCGAGGGACGAACCCTCAAGCCGATGGAAAATTTTGGCATCAAGGTCATGTCGATGGGCTTCATGGTCGATGAGGAAACGCCGATGATCTGGCGCGGGCCGATGGTCATGTCGGCGCTGACGCAGATGCTGCGCGAAGTGGCCTGGGGCGAGCTTGATGTTCTGGTGGTCGACATGCCGCCCGGCACCGGCGACGCACAGCTGACCATGGCGCAGCAGGTGCCGCTGGCAGGCGCCGTTATTGTTTCGACGCCGCAGGATCTGGCGCTGATCGACGCGCGCAAGGGCTTGAACATGTTCCACAAGGTGAATGTGCCGCTTCTCGGCATCGTCGAAAACATGAGCTATTTCATCGCGCCCGACACCGGCGCGCGCTATGATATTTTCGGCAATGGCGGCGCGAGGAAGGAAGCGGAACGTCTCGACGTGCCGTTCCTCGGCGAAGTGCCGCTGCATATGGACGTCCGTGCCTATTCGGACGCTGGCACGCCGATTACCGTCAAGGAGCCGGATAGCGAACACGCGAAAATCTATCGCGAGATAGCGCGCAAGGTCTGGGACAACATGAAAGGCGGCAAGGGGGCCGGGAAGCCAGCGCCGGCCATTGTTTTTGAGTAAGAAAAAGGGCCGTTTCCGGCCCTCAGATTGATTACAAACCCCTCGATTTTTGGAAGCAGTCAAAAACGAGGGGTTTTGATTCCGATTTGTTCACGTTCTGAATCTGGGACGTTCCGTGAATCTGAGGTCATTTTGACCCTGCCGGAGGTTTGTCAGCAGCCTGAGGGCCGTTTCCGGCCCTTTTTCTTTGGTCAGGTGATAACGCTCGGCGCATCGCGTCCGCTGCGCTTCTTCACCTGCGTGATTTGTTCTGCCGCCTCGATGAATGGGGCCAGCGTTTCCTGCGTATCGAGATTATGCTTCGCGGTGTCCGCTTCATAGCGCTCGACATAGATGCGGATGGTTGCGCCAGATGTGCCGGTGCCGGACAGGCGCAGCACCACGCGACCGCCTTCGGGGAAATAGATGCGGATGCCCTGATGCTCGCTGATCGAGCCGTCGACCGGATCGTGATAGGCAAAATCGTCGGCTTTCTCGATTTTGAGGCCGTTGACCGTGGTGCCGGGCAGGCTGGCAAGCTTGTCGCGCAGATCGGCCACCAGCTTTTTGGCGATATCGGAATCGACCGCTTCATAATCGTGGCGGGTGTAATAGTTGCGCCCGAAACGCGCCCAATGTTCCTCGACGATTTCCTTCACGCTCTGCTTGCGCACAGCGAGAATATTGAGCCAGAGCAGCACGGCCCACAGGCCGTCCTTCTCGCGCACATGGTCGGAGCCGGTGCCGGAGCTTTCCTCGCCGCAGATCGTGACCTTGCCGTTGTCGAGCAGATTGCCGAAGAATTTCCAGCCCGTCGGCGTTTCAAACATGCCGATGCCGAGCTTGTCGGCCACGCGGTCGGCGGCGGCACTGGTCGGCATGGAGCGCGCAATGCCCTTGATGCCGTCCTTGTAGCCCGGCGCCAGATGCGCATTGGCGGCGAGCATGGCAAGCGAATCGGATGGCGTGACGAAGATGCCGCGCCCGATAATGAGGTTGCGATCGCCGTCGCCATCGGAAGCCGCGCCGAAATCCGGCGCATGATCGGACATCAAAAGATCATAGAGATCCTTGGCATAGACGAGATTCGGATCGGGATGATGACCGCCGAAGTCCGGCAGCGGCACGAAATTGACCACACTGCCTTCCGGCGCGCCGAGACGGCGCTCAAAAATTTCCTTGGCGTAAGGTCCGGTCACGGCATGCATCGCGTCGAACTTCATGCGGAACCCGCCCTTGATCATGGCGCGGATGGCGTCGAAGTCGAACAGGCTTTCCATCAGCTCGGCATAGTCGGTGACGGGATCGAAGATGACGACCTCGGTATCGCCGATCCGGTTGGTGCCGATCCTGTCGATATCGACGTCCGCCACATCGGCAATTTTGTACTGGTCGATCACCTTGGAGCGGGCGAAGATCGCCTCGGTGATCTTTTCCGGCGCAGGCCCGCCATTGCCGATATTGTACTTGATGCCGAAATCTTCATTCGGACCGCCGGGATTGTGGCTGGCCGAAAGCACCATGCCGCCGAAAGCTTTGTATTTGCGGATCATGTTGGAGGCGGCGGGCGTCGAGAGAATGCCGCCCTGACCCACCATGATGCGGCCAAAACCGTTGGCGGCGGCGATCTTGATGAGCTTCTGGATCACTTCGCGATTGTAATAGCGCCCGTCACCGCCGACCACGAGCGTCTTGCCGGCAAAACCTTCCAGCACATCGAAAACCGACTGGATGAAGTTTTCCGCATAATTGGGCTGCTGGAAAACCGGAACCTTCTTGCGCAGGCCTGAAGTGCCCGGCTGCTGGTCTTGATATGGCGTGGTCGCAATCGTCTTGACGGTCATGTTTTTCCCGTTCGGTTCAATGAATTAAGCGGTCAATGTGTGGGCATTTGCGGTCATTGCAAGACAACATAGATCAAACTTGTTGATTGAAAATAACAAACTGTGTGTTTGTTGTGTCAGCCTAGTTCCTTGAACAGGACGCTCTGGTCGAACAGATAGCGGTTGGAGAGCGGCAGGCTTGCCGCGCCCATCGCCTTGGCATGGACGCCAACCTTGCCCTCGATGATCGTCGGTGCGCGCAGGCCCTGCAAGTCGAGGCATGAAAGCTCCACGCGCGTCGCCTCCACGATGCGGTGGCGCACATTGCCCGGCAGCCAGCCGTCGATGACGGCGGCGGGAAAGTCGATGACGGAGGCGGCTGCCACCGCCGCATGGGCCAACCCGCGTGCGGCAAGCGCCACCCATTCATCGAGCGGCGTGCCGAAATTGCGCCAGTTTTCCGGCGAAAGCCACAGATCGTCGGAGGGCAGATGCCGCTCCTGCAACATGCGTTCTAGAACGAACAGCGAGGCCGTATCGATGAGCTGCAAGGTCTCGCCGCGCTCCCACGTGCCGCGCATCCGCATCGGCATGGAGCCGAGCGCGCCCGCATTGCCGGTTCGGCCCGGATAGAGCGTGTTGTTGAGCACCACGCCGCCGCCGATGAACGAGCCAATGAAAAAATAGACGAAGTCGGTGAATTCCGGCCCGCGACCGAAGGTCAGTTCCGCACCGCAAGCCGCTGTTCCATCATTCTGCACGAAGACCGGAAACGGAAATGCCTTGGCGAAATCGCTGACCAGATCGGCACCGAGCCATGCATCCAGGTCCTCAGCCGGTGCACCCACTTCCTCGACCCAGTTCCACAATTCGAAGGGCAATGCGATGCCCAGCCCCGCAATGCGCCCGCGTTTGCCGGGATCGAGAGCCATGGTGAAATCGTCCACGCTGTCGAGGGTGAAGCGGCGGATTTCACCCGGCACAGGCCAGCGATAGGTGATGTGCCGCCGCTCGCGGATCGCCCCCAGAAAATCCATCAGGATGATTTCCGCGCTGCGTCGCCCGATCTTGAGACCGAAGGAGAAAACCCCGTCGGCGGCAAGGCGCATCGGCATGGAAGGCTGGCCGACACGACCGCGCACCCGTTCGCCCTGCGTGATGAGACCGTCCTTTTCCAGAGCACGAATGATGACGGAAACCGTCTGCGCCGAAAGTCCGGTCAGCCGCGCAATATCGGCGCGGGCAAGCGCACCATGCCTGCGCACCAGCGCCAGAACCAGCCGCTCATTATAGGCGCGCACGCCGATCTGGTTTGAACCGCGATTGACGCTCGCGCCCGGCCCGGCGAATTGCAGCATGGCAGGCCCCGGAGTGCCGGAAAGTGTCCCGGAAAGGGTGCCGGATAGCGTATCGGCAGACCTGCTGTCTGGTTCGCCTTCAACTTTATGCCTGACCATTGCCTCTCCCCGATTCCAGCCCATGGAATGCAATCTCGAAATGCAGCCATGGAATGCCGGAATTCCTAAACCAACCATCGAAGGAGAAAAAGCCCTCTTTGCAAGGGATATAAAATAAAAACAAACGCTTAAGATAGACCACGTAATGAAACGACCAGCCTGCCGTTCGCCTTTGCCGGTCCTCTCTCCTCCGTCTTCCAGAATGACACGGCATATTAATAAATCAAGTGGATTTATTAATTGACTCTGTTTTGAAGCCGTGTTTTGCTTCTCCCCTGCCGGGGGAAGAGGACCGGCTCAATCTGGGAGGAGTCCATGAAGAAGACAGTTCTGTCGGCAGCCTTTGCTGCCTTCGCGCTTGGCGCTGCCGCCATTCCATTGAGTTCGGCCAATGCCGCCGATGTCGGCGCGTGCCTCATCACCAAGACCGATACCAACCCGTTCTTCGTCAAGATGAAGGAAGGCGCCATCGCCAAGGCCAAGGAGCTGGGCGTCAATCTCAAGACCTATGCGGGCAAGATCGACGGCGATTCCGAAAGCCAGGTCGCAGCCATCGAAACCTGTATCGCCGATGGGGCGAAGGGCATTCTGATCACCGCTTCCGACACCAAGGGCATCGTGCCGTCGCTGCAGAAAGCGCGCGATGCCGGTATGCTCATCATCGCGCTCGACACGCCGCTTGAGCCAGCCGACGCGGCTGACGCAACCTTTGCCACCGACAATTTCCTCGCCGGTGAGCTGGTGGGTAAATGGGCGGCGGCAACGCTTGGCGACAAGGCCAAGGATGCAAGGGTTGCCTTCCTCAACCTCACCGCATCGCAGCCCAGCGTCGACGTTCTGCGCGATCAGGGCTTTGCCACCGGCTTCGGCATCGATCCGAAGGACAAGACCAAGCTGGGCGACGAGGATGATCCGCGCATTGCCGGTCGCGACCTGACCGACGGCAATGAAGAAGGCGGACGCCGCGCCATGGAAAACCTTCTCCAGAAGGACCCGAACATTAATGTCGTCCACACCATCAATGAACCTGCCGCCGCCGGTGCCTATGAGGCTCTGAAGGCCGTCGGGCGCGAGAAGGACGTGCTGATCGTCTCCATCGATGGCGGTTGCCCCGGCGTGAAGAATGTCGAAGCCGGTGTGATCGGCGCGACCTCGCAGCAATATCCGCTGCAGATGGCGGCACTCGGCATTGAGGCGATCAAGAAGTTTGCCGATACGGGTGAAAAGCCGAAGCCGACCGAAGGCAAGGACTTTGTCGATACGGGCGTGTCGCTTGTCACCGACAAGCCGGCGGAAGGCGTTCCGTCCATCGACACGAAGACCGCACTCGACAAGTGCTGGGGCTGATCCCCTTTCCGAAACTCAGGCCCGGCATATCGGAAGATCTGCCGGGCAGGGTCTGCGAGTGAAGGCAGGAGACAGACATGAGTGAGCCACAGGCGGCTTCCGCTGCACAAAAACAGTCCATGCAGGACTATGAAAAGACGCTGTCGCAGAGCGCGGCCGATGTCGCCTCCTTCGATGCGGGCGACCAGTCGGTGCTTTATCGGATGCGCAATTTCCTGCATCACAATCCCGCCGCCGTGCCGCTGATCGTGCTCGTCCTGTCGCTGCTGGTATTTGGCGTCACGCTTGGCGGCAAGTTCTTCTCCGCCTTCGCATTGACGCTCATTCTGCAACAGGTCGCCATCACCGGCATCGTTGCGGCGGCGCAGACGCTGGTGATTCTCACCGCCGGTATCGATC
Organism: Brucella oryzae; assembly: GCF_041929965.1. Taxonomy (NCBI): domain Bacteria; kingdom Pseudomonadati; phylum Pseudomonadota; class Alphaproteobacteria; order Hyphomicrobiales; family Brucellaceae; genus Brucella; species Brucella oryzae. Next base: position 248,885 of record NZ_JBHEEO010000002.1, on the reverse strand, counting down.
TTTCGGTCGGCGCCATCATGGTGCTGTCATCGGTGGTGATGGGGCAGTTCACCTTCCGCTATGGCCTTCCCGCCGAACTTTCCATTCTCTGCGGCTTTGCGACCGGCGCGCTCTGCGGTTTCATCAATGGCTTTCTGGTGGCCTATGTCCGTCTGCCGCCCTTCATCGTGACGCTTGGCATGTGGCAGGTGATCCTTGCCACCAACTTCCTCTATTCCGCCAATGAGACGATCCGCGCGCAGGAAATCACGGCGGAAGCGCCGATCCTGCAATTCTTCGGCGAGAGCATCCGCATCGGCGGCGCGGTCTTCACCTATGGCGTCATCGCGATGGTGCTTCTGGTGCTGCTGCTCTGGTATGTGCTGAACCATACCGCCTGGGGACGGCATGTCTACGCTATTGGCGACGATCCGGAGGCGGCGCAGCTTTCCGGTGTCTCGGTCAAGCCGATCCTCATGTCGGTCTATGTGCTGGCCGGTATCATCTGCGCACTTGCGGGCTGGGCCATGATCGGTCGTCTCGGTTCCGTGTCGCCAACCGCTGGCCAGTTCGCCAATATCGAATCCATCACCGCCGTGGTGATCGGCGGCATATCGCTCTTCGGCGGGCGCGGCTCCATTCTCGGCACCATGTTCGGCGCGCTGATCGTCGGCGTGTTTTCGCTGGGCCTGCGCCTGTGGGGCACCGATCCGCAATGGACCTATCTCCTGATCGGCGTTCTCATCATTGCCGCCGTCGCCATCGACCAGTGGATCAGAAAGGCTGCCGCATGAAAACGAACACCACGCCTGTTCTTTCTGCCAAGGGGCTGGTCAAGCGCTATGGTCGCGTCACAGCTCTCGACCATGCCGATTTCGACCTCTATCCGGGCGAAATCCTCGCGGTCATCGGCGACAATGGCGCAGGCAAGTCCTCGCTCATCAAGGCGCTGTCCGGCGCGATCAAGCCCGACGAGGGGGAAATCCTGCTCGACGGCCAGCCGGTCAGCTTCCATTCGCCGATGGAAGCGCGGCAGGCGGGCATCGAGACTGTCTACCAGAACCTTGCCTTGTCGCCCGCGCTTTCCATTGCAGACAATCTGTTTCTTGGCCGTGAAATCCGCCGCAAGGGACCGCTCGGTTCGATGTTGCGCATGCTGGATCGTGGTGCGATGGAAAAGATCGCGCGCGAAAAACTGTCAGAACTAGGCTTGATGACGATCCAGAACATCGGCCAGGCGGTGGAAACCCTTTCGGGCGGTCAGCGTCAGGGCGTTGCGGTGGCGCGTGCTGCTGCCTTCGGCTCCAAGGTGGTCATCATGGACGAGCCGACTGCGGCGCTCGGCGTCAAGGAATCACGCCGCGTGCTGGAGCTCATTCAGGACGTGAAGCGGCGCGGCATGCCCATCGTCCTCATCTCGCACAACATGCCGCATGTGTTCGAGGTTGCCGACCGCATCCACATTCACCGGCTCGGACGCCGCCTGACAGTCATCGACCCGAAGGAATATTCCATGTCGGATGCCGTGGCGCTGATGACCGGCGCAATGAGGCCGAAGGAAGCGGCTTGAACAGAGCCGGTACGTCTCCGATAAATTGGCAGGACGAATCACGGAAACCGGACATGACGCCTATCGAGCGCGAAGCCCTGCCTTCGGAAATTCTTGCACGGCTGGCGCAGACCGGCGGACGCCTGATCGTGGCCATTGCCGGTCCGCCGGGCGCGGGCAAATCCACGCTGTCCGACTATCTGCTCCATGCCATCAACAAGGGCGGTGAAACACCGTCCATCGTCGTGCCCATGGACGGGTTTCATCTTGATGACGGGATTCTCGATCAGCGCGGATTGCTGAGCCGCAAGGGTTCGCCGCCCACCTTCGACTGCGCCGGATTTGCGGTGTTGCTGCAGCGTCTGAAACAGGCGGAGGGCGAAATCTTCATCCCGGTCTTCGACCGTTCGCTGGAGCTTTCCCGCGCCGCCGCATCCGTGGTTGGCCCCGAGCACCGCGTGCTTCTGGTCGAGGGCAATTATCTGCTGCTCGATCAGGAACCCTGGTCCAGGCTCGCCCCTTTTTTCGACATGACGCTCTATCTGGACGTACCGTTTGCAGAGCTGGAACGCCGCCTGACCGATCGTTGGCTCAGTTTCGGCTTCGATGCCGAAACGGCCCGAAACCGCGCTCTTTCCAACGATATTCCCAATGCCGAACTCGTGGTAGCGCAATCGCGCAAGGCGGATTTTGTCGTGAAATCGGGCGCACGATAATAGAGAATTGCGCCTTTCAAGGGTTGCGGCGATGCGCTTGCGTCTGCATGATGGCAAAAATCGCTTCATCAGTTTCCGACCGGAATAGTTCCCCATGACGACTTATGTTTTTGCGCCGCCCCCGCAGCCATTTCTGCCGGTAAAGGGAACGGACGCGCGCTTTCCCGTGCATCGCATCTATTGCGTCGGCCAGAACTATGCCGATCATGCCATCGAAATGGGCGGCGATCCGACCCGCAATCCGCCGTTTTTCTTCCAGAAGAACCCGGACAGCCTCGTGATCGAAGGCGGTGACTTTCCCTATCCGCCAAAGACCGAAGACGTACATCACGAGATCGAGCTTGTGGTGGCGCTGAAGACCGGCGGCACCGACATTACTGTCGAAAAGGCGCTGGACCATGTTTATGGCTACGCCGTCGGCATCGACATGACGCGCCGCGACCTGCAGGCCGTGGCCAAGAAGGCCGGTCGTCCGTGGGAAGTCGCAAAGGCTTTCGAGCACTCCGCGCCCTGTTCGGCCATCGTGCCGGTGTCGGACATCGGCCATCTGGAAAAGGCTGCGATTTCGCTCGCCATCAATGGCGAAACCCGCCAGTCTGGCGACCTCAACCAGATGATCTGGAAGGTCGCGGAAACCATTTCCTACCTGTCTTCGCTCTTTGAGCTGCAGCCCGGCGATCTTATCTTTACGGGTACGCCTGCGGGCGTCGGGCCGGTGACGCGCGGCGACCGCCTGGAAGGCAAGGTCGACGGTGTGGCAACTCTCACCGTAACCGTGGTCTGATTCTCTTCACGTGGAGGAGTATGAATGAGCATCTATCTTCCCGATGACGTGCACGGCGCTCTGGAGCGCTTCATCGCCGAAAAGCATCCCGGTCTTAACCAGACCGAGGCGATGACGCTGATCCTGCGCAAATGGCTGGTGCGCGAGGGTTATCTGTCGGCGGAGCCCGAACACGGCACGCCGCCGGAAGAACTGAACGCGACCAATGACGACTGAACAAGGCAGCAATTGATTATGGCCAAACAGCCGCCGGAAGGGGCGGGTCGCAAGACCGCGCTCGGGCGACGCCTTTTGATTCTGATGATTCTGGCACTCCTGCTTGTGATCGCGCTCGTCTGGATGAGCATTTATCTCTTCGATCCGAATGGCGGTCTGGACTTCGATGATCTCGGAATTTTCGCGTGTGATTTCAATGCCGTAGTTACGGTGCTGCCACGCATTCTGTGAGTGCGTTAATCTTTTTGTTACCATTTGAAATATTCATTTTGGCCAAGCCCTCACGTTTAGCGCTTCCGTTTGCCGTCTTTTGCATGGTACACGATTGTCATCGACCGAAAGAAGACTGACTGAGCCGGGCCCTCAAAGTCCGTGTAAGCCAAGAGGATCTGGATGGCATTCGAGGACATCAAGGCGGAAATTGCGCTGCTTTTCGAGCAAATGGTGAACCAGCCGCAAGACGCTCATGAAATCCGCGAAACGGTTCGCGAAAAGCTCAATGCGTTGCGGGCCAGCGGTTTGCCCCTGCCTGAAGATCTGGTCGAGCTTGAAAAACGCATCGAAAAAGATTTCGATTCCTGAGAACGGGTCCGGTCATGCGTTACGCGCTTTCTTCTTCATCCGCTGATCTGGTCCGCAAGGGCCTCATGCTTCTTGGTTGTGCCGTGGCGCTGAGCGCCTGCAACACCACCAATGACGGCAAGCCCGTGAAGACGGCGCTGATCACGCAGACCGATACATCCGGCCAGACCGCTTCCGCGACAGGCGCGGCAACCGCCGATGCAGGCGCTGTTGCCGGAACGCAAACTGTCGCAGCCGTGACCGATGCTTCCGATCCAGTCCTGCCGACCGCCGTTCCCATTCCCGGCATTCGTGGCCAGTCCGAACCGATGATGGCCTATGCCGGTGCGCAGGCTGCCGCTTCGCCGGCTTCCGTTGCCGCCAATATGGCCTTCGAGACGCCGGATCACGCGCCGGAAGGTCTCGATGCGCTGATTACCAAATATTCCGTCGCCTATGACGTGCCGGAGCGCTTGGTGCGCCGGGTCGTGCATCGCGAAAGCCGGTTCAATCCGGGTGCGCGCAATGGACCCTATTGGGGTCTGATGCAGATCAGCCATCCGACCGCGCGCGGCATGGGTTATACGGGTTCGGCCAAGGGCCTGCTCGATGCGGAAACCAATCTGAAATATGCTGTTCGCTATCTGTCCGGCGCCTATAAGGTCGCAGGCGGTGATGAAAGTCAGGCAGTCCGCTATTATGCGCGCGGCTATTATTACGATGCCAAGCGCAAGGGACTGTTGCAGGAGACCGGCCTCGACGGCAGCTGGAAGCGCAATGGCCCGACCCGTGATGCAGCCGCTTCCATCCAACCGGCATCCTTGCCGGAAGGCGGGGCAGCACCGCTTCCGGGCGTAGCACCCATTCAGGCTTCCTACACGCCAGCGCAGTAAACCTGCTTGAACGAACTGTCATCTTGACGCTGCAAAGCGATGGCAGTTTCCTGTTGAGAGCGCATCCCGAAAAGTGTGAAACGGTTTTCGGAAAAGATGCGCGTTAAAGCAAAGGACTAGAGCGCCGATCTGACCCAATCAGATCGAAACGCGCTCTGGAACCGACGACAGGGAAATTTCATGAATGTAAGACTGCCTCATCCAGTCAAATGGAAATATGACCGGGCCGAATTGTGGGCCGATGGCGTCATCCATGTGCTGGGTGTCGGGCTGGCGCTTGCCGGCGCCATTGCCATGCTGTTCTATTTTCTGCCGAACATGCCTGCGGCGACCTCGATTTCATCCGGCGTCTATCTTGCGAGCCTGCTGACGGCGCTCGGAATTTCGGCTGTCTACAATATCTGGCCGGTTTCACCGACCAAATGGTTTCTGCGCCGTTTCGACCATTCGGCGATCTATCTGTTGATTGCCGGAACCTATACGCCCTTTGCCATGCATATGGGGGATCGCGCTCTGCCGCTGCTTCTCTTCGTCTGGAGCGTGGCTTTTATCGGTATCATGCTGAAACTGTTCATGCCGGGGCGTTTCGACCGGCTGTCGATCCTGCTTTATCTGGCGCTCGGCTGGAGCGGCGTCATGGTCTATGACACCATGGTGCAGTCGCTGCCGCCAGCCGTCTTCTGGCTGATTGCAGCCGGTGGCATGGTCTATTCGCTGGGTGTGATCTTCCATGTCTGGGAGCGTCTGCGGTTTCAGAATGCCATCTGGCACGGCTTTGTCGTGGTGGGCGCAGCGCTGCATTATTGCGCGGTGTTTTTCGTTGGCGCATGGAACTGAAGCCCGCTCTATTTCGGCTCTGACGGTCTGCAAATGGCGCACTTCTGCGCTTCCGTTGCTCATGTACCTTAAAGTACACTCCGCTCCGGTTCTCGAATTGCACCATTTTCGTCGCGTCATAGCCAAAATAGCGAACGGGCTTCGGAGCGCGTGATTGCTCAATGAAAGTCTCGCGAGTTCGGCATTATTCTAACATTGCGCGGATGATGCGCCATTTGCGACGGAGCGACGAGGCGTTGGGCTTCGCGTCCGCTCATTTCGATCAGCGCTGCCGAACGGTCCTGCAGTTTTGATGCCACCAGATGCACGACCCCTTCGGGGCTGCGCTGGATGCGGCCTTCGATATGGATCAGCCGCGCGCCCATGACTTCGCGGCGAAACACCTTCATGATTTTCGGCCAGACGACAATATTGGCGATGCCGGTTTCATCCTCAATGGTGAGGAACACCACACCCTTGGCGCTGCCGGGGCGCTGGCGCACGGTGACGACGCCCGCCACTTTCATGCGGCGTCCGTCGGCGCCTTCCTGAACCGCGCGGCAGGTTGAAACGCCTTCCGCTGCAAGCCCCTCGCGCAGATATTGCAGCGGATGCCCTTTCAGCGAGAGCCGGGTCGTCTCGTAATCGGCAATCACATGCTCGGATGCGGCCATTTCAGGAAGCTTCGTGCGCGGCTCTTCCGCCAGCTCGCTGGTTGCGGCGGCGCGGAACAGCGGCAGGGTTTCGTCGTTGGGTAGACGGCGCACGGCCCAAAGTGCTGCGCGGCGGTCGATATCGAGCGAGCCGAAGGCATCGGCATCCGCCAGAAGCGTGAAGGCGCGCCGGTCGAGCCGAAGCCGCCGATGCATGTCTTCAATGGTGCGGTAAGGCTCCTGCCGATCGGCAATCAGAAGCTTTACGTCCTCCTTGGAAAAACCATCGATCTGGCGAAAGCCGAGCCGGAGCGCCAGGTGAACGTCGGGTGTTTCCTCCAGAATATTGTCCCACTGGCTGAAGTTCACATCGACGGGCAGCACCGTCACGCCATGTTCGCGGGCATCGCGCACGATCTGGGCGGGGGCGTAAAAACCCATGGGTTGGGAATTGAGAAGGGCTGCGGCGAACACTTCCGGGTGATGGCACTTGATCCAGGCGGAAATATAGACCAGATGCGCGAAGCTTGCCGCATGACTTTCAGGGAAGCCATATTCGCCGAACCCCTTGATCTGGTTGAAGCAGTTTTCGGCAAAGGTCCGGTCGTAGCCACGATTGACCATGCCGTCGATCATCTTTGTCTCCATCGTATGAATGGTGCCCATCTTGCGGAAAGTGGCCATGGCGCGGCGCAACTGGTTGGCTTCTTCGGGCGTAAATTTTGCAGCCTCCATGGCGATACGCATCGCCTGTTCCTGAAACAGCGGCACACCCTTGGTCTTGCCGAGAATTTGTAGCAACTCGTCGGGAGGGCCATGTTCCGGCGAAGGCGATGGCAAGGTGCAGGGTTCCTGTCCGTTTCGCCGCCTCAGATAAGGATGCACCATGTCACCCTGAATGGGGCCGGGACGCACGATGGCGACCTCGATGACAAGATCATAGAACTCTTGCGGACGCAGGCGTGGCAACATGTTCATCTGGGCCCGGCTTTCCACTTGAAACACGCCGAGCGAATCCCCCTTGCACAGCATGTCGTAGACGGCTTTGTCGCCCTGCTCCACGGTTGCCAGCGTCAGCTTCTCGCCACCATAAAGTTGCGGCTTGTGCTGGTGAATGAGATCAAAGGCCTTGCGGATGCAGGTGAGCATGCCGAGCGACAGCACATCGACCTTCATCAGCCCCACCTCGTCGATATCGTCCTTGTCCCATTCGATGAAGGAGCGGTCTTCCATCGCCGCCGGGCCGATGGGCACGGTTTCGTCCAGCCGGTCGCGGGTGAGCACGAAGCCGCCGACATGCTGCGACAGGTGACGCGGAAAGCCGATCAGCGTGATGGCCAGTTCCACCGCGCGCCGGATGATGGGGTTGTCGGGGTCGAGACCCGCCTGCCTGATATGCTGCTTGTCGATGCCGCCGCCCGATATGCCCCAGACCGTATTGGCAAGCGCCGCCGTCACGTCTTCGGTCAGCCCCAGCGCCTTGCCGACATCGCGGATCGCGCTGCGGGACCGATAGCTGATGACGGTCGCGACAATGGCCGCGCGATCTCTCGAATAACGGTCATAGACATATTGCATCACCTCTTCGCGCCGCTCATGCTCGAAATCGACGTCGATATCCGGCGGTTCCTGGCGCTCGGCGGAGATGAAGCGCTCGAACAGGAGGTCCACTTCCGTCGGGTTCACGCCGGTAATGCCAAGGCAGAAACAGACGACGGAATTGGCCGCCGAACCGCGCCCCTGACACAGAATTTTTTCTCGGCGGGCATAGTTCACAATGTCATAGACGGTGAGAAAATAGGGCTCGTATTCAAGCTGGGCGATCAGCGCCAGTTCCTTGTTGATGAGGCCCTGCACCTTTGGCGGGATCGTGTCCGCGCCGTAATGGCGCGCCGCGCCTTCCCAGGTGAGATCGTGCAGATGCTGCCGTGCCGTCTTGCCGGGCGGGATGGGCTCATCGGGATAGGCATATTTCAGATCATCAAGCTGGAAGGTGATGGGCGCGACGAAATCGGCGGTCGCCGCGACAGCTTCAGGATAATCGCGGAACAGCCGCAGCATTTCCTCTGGCGGTTTTAGGTGGCGCTCGGCATTCTTTTCCAGAAGCCGCCCGGCTGCGAAAACCGTGGTGTGATGGCGCGTGGCCGTCAGCACGTCCTGAAGCGCGCGGCGGTTGGGATGGTGATAGAGCACGTCATTGGTGGCGATGAGCGGCACGCCTGCCTGTGCGGCAAAACGGGCGCTGCGTTCTGCGCGGCGTCCGTCATGGCCTTGATGCGGCATGGCGAGCGCCAGCCAGACGGAGCCGGGGGCAGCTTGCGCAATCTCCGTCAGGCGTGCGGCAAAATCCGGCCTGTCTTCGTCAGGCGGAAAGACCGCGATCTGGAACTGCCGCGCGCGAAACAGGAGGTCGGCCCATTCGAGATGGCATTCGCCCTTGATGGCGGCGCGCTGCTTGCCCTCCGTCAGCAGGCGGCACAATTGCCCATAGGCAGCGCGATCACGCGGATAGACGACCATATCCGGCGTGCCGTCGGTGAAGGACAGGCGGCAGCCGATGAAAAGCCGGAAATCGCTTTTCTTGCGAATCTCCTTCCATTCCGCATGGGCGCGCACCACACCGGCCAGCGTGTTGCGGTCGGCAATGCCGATACCGGACAGGCCAAGCGCATGCGCACGCGCGACCAGCTCCTGCGGATGCGATGCACCGCAAAGGAAGGAAAAATTGCTGGCAGCAGCTATTTCAAAATAAGGAGCCATCACGCGAACAGCCCATGCAGAAACCAGCGCGGATGATTGGCGCCGTCATAAAGCCCCTCGCGAAAAATCCAGAAACGCTGGCCGGTCTCATCCTCCACCCGGTAATAATCGCGCAGTTCCGGCACGTTCTGACCGATTGCGAGCCACCATTCCGGCTCGATCCGTTCCGGCCCTTCGGCAAGGCGAACCTGATGACGCACCCGCCGCCACAGAAAAAACGAAGGCGGACTGTCGGGCACTTCCGCCACGCTTTCGATTGGTTGTGGCGGGCGAAACAGCTTGATGGGGCGCGCTGGCGGGTCGCCCGGCAGTTCCGCCTGGCTGCGATAATCGGCTTCGGTTTTTCGCCATCCATGCAAGGCAGGGACGAGGCCAAAGGCCCGTTCTGGGATATGCGTGTCGCGCGGAAAGGAGACGAGAACGCGGTCCTGTCCAAGCCGCGCCGAAAGTCGGTCGACCAGCTGGCCGAACCCTGCTTGGTCTTCCTCATACTGGTCGAGGCCCGTCTGGCGCTGGGCCACCGCCGCGCTGCGCAGCGCTGCCAGCCGGATCATATCGAAGCCGAAACCGGCATCAAGCGGGTCGGTGAGCGCATCGAGCCTTTCGCGCGCAAGACGCAGGAAAACCTTGTCGTTGCGCAAGGGCTGGCCGGTTTCGATACGGATATGGCGCACCTCGCCATCGACCCGGAAGAATGACGCCTCGATCAGAAGCGCGCCCTTGCCTTCCATTTCAAGCTGCTCAAACAGCGCCTGCGCCAGTTCCCGCAATATATGTTCCACCAGTTCCATTGCCGTCACCGGCTCTGACAGGCGGCGTTCGGCAAGGGTGAGCGGCAGGATGCGCAAGGGGGAAATCGGCGCGCGCTCACGCCGCGCCAGCCGGTCGAGCCTGGTGGCAAGATCGCTGCCGAAGCGGGCGGTGAGGGCGGAGCGCGGAAGTCCCATCACATCGCCGATCCGTTTCAATCCGGCGCGCTTGAGGCCGGTTTCGGCAGCTTGCGTCAGTTCAAGCGCAGAGAGCGGCAGGCGGGGGAGCAGCCGGTCGGCCTCTGTCCTGCTGAACAGGCCACCCTTCGTTCCGCGTGCCAGAAGCCGCGCGGCAAAACTGTTATCGGCAATCGCTGCCTGCACGTGCAGCCCGGCGCGTTCCAGACGCCGGATTGCGTCGACGCGCATGGCGGCAAGCCCGCCGAACAGATGCGCGCAGCCGGTTATGTCCAGCATCAGCCCATGCGGCAGATCGAAGGCGACAAGCGGCGTGTAGCGTTCGCACCAATGGGCAAGGCGCTTTAAAAGCGCCGCATCCTGTTCCGGCGCGGCCGCTGCCACATCAAGCCTTTCCACGCGGGCGCGCGCATCGGTTAGCACCATGCCGGGAAAAAGGCCGAGCCTTGCCGCTTCACCATCCACCGCCGTCAGGCGCAGCGCATTGGCCGTGCGCTCGATCACAACCAAAGGCAGGTGCGGTTTGCCGTCAGGCGGAACGGCGCGGCGAAGCCGATCGGTCGGCAGAAACGGAAACCAGAGGGCGAGGAACAGACGTTCTGCCGTCCCGTTCTCTTGTGCCAAATTCAAGGGTTTCATTGTTCCATTCCATGATCCATTGCCCGCATGTGCCGTGGCGATTGCGTTCAAGAACCGCCGAAAAGACAGGCTTGCCGGGTGCGTTCGCTCCGCTTGAACGGGATGGGGCGGGCGCCACCCGCCAGCGGCTGACAGCAGCGCTTTGCACAGCCGTCCGGTGGCTTCGGAGCAGGATGACGGGCAGTTGCGCGGTTTCGGTTGCAAGCAGCAGACGCCGCGAGGCGGTGAGGTCGAGGCATTTCGGCTGGCCGCTGATCGAGGCGACAATGCCGGAAACCAGATGCGAGGCCGTGCCGCCGCTTCCGGCTTCCAGCGCATCATTGGCCGCTTTCAGCACATCCTGCGCCGTGGGACAGCGCACGATCAAAAGTCGTGCGGGATCGATCCCGAAGGCGTGAAGCCCCGGCGGATAAAGCCCGCCATACTCGTTTGAGGCGGTTTCTTCCTCGATCCAGATGATCGGGCGCCGGGGGGCTGTTGCACGTTCTGCCGCGCGGGTGACAAAGGCGAGTGCAAAGCCGGTTGCGGCCATATGCGCGCCGGGGTTTTCGGCAAAAACCTCATGCAGCGCATCACCTGCAAGGCCATGCGGAAAGGCGGCATCTGCCCCGGCAAGGCCCAGCGTGAAACTGTGCGCCCGCCCGAAGCCCGCGGCCTTTTCGCCTGAAAGACTGCCTTGCGAGCTGTTTCCTTCAATGACTGTCACCATGCGCCGCAGCGCCGCGATGTCGATGCCGCTCACGTCAGAATCCCTATCAATATGTTCTCTATTTGTTCCAATATTGAATCGAGTCAGACAAGAGTCAAGCGCCGACAGAAAATTAGGGAGAAGTTTGATTTTTATCTTACTTCCAGCCTCGAAATAGCTTCCCCACTATGGGTCTAGGAAATAAAATTTATGTGATTATTGATTATTTTTGTAGGTCATTAGAACTAATCGAGAGAGGGGTGGATTTTATATGTAGGGTATATATTAGATTAAATTTATTTAAGTTGAAATTACAGGGTTTACTATGAAGAATTCGAATAAAATTAAATTATTAAATAAAAATATACTTATGGCATCGTTGTGTATTTTTCCATTTGTTGCTGGCGTCGCGCATGCGGAAGATGCTGTAACAAAGGGAGAAAACGCTTGGGCCGCTGATGGTGCTACCGCAGAAGGTGATGTTGCTGTGGCTGCAGGTCAGGGTGCGAGTGCTAAAAAACACGGCTCTATCGCAGTTGGTCAGGATGCGACAACTGATGGACAATCCGCAATAGCCATTGGCAATACCGCTTCCGCCTTGGGTACATTTTCTATTGCGACTGGTATTGACGCGAATGCCAGCCAATGGGCCGGAGTTGCGCTCGGTACTGAGGCAGAGGCAGCTGGCGGATGGGCAACGGCGATAGGTGGAAAAGCGTCCGCAGCGGGTTTTGGAAGCACTGCACTGGGTTCGAGTAGCTCTGCTCAAGAGGAGGGAACAGTTGCGATTGGTGACGCGAGCAAAGCGTCCAACCTGAACGACGTCGCATTGGGATCGAACTCGGTAACGGAACAGGCTGTAGGCTCGGCGAACACTACCATCAATGGTGAAGTGTTCAACTTTGCTGGTGCCACGCCGATTGCCACCGTGTCGATTGGGTCGGCGGGTCAGGAACGCACCATAACGAACCTTGCCGCAGGTCGTCTGGATGCGGCATCCACGGATGCGGTGAACGGGTCACAGCTTTTTGCCACCAATCAGGCTGTCAACAATCTGGCTGCAGGCGTTTCAAAACTGGCAAACGATGCGGTTAAATATGATACGAATCCAGATGGGACACGGGCGGACTCTGTAACGCTGAATGGCGGTTCTGTTTCTATGGAGGGAGGAGACTCCAACGCACCGGTTGTCTTGTCCAATGTCGCGAATGGCGTGAAGCGTAACGATGCGGTTAATGTCGGCCAGCTTCAGAATACCGCGTCTTCGACACTGGCCAAGGCGAATGTCTATTCGGATATGCAGTCCATCAAGACATTGGGTGAAGCAAACACCTATACGGACCAGCAGATGACGCGGGCCGTCGGTGAAGCCAATGCCTATACCGACACCAAGTTTGGGATGCTGAGCCAGGATATCGGTGCAGTCCGCAAGGAAGCCCGGCAGGCTGCGGCAATCGGTCTTGCTGCGGCGTCGCTGCGTTATGACGACAGGCCGGGCAAGCTCAGCGCGGCCATTGGCGGCGGCGTCTGGCGCAATGAAGGCGCCTTTGCCATGGGCCTTGGTTACACCAGCCAGGATTCCAAGTTCCGTACCAACGTCTCGATGACGACCGCAGGCGGCAATGTCGGCGGTGGCGTCGGCCTGAGCTATACTTTCAACTAAGGCCGCATGCCTATGCTTGCGACATATCGGATCGGCAGGATGTGTCTGGTATTATCCTGCCTGACTCTGGCTTTTTTGCCCGGCGGCGTTGCCGCCGGGCAAAAGGGAAAACAGAATCGCCTGCCGTTACAGCCGCCGCAGGCTTTTACGATGCCTCCCGGTTTTGCCATCAAACCCGCCGATATCGCCATTCCGGACGGCGTTCCGGTGGGGCAGTATCGCCGTATCATCCGGCCTTTTCAAAACTGGACGCAGATTTGCGACGAAAATCTGAAAATCAAAAAGCGGGTTTGCAACATCTCGCAGACGATCGTCCACGATAAGGGTGTGACGGTATGGAGCTGGTCACTGGCTGCGACTGAAGAAGGCAAGCCCTTCATGATTATCCGGGTGCCGCCCATCGTCGGTGTCGGAAAAGACATCCAGCTCGAATTTGCTGACAAGACTGCGCCCATCAAAATCCAGACCACAGGATGCGACCGGAATGTTTGTGTGTCTTATCTGCCAGTAGGGCCGCGCATGCGCGGCTATATTTCAAAAGGCAGCGCGCCAGAGATTTCCTACAGCTTCACGGATGTGCAAGGACGATCCAACCGGATTTCGCTTCGCGCACCGCTTAAGGGCCTCTCTGAGGCACTTGCGGCGATCTGAACGGGTCGATTTCGCAAGGAAAAAATTGCAAGAAAAACGCCCTCCCGGTTTTCCGGAAGGGCGTTTTTTAAATCGCAGGTTATTCGGGTTTTATTTGCGATCACGAGCGGCAAGCGTGCGCAGGCGCAGTGCATTGAGCTTGATGAAGCCCGCTGCGTCCTTCTGGTCGTAAGCACCCTGATCGTCTTCGAAGGTGACGAGCTTGTCGGAATAGAGCGACTTGTCCGATTCGCGACCGATCACCATCACATTGCCCTTGTAGAGCTTGAGCGTGACTTCGCCTTCGACATGGCGCTGGCTGTGATCAATTGCCGCCTGCAGCATTTCGCGTTCCGGCGAGAACCAGAAGCCGTAATAGATCAGTTCCGCATAACGCGGCATCAACTCGTCTTTCAGGTGCGCCGCGCCGCGGTCGAGCGTGATCGATTCGATGGCGCGGTGCGCTGCCAGCAGGATCGTGCCGCCCGGCGTTTCGTAGACGCCGCGCGACTTCATGCCGACGAAGCGGTTTTCCACGAGGTCGAGACGGCCAATGCCGTTGTCGCGGCCATAATCGTTGAGCTTGGCAAGAAGCGTCGCAGGCGACAGGCGCTCCCCATTGATGGAAACGGCATCGCCCTTTTCAAAACCGATCTTGATGATCGTTGCCTTGTCGGGCGCGGTTTCCGGCGAAATGGTGCGCATATGCACATATTCCGGAGCTTCCTGCGCCGGATCTTCCAGAACCTTGCCCTCGGACGAGGAGTGCAGCAGGTTGGCGTCGACGGAGAACGGCGCTTCGCCCTTCTTGTCTTTCGCAACCGGAATCTGGTGCTGTTCGGCGAATTCGAGCAGATGCGTGCGGCTCTTGAACGACCAGTCGCGCCATGGGGCGATGATCTTGATATCCGGGTTCAGCGCATAGGCCGAAAGCTCGAAACGAACCTGGTCGTTGCCCTTTCCGGTTGCGCCGTGTGCGATGGCATCGGCGCCGGTCTTTCTGGCGATGTCGATCAGGTGCTTGGAGATCAGCGGGCGGGCAATCGAGGTGCCAAGCAGATAGACGCCTTCATAGACGGCATTGGCGCGGAACATCGGGAAAACGAAATCGCGCACGAATTCTTCGCGCACGTCCTCGATGAAGATTTCCTTGATGCCCAGCATTTCCGCCTTCTTGCGGGCCGGCTCAAGTTCTTCGCCCTGACCGAGATCGGCAGTGAAAGTCACGACTTCCGCGCCGAGTTCCGTCTGAAGCCACTTCAGGATGATCGAGGTGTCGAGGCCGCCCGAATAGGCGAGAACGACTTTCTTAACGTCTTTCCACTTGCTCATAATAAACTTCCGTCTCATCAGGCGCTCCAGAGCGGCGCCCAAAATTTGTCCGTAGTTCTTTTATCAGTTGCCAAGCAGCGTGCAAGCCGACGAGCTGCGACTTATCGCGAAAACTCATGCGTATTATACTAGGGCGCTGAGATGCTAACGCATCACGCCCTGAAAATGCTCAGTCGCCGCACGGGCTTAACCAAAACTCGATGAGTCAAACTCATCGAGTTTTGGTATTACGTGATCTGTGGTTCGCCAACTTCATAAACAACGAGATTGCGGTCGCCGATACCGAGCTCGGGCCATGTCGCGCGCCATTCGGCAATATGGGCGGAGGCGAAATGCCGGTCGAGCGAAGCACGGTCGCGCCACATCTCCTTCACATGGATGAGACCCGGTTCAAGGATGTCTTCGGCGTAGCCATAGTCCACGCAGCCATCCTCCGCGCGGCTGGCCAAGATCATGCGCTGCATGGCCTCGCGTGCACGGTCAAGATTTTCCGGCGGCAGGCGGACGGTCCCTATGATCAGCAGCATTTCTGTCTCCATTCGACTGTTTCATTTGCCGGGAAATTATTCTAGCGTGCGCCATCTCTTGGAGCACATTTCGATGTCTTTTCTGACAAACCTGACCTTCATTCCCGAATGGACGATTTTTGTCCAGTTCGCGATAGCAACCGCGATCCTTTCCATCACGCCCGGTCCCGACATGACGCTTTTCGTCGGGCGCGCCCTGTCCGAAGGCAAGGCTGCAGGCTTTGCCTGCATGGCTGGTGCCAGCACCGGTATCGTCATTCATACTACCATGGTGGCGCTCGGTCTTTCGGCGCTCATTCTGGCGTCGCCGACAGCCTTTACGGCGCTCAAAGTGGTGGGGGCGGGCTATCTGGTCTGGCTGGCCGTGCAGGCGATCCGCAAGGGATCGGCCTTCTCGCCGGAAAAGAATGGCGGCAAGAAACATACGCTGTTCCAGAACTGGCTGACGGGTCTCGGCATCAATCTTCTCAACCCGAAGATCATTCTGTTCAACATGACCTTCCTGCCGCAGTTCGTCTCCGCGCATGACCCCCATGCCATGGGCAAATTGTTCTTTCTCGGCCTGTCGTTCATTCCGATGGCGCTGCCCTTCACCATTCCGATGGTGGTGGCGGCTGATCGCTTTGCCGGGCTTCTGAAGAAGAACCCGACCGTGACGCGCATCGTGGACTGGATGTTTGCGGGCGTATTCTCGGCCTTTGCGCTGAAGATCATCACCGCGCAGGCGAAGTAATAAAAAATCAGTCTGTCGGGCGGGATAAAAGCCGCCCGGCATTGCGCCCTGCCAGCAGCCAGTAGACGAAGCTGCCGACGACACCGGCCCCCGCTATGGCTGCGATCCAGAGCGAGCTTTCCGGCACGCTCCTTCCATCGCTGAACGGAAGCGATGCGCCTGCTGCGGCAAGCCCGATCAGGGCGCCCGCAACGCAATAGAACAGCGACGATTTGTAACCGCGTGCTTCCGCCAGAATGATGAGGATGAGGGCGGGCACAAAGCTGAACCCGCCAGCCATTGCTGCAAGAGCAAAACCGCCGACGAAGACGGCGCTCCAGAAGCTGGTGGCTGCAAAGAACGAACCGGCATCCATATCGCTTGCCATCATGACGAAGTCGTTCATGAAGGAATCGACGCCGAGGGTGCGGAAAAGGATGGCGGCCAGAAACCAGCCTGCCGTCAACACACCGCAGCAATAGCCGAATACCACGATGACGAAGCGCGTTATGTAGTCGAAAGTATCGTTCAAGCGCGCTCACCCATCGGTTTATTCGCCCCGTTATTCGCCATGCCCGGCAATCATCATGGCTTCGAGCGCAAGGCGCTCGCTCTTGCGCATGCGCTCCGATTCCGACTTGAGCTGGCCGCAGGCGGCAAGAATGTCGCGGCCGCGCGGAGTGCGGATCGGCGATGCATAGCCTGCCGCGTTCACATAATCGGCAAATTTCTCGATCTGCTCCCATTCCGAGCACTGGTAATTGGTGCCGGGCCACGGGTTGAACGGGATCAGATTGATCTTGGCCGGAATGCCCTGCAACAGCTTCACCAGAAGCTTGGCATCCTCAAGGCTGTCATTGATGTCTTTCAGCATCACATATTCGAAGGTGATGCGCTTGGCATTGGACAGGCCCGGATATTCGCGGCAGGCCTTGATGAGCTCGGCCAGCGGATATTTCTTGTTGATCGGCACCAGAATGTCGCGCAATTCGTCGCGCACGGCATGCAGCGAAATGGCGAGCATGACGCCGATCTCGTCGCCGGTGCGATAGATTTCCGGCACGACACCGGAGGTCGAAAGCGTGATGCGGCGCTTGGAAAGGGACAGGCCGTCGCCATCGGAGGCAATCAGCAGGGCCTTCTTCACTTCCTCGAAATTATAGAGCGGCTCGCCCATGCCCATCATCACGATATTGGTGATCTTGCGGCCCTCGGCAGGCACCATGGCGCCGTCGGGCGTGTCCTTGTCCGGGAAGTCGCCAAGCCGGTCGCGGGCGGTCAAAAGCTGCGCCAGAATTTCTTCCGAGGTCAGGTTGCGCACCAGCTTCTGCGTGCCGGTATGGCAGAAGGAACAGGTGAGCGTGCAGCCGACCTGCGAGGAAACGCAGAGCGTGCCGCGACCTTCTTCGGGAATATAGACGCTTTCGATTTCGACCGGGCGACCGGCGCCCCGCGGCGGAAAGCGGAACAGCCACTTGCGGGTGCCGTCCTGCGAAATCTGTTCTTCGACCACTTCGGGGCGCTGAATGGTGAAATGCTGCGCCAGAAGGCTACGCAGATCCTTGGAAATATTGCGCATGTCGGCAAAATCGGAAACGCCGCGCACATAAAGCCAATGCCAGAGCTGGCTGATGCGCATCTTCACCTGACGCTCCGGCACGCCGACCTTTATCAGCGCTTCGGCCATTTCCTCGCGCGACATGCCGATCAGCGACGGCTTTGCCTCCAGGCTGGCGCGCGCATGGCGGGCAAGCTGGTCGCGCGTATCATCAATGGTAAGGTCGAACGAAATGGACATCTGTTTTCAACTGTTGGAGACGACGGCTGAAGCGCGTCGATAAGCTTCGCCAGATAATCTGGCCCGAATGCATGGATAAATAGGGTCCGGCACTTGGCTTTTCGACCCCTGTTGCGCGCGCTCTTAGCACACAATATCGCATTCGTCATCCCACATGAAATCCGGCCACATGAAATCCGGCCACATGACATCCGGGGTGCCATGCGTGCGCAGGGTAAAGAAAAAGCCCGGAGCGATCCGGGCTTTGAAACTCTATTCAACTGTGCAAACTATTTGCACTTCTGGATTGCGGCAAGGGCTGCGGAAATGCCCTTCAGCGAATAGGTATAGCTGGTCTTGGTGCCGCGTTTCGACTGTGCCTGCACCTTCATGTCGGAACCGCCGCGCATGGCCGCGATGAGCTGCGGCTCTTCCGCTGCATTTTCCATCCAGCCGGACTTGCCGTTGACGAACATGTTGAAGCTGCGATTGCCGACGGTCACGACGACCTTCGCATTGGTGTTGAGGTCGTAACCGGCCATGAATTGCGGCTCGAACGAGATGTTCTGTCCGGGCTTCTGGCTCACGAGGAAGAAGTTGTCGCCGTGATCGACGTTGGCCGGGGCCTTTTCGGTCGGTACGGAGAGGACATAGCAGACCTTGCCGTTGCCCGACTGATAGCTATAGGCGCCCCAGGCGTTGAACTGGCTGATCTGGCTCGGGGTCTGGGCGAGTGCCGAGCCCGCCATCCCAATCATGAACACAGAAGCCGCGACGATCGATTTTCCAAGCATTGGTTTTTACCGGTTCTCTTTCGTTTGCTTCAAACTTGAATATCGGGATGCCGCCGTTCATCACGCCGTCCCGCTCAGTTGCCGATTAAATTGCCTTAATCTGGGTTACCAAACGGTGAAGTTTCGAAAGAAAACTTGAATGAGCAGCCAAGTCGCCCCGCCATCCCTTGGTTCCAGTTGAATGAAAAGAAAGCGGCGTCAGTAAGGCGGTATGTTAAGGGAATAGGGGAATAAGGGAGTAGGGGAATAAGAAGAAAAACGAGTATAATTGATTGTGGGGTCGTCAGGATCACATAGCTGTGAACGGCCTCCCTTACTCCCTTACTCCCTTACTCCCTCATCCTCCAGCGCCTGCTTCGCGGCGAGCCGGTGCGCAGGCGTGATGTGGGCACGAACGGCGGTGAGCGCTGCCATCAGCACGGCAACGTCATCGGTGAAGCCGATACCGGCCAGAATATCGGGGATGGCGTCGAACGGCAGCACGAAATAGGCGAGCGCTGCCATCAGCGTCATGCGCACGCGTGTCGGTGTCTTCTGGTCGAGTGCACAATAATAGGCTGCAACCACCTCATCCATGAACGGCACCATGCGGCCGGCGCGGCGCGCGGCCTTCCAGAATCCATTCTTCACCCGTTCGCTGCGCTTCTTGAATTCGCTCTCACTGCCGGGTTCGAGGATTTCACCGATTCTGACGTCATCCATTCTCGTTCAACTCCTGCCGTTCCGATTGTGGGCTACGACCGGATAAAAATGGGGAGTTTTGACCGCCCTTGCAAGACCATGATGATTCCATCATCCCGGTCACCTGCAACAACCATCAGCTACAACGCTCTCATCAAATCCCCAAAATACAGATTCGATCGGATCGCTTCCGAAGCGTTTTGGACGCGCGGCAAAGCAGGTGCAGAATGAATGGAGGTTTTGATGCATTTGACCGGCTATGGGGAAAACTTCATCCGCAGCGACCGTTCAACACGGCTGTTTCGCGGCAACCAGCTGCTGGCGGCGGGAAGTGAAGATAATTACATCACCGTCGATCTGTTCGAGGCGGGATGCTACGATGCCGCCGTCTATCTGCGGTTTCTCTTCGGTGCCGGAATTTCGCTCAACACGCTGCGCGGCACATCGAGCCAGAACTGGATACCCATCCTGAATTTCAGGGCAGGCGAACAATGGAACGGTTATTCGGCACTGCCTTTCGGTCAGGCAATCGGCTTCTATGATGTCCAGGCCGGGCATATTTTCCATGCCGCCATTTCGCTTGGCGATGTCCATATCCGTGGCGTCCATGGCGGCAAACTCGGACAAAACTGGCAGGATCGCGTTAATCTTACCCGCGTTCTTCCCTATTCCAGCCGCAACCCTGACGGCAGCTTCAACTATGACCGCCGGAAGATTTACGTATATATCTCAAAGCTTTAAAATCAGGCCAAGGCGTTCATCTTGTGCGCAAGCCTGATGTCGAGTTCCGTAATACCGTTCTCGCTATGGGTGGCGAGCGTGACATCGACGCGATTGTAGACATTGAACCATTCGGGGTGATGGTCGAGCTTTTCGGCATGGAGCGCTGCGCGCGCCATGAAACCGAAGGCGGCGTTGAAATCCTTGAACTTGAAGCTTTTGGCAATCGCCTCGCGTCCGTCGACCTTCTGCCAGCCATCCAGCTCCTTGAGCGCTTCGTTCAGTTCACTTTCCGTCAGCCGGTTGCGTGCCATCGTCTTTCGCCTATGTTGCGGTTCCTGAGATAACCTATCATAAGCGCGAGAGTTCCGTGACCATATCAGCGACGGCACCTAATCCGACCAGCATCCTTTTCATCTGCGCAGGCAATATCTGCCGCTCTCCGCTTGCCGAAGGCGTGATGGGGCATGTGCTGGAAAAGCGCGGCATCCGCCACGTGCCGGTCGATTCTGCGGGAACCAATGGCTACCATACCGGCGAGGAGCCGGATGAGCGCTCCATCAGCGTTGCGGCGCGTCATGGTCTCGATATTTCCACGCAGCGCTGCCGACAGCTGATCGCCGCTGATTTCACCCGTTTCGACCTGATCCTCGGTATGGACCGCTACAATATGCGAATGATCGCGGGGCGAATGCCTGCAAATGCAAGCGCACATATCGGGCTTTTCACCGAGATTGCCGAAGGGCGGGCGATTGAAATCCCCGATCCCTATTATGGCGGCATCGGGGATTTCGAGCTTGTTTACCGGATGGTTCTGGCAGCTTCCATCGCGCTTGCCGACCAGTTCTGGCCGGAACGGGCAACCAAAGGCCAGGCTTCCTCTACGATGTAAGGTCCGCCACCAACCGAATCGCGTGACGACATCAGCACGAATCGTCCCACCTTGAAGGGCAGCGTCGCGAAGTTGCCGCGTGAGGAGAGATAGCGCGCCACATCGTCGATGCGGGCGTTTCTGAGCCGCGCCAGCGTCACATGAGGCGTGAACTTGCGCGGGTCGGCGGGAATGTGCAGCCGCTGGCAGATACGTTCGATTTCCGCCTGCAATGCGTTGAGTTCAGGCGAGGGGGATACACCCGCATAGATGCTGTGCGGCTTCTTGGAGCCGAAAGCATGGACACCCGACAGGTTGAGCATGAATTCAGGTCGCCGCACGCGATCAAGCGCATTGGCAACCTCGTCGGCCACATGGCCTTCCACATCTCCGATAAAACGTAGCGTTATGTGGTAGTTTTCAACATCAATCCAGCGTGCGCCGGGGAGACCGCCTCGCAACAACGAGAGCGAAAGCGCGGCGTCGCGCGGGATTTCGAGGGCAGTGAAAAGACGCGGCATAAGGCATCCTCCTCGAAGCGTTCCATGCCAGAGCGCCGGGCATCCAAAGGATGCATAAAGGACACTCTAGCATAGTGGTCTGATCTCGACATTTGCTTCCCGGTGCTACCATCTGCTCATGCAAATGTCGGGATCGAAAAGACCACTATTGACTTATAATTCTAGTGGATTTTTCGAATTTGACGTTTGAAGCAGCATCTATGTCGGTCGGGATTCAAACGTCAAATTCAATCCACTAGTAGAGTCAGTGCATCGTTCCATCGAAGATGATTCGATATTTGCCGATGCAGACTCAGCGAATCAAAGTTTGAGTCCGGGAGCAAGCTGTTTATGCTCCCGACCGGCGTCAGCCTCCCGATGTCCCCTTGTTTTGCATGTTCGTCAGGCTCTTTTCGATAGTGGGCATAAAGTTAGTCACCATCGTTTCGACGCCCTTTTCATTGGGGTGCATTCCGTCCTCGAGCAAAAAATCCTTCTTGGTTGCTACGCCGTCGAGGAAAAACGGGTAGAGCGGCACGCCATATTTTTGTGCCAGCTTCGGATAGATCGGGTTGAACTTGGCGGCATAGTCCTTGCCCATATTGGGCGGGGCCATCATGCCCGCAAGAATGACTGAAATGCCGCGCTGCTGCAGGCGCGCCAGCATCTCGTCGAGATTCTTTTCGGTAATGTCGGGTTCGATACCGCGCAGCGCGTCATTCGCACCCAGTTCAAGGATCACGAGATCGGTGCCATCGGGAACGGACCAGTCGATGCGCGAAAGCCCGCCCGTGGTCGTGTCGCCCGATACGCCCGCATTCTCGATCGAAACCTCGACGCCCTTGTCGTTGAGCGCCTTTTCCAGCTGCTGCGGAAAGGCGGCACCGGACGGCAGCATATAGCCCGCCATCAGGCTGTCGCCGAAGCCGACGATCTTGACCTGTGAAAGCTGCTCCGTCGGCAGTGCGTCTTCGAGGCCGGTCGGATCTTCCTGCGCGCTTGCCGCAATGATGGGACTTGCTGCCATAAAAGACGCAATCACCGCAAAAATCGGGAGCCATGCCGGAATTGAGAGTTTGAAACGCATCGTCGAAAACCCATATTTGAGGGGCTGTGGGCAAATGGCCCGCCGGACTTCTTCAATAATTGGCGCAACATAGGTTCAAATTTGTGGCGCGCTGTTTGGTTCTAAAGATTCATATAGGATAAAAACCGCGTGACGGAACAGGTTGTTGGCCCGATTATCGAACTTGAGAACGTTCATCTAACCCTTGGTCACGCCGCCTCATCGGTGCATGTGCTGAAGGGCGTCTCCCTTCATATATCGCAAGGACAATCGGTCGGCATCGTTGGTCCGTCCGGTTCCGGAAAGTCCACGCTGCTGATGGTTTTGGCCGGTCTGGAGCATGTCGATAACGGAACTGTGAAGATTGCAGGTCGGACGATCAGCCAGATGAGCGAAGATCAGGCCGCGGCTTTCCGCGGCGCCAATATCGGCATCGTGTTCCAGTCCTTCCACCTCATTCCCAACATGACGGCGCTCGAAAATGTCGCCGTACCGCTGGAGCTTGCCGGGCGCAGAGATGCTTTCGAGGTGGCGGAACGCGAATTGCGCGCCGTCGGCCTTGGCGAGCGCCTTACCCATTATCCATCCGAGCTTTCCGGCGGCGAACAGCAGCGCGTGGCGATTGCCCGCGCCCTTGCGCCAAGCCCGAAAATACTGATTGCCGATGAACCGACCGGCAATCTCGACACCACGACGGGACGTCAGATTGCCGATCTTCTGTTCACCAAGCAGCGCGAAAACGGCCTGACCATGGTTCTGGTCACGCATGATCCCGCACTTGCGGCGCGCTGCGACATCGAAATTCCGGTGCGCTCGGGCCGGATCGAGGAACCTGCACAGGGCACCTCCGTTCTCGAATCGCTGGCAGCTGGCGCATGAGTGCGGCAAAGTCGTTCTCGCTTGCTCTCCGTTTTGCGCTGCGTGAAATGCGCGGCGGCCTGTCCGGTTTCTATATTTTCCTCGCCTGTATCGCGCTTGGCGTTGCCGCAATCGGCGGCGTCAATTCGGTAGCACGGTCGGTGAGTACCGGCATTGCATCGGAAGGCCAGAGCATTCTGGGCGGCGATGTCAGCTTTGCGCTCAATCAGCGGGAAGCAACGGCGAAAGAGCGCGCCTTCATCGAAAAGCAGGGCAGAATGGCGGAGAGCGCCACGATGCGCTCCATGGCGCGCATGCCCGATGGCTCCGACCAGTCGCTGGTCGAGGTGAAGGCTGTCGACGCTGCCTATCCGCTCTATGGTCAATTGAAGGTCCAGCCGCAGCAATCGCTCGCTGACATAACCGGTGAGAAGGACGGCATCTATGGCGCCGCCGTCGCCCAGGATTTTCTCAATCGCATGGACCTGTCGCTTGGTGCGAAAGTGCTGCTCGGTTCGCAAGTGTTCGAACTGCGCGGCCTGATCGAAAGCGAACCGGACCTCTTGTCGTCCGGCTTCAATTTTGCACCGCGGTTTCTCGTTTCGCTTGATGGCTTGCGGGCTTCTGGCCTCATCCAGCCCGGCAGCCTTGTCCATCATATCTACAAGGTAGCGCTTCCCGATGGTGCGCCGGATGCGGCAATCGCCGACGTCAGGCGTCAGGCTGCCGCCGATTTTCCGGATGCAGGCTGGAATATCCGCTCCCGCGCCAATGCTGCGCCAGCGCTGAGCGCCAATATCGAGCGCTTTTCGCAATTCCTGACATTGGTGGGCCTGACGGCCTTGATCGTCGGCGGTGTCGGCGTTGCCAATGCGGTGCGCGCCTATCTTGATGGCAAGCGCGGCGTGATCGCCACCTTCAAGTCGCTTGGCGCGCCTGCGCGCTTCGCCGTGCTGGTCTATCTCGTGCAGATCATGGTGATCGGCCTGATCGGCATCGTGCTCGGACTCATTCTGGCGGCGATTATCCCCTATGCCGCTGCGCTGGCGCTCGCCAATTATCTGCCGGTCGCCGGTGGCGGCGGTTTCTTCCCCGGTGCGCTGGCACTTGCCGCCGTCTTCGGCCTCATCACCACGCTTGCCTTCGCGATCATTCCGCTTGGCAGGGCGCGGGATATTCCCGCGACGGCGTTGTTCCGCGAGCAGGGTTTTGAGCAGCGTGGCCTGCCGCCGCTGCTTTATCTTGGATTGGCGGTTCTGCTGATCGCAGCTCTTGCTGGGCTGGCGCTCTACGTCGCCTATGACCGGCGCATCGCCGCAATCTTCATCGTTTCGGCTATCGCAGCCTTCGGTGTGCTGCGGCTTGTCGCCGACGGTATTCGCTGGCTTGCCCGCCGGGTTCCGCGCGTGCGTTCGACAGCGCTTCGGCTGGCAGTGGGTAACATCCATCGTCCCGGCGCGCTTACCCCTTCGGTGGTGCTTTCGCTTGGCCTTGGCCTGACGTTGATGGTTGCGATTGCCCTGATCGATGGCAATCTGCGCCGTCAGGTCACGGAAAACATTCCGGCGCAGGCGCCTGACTTTTTCTTCGTCGATATTCAGAACCGCGACATCGGCGATTTCACCAAGCTGGTGAGCGACATCGTGCCGGATGGCAAACTCACTTCCGGTCCGATGCTGCGCGGGCGTATTGTTGCCTTCAACGGCACCAATGTGCGCGACATGACCATTCCGCCCGAAGCGGCCTGGGTGCTGCGTGGCGATCGCGGCATCACATTTGCCGATAAGGTGCCGGATAATTCGACCTTGAGCGAAGGCGAATGGTGGCCTGCCGATTATAGCGGTGAGCCGCTGGTCTCCTTCGCCGAACGCGAAGGCAAGGAACTGGGCCTGAAACTCGGCGACACGGTGACGGTCAATGTGCTTGGCCGCAACATCACCGCAAAGATCGCCAGCTTCCGGCAGGTGCAGTGGGAAACGCTTGCGATGAACTTCGTGATGGTGTTTTCGCCCAACACCTTTGCCGGTGCGCCGGCGACGTGGCTGGCGACGCTCACCATTCCCGACGGCCAGAAGAACTTTGCGCCTGATGTGCTGCGACAGGTAACCAAGACATGGCCCGCCGTCACGACCGTCAGTGTGACCGATGCGCTCAATGTCGCGAATGATCTGATCAGCCAGCTCGCGACCGCCATCCGTGCGGCGGCTTCCATTGCGCTGGCTGCATCGGTTCTGGTGCTGGGCGGGGCGCTGGCAGCCGGTAACCGTGCCCGCGTCCACGACGCAGTGGTGCTGAAGACGCTTGGCGCCACACGCGGCACGCTGATTACGGCCTATGTGTTTGAATATATGCTGCTCGGGCTTGCAACGGCGCTCTTCGCACTCGTCGCCGGCAGCGTGGCGGGCTGGTATGTCGTGGTGGAAATCATGAAGCTGAAAGCAAGCTTCCTGCCTGATGTCGCGCTGATGACCGTTGCCATAGCGCTGGTGCTGACTGTCGGTTTCGGCCTTGCAGGGACATGGCGCGTTCTCGGCCAGAAGCCTGCACAGGTACTCAGAACCATATGAACGATTTGTAATACGGAAGGGTGAGAAAACGTAAGCCGTTGGATATTATGGATAATGCGTTTGTGCTTTCACGCCGCTGCATCACGTTTTTTTACGGATGGTACTTGTACGCGAAGGCCGAAATCCCCATAATGTCAGGCAGGCATGCTGGGGTCCCGCCAGCGGCGCCTGGCGGCGGCTCGCCGGAATGAGCGCCCCGACACCGGACGGGACATGGCAAGAGGATTTAAGTCATGGCTGACTTTCGTAATATTCAGGCGCAGCAGAGGCCGGTAGGCGGCGCTCGTGCTGATGCAGGCATCGATCAGGGCCTGCGCAGCTATATGCTCGGCGTCTATAACATGATGGCTATCGGCTTGGCCGTTACCGGCCTTGCCGCATTTGCCGTTGCAGCACTCGCAACGACCACGGACCCGTCCGCAGCCGTCGCGCAGCTTGCCAACGGCAAGATGCTCACCGGTCTCGGTGTAGCGCTCTACACGTCCCCGCTTCGCTGGGTTGTGATGCTTGCGCCGCTCGCGGCAGTGTTCTTCCTGAGCTTCCGCATCGAGCGCATGTCGGTCTCGACCGCTAACGCCGTCTTCTGGGGCTATGCAGCTCTCGTCGGCCTGTCGCTGTCGTCGATCTTCCTGGTCTTCACCGGCCAGAGCATCGTTCGCACCTTCTTTGTGACGGCTGCTTCCTTTGGCGCGCTGTCGCTCTACGGTTACACGACCAAGCGCGACCTGTCCGCCATGGGATCGTTCCTGATCATGGGCCTGTTCGGCCTGATCCTGGCATCGGTCGTCAACATCTTCCTCGGTTCCACCGCGCTGCAGTTCGCGATCTCGGTGATCGGCGTTCTGATCTTCGCAGGCCTCACCGCCTATGACACGCAGTCGATCAAGGAAATGTATTACGAAGGCGATTCTTCTGATGCGCACGGTCGCAAGGTCGTGATGGGCGCGCTGCGTCTCTATCTCGACTTCATCAACATGTTCACCTTCCTGCTGCAGTTCATGGGCAACCGCGAATAGTCAGCTGAAGAGTGCTTGAACAAAAAGGGCAGCGGAAACGCTGCCCTTTTTGCTTTTATCGAGGCAACTCCTGATGCATTGTGAGGGCCAGTCCATGATTTGTCTGGTTCCCCTCATGCCTGTCATTCGTGATTTCCAGCCTGCCGATATCGAAACGATCACCGCAATCTATACGGAAGCCGTTCTGACCGGCGCCGGCTCCTACGAGATCAAGCCGCCGACAATGGACGAAATGGTGAAGCGCTTCGCGGCATTTGCGGAGCAGGGCTTTCCGATCCTCGTCGCGGAGGAGGATGGCCGGATTCTGGGCTATGCCTATGCGAGTTATTTCCGCGTCAGGCCTGCCTATCGCTGGCTTGCGGAGGATTCGATCTATATCGCTCCGGATGCGAAGGGAAAGGGCGTCGGCAAGCTCCTCCTGCGCGAACTTATCGAGCGCATCTCCGCATTGGGGTTCCGGCAATTGCTGGCGGTGATCGGCGATGGCGAACACAATATCGGTTCGGTGAAGCTGCATGAGAGCCTTGGTTTCACCCATTGCGGACGTATCGAGGGTTCCGGCTTCAAGCACGGACGCTGGCTGGACACCGTGCTGATGCAGCTGCCGCTCAACGGCGGGCGTTCAATCGAGCCGGGAACGCCGCCGCTTTCATAATCTACTGATGCATCGAAGGCTCAGCTTTCGACAAGCTTGAGGCTCTTGTCGAACACGCGCAGGACGCGCTCCAGCTCATGGCCGCGCTTCATGATAAGCCCGCTTGCGGCGATGACCGAATAGGCGCCTTGCTTCTGCGCCAGCTTCGGATTCTTCTCGATGCGGAAAAGCGGTATCTCGCTTGCCCGACGAAAGATGGAGAACACGGCGCGGTCAGCCAGATGGTCGATGGCATAATCGCGCCACGTGCCGGAGGCGACCATGCGGCCATAGATATTCAGGATTTTGCCGAGTTCGTGCCGGTTGAAACTGACGGGAGCAGATCGCGCACGGTCGAGGGGAATGACCTTTGGCGAAGCAGACGAGGGAGAAGGGGATGACAAATCCTCATTCGCTGCGCTTGACGTATCCATTTCCTTCCTTTCAGCCTTTTGCAGAGCACGGACCGAAAATCGGGCAGGCTCATAAACAAACTGCGCGCAACCGGTTTGGATATTCGGCAATGGCGAAGAAGCGAACCGAACCGGCGCATGACAACAGGGTGATGCTTTTGTGAAGCAATTTCAAGGGGAGGCTTCGGCGGGCCGATTTCAACCGCTGATTATTCACTGGAAAAAACCCCAATAAATAGGGACTGGAGGCCAAATATTAGTTATTCACGAAAAGAGAATGCCTGTTTGCAATGGTGATTGTCGGCCACATTTTCGCCTTGTCAGTTTCGCATTCCAGCCTGATTATGGCTTCAGCATCTACACGTTGCCTGAGACGGTTCGGTTCGGGTATGTCCGACCCCAAGCCCCCCGCCCAAAGGACTGCCCGAGCCGAACCAACCTTTTCCAGCTTCCGCTGAACCAAGTTGCAACACGCGCCCATAAGCCCTATGCAGAAGCCCGGCACGGCATCAGCCCAAAAGGAAAATCTGTTCGATCTGATCGGACGCGTTTCTCGCTATAAATCGCGCGAGAGCGATGAGGCTTGCTGAAGGCTCAGAGGCCGACTGGTTTCTTTTGCTTGAACATGCCGGCACCATGGATGGGGCCGAGCGTGTTGTCGTCGCGGGTTTCCTGCAGCACCACGGCACAGCCCGAAACGTCCTTGCGTTTCAGTTCCGAAGCCGGGATTTCGATTTTCAGTGGCTTGCCATCCCACATGCCGATCGTATTGGTATCGCGGACGGTGTTGCGATAGGTGACGGCCTGACCGGCATTTTCACCCTCCGTGATCGGGATAGTCACGGAATCACGGAAATAGAACAGCACCACATGCACAGGGGCCTTTGGTTTCTTGCCTGCGCCGATTTCGATGGATAGGCGCCCGTCATCGAGCTGTGTGATCGAAACCGGCACATCCAGCTTGTTGGCCGCAATCTGTGCCTGAACGGCTTCCCTGTCGCGCCCGTTGACCTCCGCCGTGCCATTGATGATGGCCTGCGGCGTATAGATCATGCGCGCATTGAAGGAATTGCGATAGGCGTTCTGCCGGTCGGTGTTCTCCTGGGTGGCAAGCGTATCGCGCCATCCCATATAATCCCAGTAATTGACGTGAAACGACAGTGCCAGAACATTGGGATCGTCGGCATATTTCGCGAAATTCTGGTCAGCCTGGGGGCAGGACTTGCAGCCCTGGCTGGTGTAAAGCTCCAGAACTGCGGTCTTCTTGCTGCTGTCCTGTGCCTTGGCTTGTCCCTGCATGGAGATGCAGCCGGTGAAAGCCAGCCCCAGAACGGCACAGATGCTACGCCAGCCGGGCAAATGCTCGCCGGTAAGCCATGGACCTGTCCCATAGAGAGGGGCGTGGAGTATCACTTCGTTTCATCCTGCAATTATTGTCGCTGACATCTATTATGTAAGAAGTCCTGCAATCAATAGGAATTCACGTTGCGGTGAGATTCGCAGAGGTCGCGAAACTCTTTTCAAAATTAGCTCACAACGGATCGTGCGGAAAAGAGACTGGTTGAACATGAGATCGAGCTTGAGAGAAAAAGCCATCGCTATCTGCGATGAGAAGATAGCGAAAAAGGGCGAACTGGTCGGTATTTCGTTCTATGCCTTCTTTGCCAACAGGAACACGGAGCCGGAATTGCTCATGGAGGCTGCCGAGTGGTGGATCAACACCCATACCCTCGATCACTTTGAAAAAGCGGTAAAAATCAGGGAAATGATCCGTTCGGGCCGATAGGTTCCGTGTCCAGTCCAAAATAAAAAAGCCGCCGGATTTCTCCGGCGACTTCTGATTTTTATGCTTTTGCCGATTAAGCGGCGAGGTCACGCAGAACGGTTTGCAGGATGCCGCCGTTCTTCATGTAGTCGAGCTCGTCCAGCGTATCGATGCGGCAGATGAGTGGAACCTTCTTCACCGAGCCGTCGGCATAGGTGATGGAGGCTTCGACCTTCTGACGCGGACGCACATCGGCCAGACCTTCGATGGTGACGATTTCGTCGCCCTTGAGGCCGAGCGTCTGCCAGCTCGTGCCTTCCTCGAAGACGAAAGGCACAATGCCCATACCGACGAGGTTGGAACGGTGGATACGCTCGAAGGACTGCGCGATCACAGCCTTGACGCCAAGCAGGTTGGTACCCTTGGCCGCCCAGTCGCGCGACGAACCGTTACCATATTCGACGCCTGCGAAGACGACGAGCGGCACGCCCTCGGCCTTGTATTCCATGGCCGCGTCGTAGATCGACATTTCTTCCTTCGACGGATAGTGGATGGTGTAGCCGCCTTCACGTCCGTTTTCGCCCAGCATGTGGTTGCGAATACGGATGTTTGCGAAGGTGCCGCGCATCATCACTTCATGGTTGCCGCGACGCGTGCCGTACTGGTTGAAGTCTGCAACGCCGACGCCATGGTCCAGCAGATACTTGCCGGCCGGCGACTGCGCCTTGATGGAACCGGCAGGCGAAATGTGGTCGGTCGTAATCTTGTCGCCGAAGAGGCCCAGAACGCGGGCGCCCTTGACGTCGCCGATCTGACCTGCCGACTTGCCCATGCCGACGAAGTAAGGCGGGTTCTGCACATAGGTCGAATCGTCGTCCCATGCATAGGTCTGGCCTGCGGGAACCTGAACGGCCTGCCAGTTTGCATCGCCCTTGAATACGTCCGCATATTTCTCCGAGAAAATCTTGCGGGTAACATTCTTGGCGATGAAATCCTGGATTTCCTGAGAGGAAGGCCAGATGTCACGCAGGAATACCGGGTTGCCGTCCTTGTCTTCGCCGAGCGGCTCCTTGGTCAGATCCTTGGTGACCGTACCGGCGAGAGCGTGAGCGACGACGAGCGGCGGCGAAGCCAGATAGTTGGCCTGAACGTCCGGCGAAACACGGCCTTCAAAGTTGCGGTTTCCGGAAAGAACGGCAGCCGCGATCAGGCCCTTCTCATTGATCACTTTGGAAATCGGTGCAGGCAGCGGACCGGAGTTACCGATGCAGGTCGTGCAACCGAAACCGACGAGATTGAAGCCGAGCGCGTCGAGATCCTTCTGGAGACCAGCGGATTCGAGATAGGCGGCAACCACCTGCGAGCCGGGGGCAAGCGAGGTCTTGACCCATGGCTTGGACTTGAGGCCCTTGGCAACCGCATTGCGTGCCAGAAGACCGGCTGCAATCAGGACGCTCGGGTTCGAGGTATTGGTGCATGACGTGATGGCGGCAATTGCCACATCGCCATGGCCGAGGTCATAGTCTTCACCTTCGACGGCATAACGTGTGGTCTGGCCGGTGGTCTTCTTGTACTCGTTTTCGAGCGAGGTGGCGAAACCGGAGCCGATGTTTTCCAGCGCAATGCGGCCTTCCGGGCGCTTCGGGCCAGCCATTGACGGAACGACATCGCCCATGTCGAGTTCGAGAACATCGGTGAAGACCGGATCAGCCGATCCGCTTTCACGCCACATGCCCTGCGCACGGCAGTAAGCTTCGACCAGTTCAAGACGGTGCTCGTCGCGACCGGTCATATGCATATAGGCAAGCGTTTCCTGATCGACCGGGAAGAAACCGCAGGTCGCGCCGTATTCGGGTGCCATATTGCCGATGGTCGCACGGTCGGCGAGCGTCATGTTTTCAAGGCCTGCGCCGAAGAACTCGACGAACTTGCCGACAACACCCTTCTTGCGCAGCATCTGCGTTACGGTGAGAACGAGGTCGGTCGCGGTCACGCCTTCCTTGAGCTTGCCGGTGAGGCGGAAGCCGATGACTTCCGGCAGAAGCATGGAAACTGGCTGACCGAGCATGGCCGCTTCGGCTTCGATGCCGCCGACGCCCCAGCCCAGAACGCCAAGGCCGTTGACCATGGTGGTGTGGCTGTCGGTGCCGACGCAGGTGTCAGGATAGGCAACAGTTTCGCCGTCTTCTTCCTTGGTCCAGACAGCCTGGGCCAGATATTCGAGGTTCACCTGATGGCAGATGCCGGTGCCCGGAGGAACGACGCGGAAGTTCTTGAATGCCTGCTGACCCCATTTGAGGAAGCGGTAGCGTTCGCCATTGCGCTGATATTCGAGGTCCACATTGGCCTTGAACGCGCTTGGATTGCCGAATTCGTCGACGATGACCGAGTGGTCGATGACGAGATCGACGGGAACGAGCGGATTGATCTTTTCCGGGTCGCCGCCGAGCGACTTGAGGCCGTCGCGCATGGCTGCGAGGTCAACGACGGCGGGAACGCCGGTGAAGTCCTGCATCAGCACGCGGGCCGGGCGGTAGGCGATTTCTGCGCCGGCAGAGCCGCGATCGTTCAGCCACTTGGCGACAGCTTCGATATCCGACTTCTTGACGGAGCGGTCGTCCTCAAAGCGGAGCAGGTTCTCGAGCAGAACCTTCATGGAGAATGGAAGCTTGGAAACGCCCTCAAGGCCGTTCTTTTCGGCTTCGGTCAGGCTGTAATAAACATAATCCTTACCACCCACGGTAAGGGTTTTGCGGCATTTAAAGCTGTCGATGTGCGACACTGCGTTCGTCCTTCATGCTACTGGCCGGAAAACCAGGACGAACGCCTAGGCTAGCGTTTCAAGGACGCGCCAAGGTGCGGGTGCAGTCATTTCCGCTGTCCGTCCCGAAGCCTGGGTCCTTACGGGCGCCAAGTGTTTGAGATCGGCCAAAAATGGTTTCCACGCCGACCGCTGGCGTGGTAGCCCTCATATAGAGAGTTTTCTAAAACGATTCCAGACAGAATATCGTGAATTCGGCCCCTTGCGGCGAAATGTTGCGATGCCTTTCCATGGATATTTCGGGGCTCCGGTTCTATTGGTCTGGCAATTATCCATCGGGGCTTAGAGGTATAAAATGCGGCTGGAAGCCGAAAATCTGGCGGGCGAAAGAGGCGGCGAAACGATTTTCGCTGGCCTGTATTTTGCTCTCAGTGAAGGCGAGGCGCTGGTGGTGACCGGACCGAATGGTTCGGGCAAATCCACGTTGCTGCGAATCATCTGCGGCCTGCTTCAGCCCGAAGCCGGAAAGGTGAAATTGAGCGACGACGGCACGGTTCTGCCGGTGCGTGCCGCTTGCCATTATCTCGGACACCAGAATGCGATGAAACCGGCGCTCAGCGTGCGCGAGAACCTGTCCTTCTGGCAGAAGTTCAACGGCGCCGCGCAAGCGGAGATCGATGAGGCGCTGGAAGCCGTCGATCTGCCCGGTGTGGAGCATCTGCCGTTCGGCTATCTGTCGACGGGGCAGAAGCGCCGTGTTTCCATCGCCAAGCTTCTGGTCAGCCATCGTCCGCTCTGGATCGTGGACGAGCCGACCGCCGGTCTCGACAAGGCGTCGGAAGCCCGCTTTGCAGAAATCATGCGCGGCCATATGCGAGAAGGGGGCATGATCGTCGCTGCAACGCATATTCCGTTGGGCTTGGATGCAGTTTCAGGGAAAGTGGAAACCGGTTTCCCGTCCGAAACTGCATTGGAAAGAAGTATTGGTGTCAGCACGCTCGACATGGCCGCCTATTCAGGTGAGGGCGCCTGATGCTGGCACTTTTCCTGAGAGACTTGCGCCTCAGTTTCCGCGCCGGTGGCGGCGCGCTGATCGGCATATTGTTCTTCCTCGCGGTCATTGCCGTCATGCCCTTCGGCGTCGGGCCTGACCTCAACCTTCTGGCGCGGATCGGCCCCGCCATGCTGTGGATCGGTGCGTTGCTGGCAACGCTCCTCGGCCTCGATCGGCTGTTTCAGGCAGACCGGGAGGATGGTTCGCTCGATCTGCTGCTGATCGGCGCGGACAGTCACATGCTGGCCTTCACGGTTTTTGTGAAATGCGCGGCCCATTGGGTGGCAAGTGTGCTGCCGCTGGTGATCGCATCGCCCATGCTCGGCCTGTTCATGAATATGGAGGCGACGGCAATCGGCGCAACATCGCTGACGCTTCTGGTGGGAACGCCCGCCATTGCCTTCATCGGCGCTGTGGGTGCAGCCCTTGCCGTAGCGCTGCCGCGCGGCGGGTTGCTGGTGTCGGTGATTGTTCTGCCGCTCACCATTCCGGTGCTCATTTTCGGTGTATCAGCTTCGCATGGAGCGACAGTAGACAATGCGCCCTTTCTGGCGCCCTTTCTCATTTTGGCCGCTCTCACCCTGTTCTTTGCCGTTCTTGGGCCGCTGGCCGCGAGCGCAGCGCTGAAAAGTTCGGCGGATTGACGCAGTTGATTACGGTCAATTGAACGGGACAGGGGTGGAAGGTAAATATAGGCCATGGAAAAAGACATGACCAAAGATGCCGTTAAAACCACGAGCTGGCTCGATCTGGCCAATCCCACGCGGTTCCTTGCCTTTGCAGGCAAGGTCTTGCCGTGGCTGGCCGGGCTTTCGGTACTGTTTCTGGCGGTTGGCCTCTATATGGTCTTCTTCCAGTCGCCGGAGGACTATCAGCAGGGGATGACGGTCCGCATCATGTATATCCATGTGCCTTTCGCATGGCTTTCCATGATGTGCTACTCGATCATGGCGGTGTCGGCGCTGGGCACGCTGGTCTGGCGGCATCCGCTGGCCGATGTCTCGATCCGCGCAGCCGCTCCGCTCGGCGCCGTCTTCACCGCGCTTGCGCTTGCCACCGGTTCGCTCTGGGGCAAGCCGATGTGGGGTACATGGTGGGTGTGGGATGCGCGGCTGACCTCGGTCTTCGTGCTGTTCCTGATGTATCTCGGCATTATCGCGCTGTCGCGCGCCATGGATGATCCGGCGAAAAGCGCCAGGCCGGTGGCCGTGCTCACGCTGGTCGGCTTCATTAATATTCCGATCATCAAATTCTCGGTCGACTGGTGGAACACGCTGCACCAGCCGGCTTCGGTGTTCCGCATGGACGGCCCCACCATCGATGCATCCATGCTGCGTCCGCTTTTCGTGATGGCCATCGGCTTTTCGCTTCTGTTCTTCACGCTGCACATGATGGCCATGCGCAATGAAATCTGGCGCCGCCGCGTGGCGTCGATGAAAAAGCTTGCCGCACGGAATGCCGACCGCAAGACCAAGACACAGGAGGGTGTAATATGAACCATCTCGGCTTTGTTCTGGCCTCCTATGGCATCACGGCAGCAGCGCTTGTCATCATCATCGGCTGGATATTGATCGATCAGCGCATCCAGAAAAACGAATTGAAACGGCTGGAAGTGCAGGGCGTGCGCCGCCGTTCTGCAAAAGCCCCCGGTAAAGCACAATGACCGAAACGACCGAGAAACCCGTCGCGCCGAAAAAGCGCTCCACATGGGTTGCCCTTTTGCCGCTGGCAATTTTCGTCGGACTGGCGGCGGTATTTGCCGTCCAGCTTCTGTCGGGCAAGGACAATACGACGATCCCTTCCGCGCTGATCGGCAAACAGGCGCCGCAGACGAACCTGCCGCCTGTCGAAGGTCTGCTGCGCGATGGCGTGCCTGTTCCCGGCCTCAACAGCGAAGATTTTAAGGGCAAGCTCACACTGGTGAATGTCTGGGGATCGTGGTGCGTTCCCTGTCGTCAGGAGCATCCGCTCTTGATGGAAATCGCCAAGGATGAGCGCGTCCGCGTGGTTGGCCTCAATTACAAGGACCAGCCGGAAAATGCGCGCCGTTTCCTCGGCGATCTCGGTAATCCCTTTGCTGCCGTCGGCGCCGACCGCGTCGGGCGTTCAGCCATCGAATGGGGCGTCTACGGCGTGCCGGAAACCTTCCTCGTCGATCAGGACGGCAAGATTGTCTACAAGCATGTGGGGCCGTTTACGCCGGAGTCGGTGAAGAACGATCTGATGCCGGCGGTGGAGAAGGTCCTTCAGTAATAGTCGTTGTGCTTAGTCCTGAATCGATGATTTGAGATCCTGCTGCAGCTTCTCCAGCATGGGAGCAGGCATGTTCAATCCCGCGAAATCGCAATATTCATCCAGAAGTTCTGGAGATTTCTGTCTGAACTTGGAGGTGTCGACTTCGCCCTCATCAGTCACGGCTCCAACCTTGTAAAGAAGGTCAGCAGTCGCTTTGACCGAGATACGGCCTAACTTAAAAGCAATGACTTCTTGCTGATCTCGGGCCATGATCGCAACCGTATCCAGTTTAAACTCTGAAGGCATGTCAAGCGTGAGGTCCATGACGCTAATCTTGTTGCTTTCCAGCGCCTCATAATACTGCTTGCCGAGCTCATAAGCCTTTTGTGTAAAACTGGACGACAAAAGGTAGGACGAGGCAGATGGATTTATTGCAGTTCCCATGTTCTGGATGAGAATTGCACATTGAAAATTTTTCAAAGATTTTGCAGGGAGTGCTAGATAATCTTGCTTGGTTAATTCCTGGCTCTGTGCCGGTGCAATTGACAACAGCGACGTTGATATAGATGCAAAAAGCATTGTTCTAAAATTCATGATTTCCAGTCTCCCAAAAAAATAAAAAGGGCTCCGAAGAGCCCTTAATAAAATACTTCGTAATGGAATCAATCCGGCAATTTCCGGACCGCACCCTTGGCAGCACTGGTTGCCATTGAGGCATAGGCCTTCAGCGCCGTGGAAATCTTGCGCTTGCGTTCCTCTGCTGGCTTCCAGCCGGTTGCATCCTGCTCGGCGCGGCGTTCTGCCAGCGTTGCATCATCAACAGCGAGGTGGATCTTGCGGTTCGGAATGTCGATATCGATGATATCGCCTTCGCGCACCAGGCCGATGGTGCCGCCTTCAGCCGCTTCCGGCGAGACATGGCCGATGGAGAGGCCCGAAGAGCCGCCCGAGAAACGTCCGTCGGTGATGAGCGCGCAGGCTTTGCCGAGGCCCTTCGACTTCAGATAGCTGGTCGGGTAGAGCATTTCCTGCATGCCGGGGCCGCCGCGCGGGCCTTCATAGCGGATCAGCACAATGTCGCCCGGCTTGATCTTGCCGTTCAAAATGCCGAGCACAGCCGAATCCTGGCTCTCGAAGATGCGGGCAGGGCCGGAGAATTTCAGGATGGAATCGTCCACGCCTGCCGTTTTCACGATGCAGCCGTCTTCGGCCAGATTGCCGTAAAGTACCGCCAGACCACCGTCCTGACTGAAGGCATGTTCCTTGGAACGGATGACGCCCTTTTCACGGTCAGAATCGACGCTGTCAAAGCGGCGCTCCTGAGAGAAGGCAACCTGCGTCGGCACGCCGCCGGGAGCAGCCCTATAGAACTTGTGCACCATCTCGCTATTGGAGCGCGTGACGTCCCAATGATCGAGCGCCTTACCCATGGATTCACTATGGACGGTCGGCAGATCGGTGTTGATGAGGCCCGCCTTTTCGAGCTGGCCCAGAATACCCATGATGCCGCCAGCGCGATGCACGTCTTCCATATGAACGGAGGCGACGGCAGGCGCGACCTTGCAGAGGACCGGCACGCGACGCGACAGGCGGTCGATATCGGCCATGGTGAAGTCAATCTCGGCTTCCTGTGCAGCGGCAAGCAGATGCAGAACCGTATTGGTCGAACCGCCCATGGCAATGTCGAGCGTCATGGCGTTTTCAAAAGCCGGGAAGCTTGCAATCGAGCGCGGCAGCACGCTTTCGTCGTTCTGCTCGTAATAACGCCGCGCGAGATCGACGACCAGATGACCGGCTTCCACGAAGAGGCGCTTGCGGTCGGCATGGGTTGCGAGCGTCGAGCCATTGCCCGGCAGCGACAGACCCAGCGCTTCGGTGAGGCAGTTCATCGAATTGGCGGTGAACATGCCCGAGCAGGAGCCGCAAGTCGGGCAGGCGGAGCGCTCGATTGCCTTGACCTGATCGTCAGTGTAGTGGTCGTCGGCAGCGGCAACCATCGCATCCACGAGGTCGAGCTTCTTGACGGAATCGTCCCAGACCACCTTGCCCGCTTCCATCGGTCCGCCGGAAACGAACACGACCGGGATATTGAGGCGCAGCGCGGCCATCAGCATGCCGGGGGTGATCTTGTCGCAGTTGGAAATGCACACCATCGCGTCGGCGCAATGCGCATTGACCATATATTCGACCGAGTCGGCGATGAGTTCACGCGACGGCAGCGAATAGAGCATGCCGTCATGGCCCATGGCGATGCCGTCATCGACCGCAATGGTGTTGAATTCTTTTGCCACGCCGCCAGCGCTTTCGATTTCGCGTGCGACGAGCTGGCCGAGGTCTTTCAGATGCACATGGCCCGGCACGAACTGGGTGAACGAGTTCACCACGGCAATAATCGGCTTGCCGAAATCCTCATCCTTCATGCCGGTGGCGCGCCATAGGCCGCGCGCGCCGGCCATGTTGCGACCGTGGGTGGTTGTACGCGAACGATAAGGAGGCATTTTCAAACCTTTTAGGAACTATTCTAATTGTAACCGCTATGACAGAACCGCCCCCGCTGGGCAAAGCGCAAATTGCCCCATATCGCCCATTTTGCCCGGAGTACGGGGAGAGCAGCGAGACCGTTTGCAGACTTGCGGACAACGGAAAGGGTTCCGGCGTGCGACAGCTTTCGCAGGCACAGACAGGGCAATCTAGCACGTTCTTGTTATAAGGCAAAAGATTTTGCGCTGAAAACGTAAGGAAATTGCTTGGCTTTAAGTGGACGCCGTGGCCATGGCGGTATCGAGCAGGGCATTTGCCGTTTTCATCCGCTGTTCTGCGGCAGGGCGAAACTCTTCCGGCAGGCGGTCGGGATGGTTGCTGGCGGCAAAGCTGCGGCGTCGTTGCTGCAATTCTGCGCGTTTCAGGTCAGGGCGCAGGTCCAGCTCCCGGCGGATCGCATCCGGTGACTGTTTCTGCATGCGCGTTTCTATTGCCTGCCTTTCCTGTTCAGGCGCTGGTCCAGTCTCCGGCAGGTCTTCGACGTCGAACAGGCTATCCAGATTGTCCGGCTGGCGGGGCGGCATCGGGGCGTTGTCCAAGTCAGCGGAAAAGACGGCCGACGCAAACCCGAATTGCGGACGGCGGCCGTGGTCCGCCTGATCTGCATCGGCCTCGACTTCCTTCAGCACGGTTGCAAAATCGGGAGATGTCTGCCGCATCCTGCCTCGTCAGACCATATGCGAAGCGAGGGCGGAAGCCAGCGTGCGTGTCAGCACCGATGGCGGGATCGGCTTCTGGAAAACCGGCACTTCCGGATAGCGGTCCGCCAGACGGGCAGGCAATCCGCCCCCGGTATGGATGACCACGAAGATGTCGCGGCTCTTTAACCGGTCCAGCACCGCTTCCACATCGCCATCGGCAAGGTTTACATCGAGAATGGCTGCGTCGACTTCATTGCGGTTGATGATATCGATCGCCTGCCGGACGGTACCCACCGGACCCAGCACGGTGCCGTTGGCATCCTCGACAGTCGCGGCGACGTCAAGTGCGACGAAAATCTCGTCTTCCACCACCAATACCCGCCGCTGTCCAAGATCGTTCATCACCTGTCTCGCTGCCTCCTTTTTGAGGTAAGCCCTTCACGCAAGAAATGCGCGAGCGCAAGCAGAGGTTCCCTTTGCCGACATGATAATTCGTTAATGGTGAATCAAACCTTTACCGGTCGGGAGCGATGAAGCGAGCGCGTGTCAGAACGCCGTAAAGGTCAGCGTCGTCAGCGAGCGAACGATATTGGGAATGTCGAGGACATTCTGGGCGATGAACTTGCCGATGTCCTGATCTTCGGCGATGTAGATCTTGGCCAGAAGGTCGAACTCGCCGCTGGTGGAATAAAGCTCGGAGACGATTTCACGCTGAAAGAGCGTATCGGCGACTTCGTAGGTCTTGCCGGGCGTGCACTGCAGTTGCAGGAAAACGGGCTTCATGTCTCTTCCTTTCGCGACGGGACTGCGTGGCGCATATGATAGCGCATATCACGGCAATGTTTGCAGGTTACAAACACGGACAGCCCGATGAAATCAAGAGCGAAAGCGGCGGATTGCGACATGCAGCCGGATGGTCATGTCTGCAGTCCTGCCCAGCACGCATAGCTGGTCAACCAGGAAGTTTTAATTTACGCAATTGTAATTTTCTTTAGAGGGCGCGATAAGTCTTCTCCCAAAAATTGCAAGTTTCGCGTCCGATTTATATGAAATTCGTGCTGCCCGCCGTTCTGCTTCTGTTTTCGATGGCTCTCGCGATCACGTGGATTTCCGATCGTGAACGCCGGATACTTGTTTGGTGCAGCCTGGGTTTTATGTTCATCGGTATCGCCATGTTGTCGCAATTGGCCTTTGTGCCGGGCGATGTCGGCCTGAACACGCTTGTTTCGGCGACCCTTTATGTGGCCGGTACTCTGGCGGGCGGCCGCGGTATCCTGCTGCGCTCGGATATGGATATTTCCTGGTTGTTTGTTGCTATCAGCTTCGCTCTGATCATCGGGGGTATCGGGTATTTCTTTTACATCGACCGGAATCTTGTTGCGCGTGTCTATATTCTGAATTTTGGCATGGCTGCTATGATTCTGGTCTTCGCCTGGCGATTGCGCAGACTGGCAAAAGGCGCCCTGATAGATCGTCTCCTGCTTGTCACGCTCGTTCTCGTGGCATTGCATTTCATTCCGCGCACGCTACTGACGATACAATCCCTGGTGGACGACGAGAATGTTGCCAATTTCGCGGTTACGGCCTTCTGGCAATGGACAGTGTTTTCCACCACCATCGCAGCGGTCGTTCTAGGCTTCGTATTGCTGGCTGCCGCCGGTTATGACCGTATCGGTGTGCTGTCACACGAACGTGACAGCGATCCCCTGACCGGACTTCTCAACCGGCGCGGACTGGAAATACGTTACAATGCGCTTTCGCAGGCGAAAAAGGGCGTATCCGGCTGGGTCGCTGTTTGCGATATCGATTACTTCAAAGCGGTGAACGATGCTTACGGTCACGCGGCGGGCGATGCCGTCCTGAAGGAGTTTGCCGGAATCCTGCGCAGGCTCATCGGCGAACGGCCGCTGATTGCCCGTACCGGTGGTGAGGAATTCGTGATCTGTCTCGACGAGATGCACGCTGATAATGTCCTCCAGCTTATGGAAGGGGTGAGGCAGAATATCGAGAGACATCGTTTCCAGCGCCTATCCAAGGAAACCAGTGTCACCTGCAGCATTGGCTGTGTCCGTCTGCCGGAGCGGGGGGATCTCTGGCAAACAGTCGATAGGGCCGACAAAGTCCTCTATGCCGCCAAGAAAGGAGGGCGCAATCGGACCTATGTGGAAGAGTGAGCCCAAATAGCCGTATGCGAAGATAAATTTGGGGGATGGCGGTTTTTACGGTTGGCCTTCGATAAGTTTCCGGTGATGATCCGTACATTGCCGCAAATCATGGCTACTATCACCACCGATAATGTGAGTGCCGAGGAGTTCCCGAAAGTCCGATGAAATTCATGCCCGTTCTGTTGTCCGCATCCGCTGTTGCCAGTCTATTCCTTTTCGATGCGGCGTTTTCCCCGTCTTTTGCGATGAACGCCTCTGAAAAGGCCCAGCTTGAGAAGCTCGATCCGGCAACCCGCCTTGAGCAGCGTTGCGATGTGGAAGCCATGGAGCGCATCACGCGGGAACAGAAGTTTTCGGTCGACAAGGTTCTGGCCTATGCCTTTTCTGACCCGGTAACCAGGAAGAATTCCATCAGGGCCGATGGTGCGGCCTTCCGCAGTCGCGAGCATTGGTACAAGCTGTCCTTCGTCTGCAAGACGGACGAAGACCATATTAATATCGTTTCGTTCCGCTACGATATCGGTGACGAAGTGCCCCACAACCAATGGGACAAGCATTACCTCGTCCCGTAACGGGGATCTCCTATTCTTCCGGATCGTCCGAACGGCACGCCGACAGCAGCGTCACTTCCTTGGCCGTGTGATCGGCTTCGAGATGGCTCAGCACGGCCTGTCCGTCCTTATCGCTCCAGCGGTAGCTGTCCTGCTCATCAATGGCGACATACTTTTTGAGATTGTCGTGCCATTGCAGCGCAATCATCTTGCCCTCGGCATCGAGCACGGCAAATTCGGGAGCGCTGCCGTTGCGGATATAGGTGACAGGCACGACGACCCCGCGCTCGCATATGTAATCGACCCGCTCAATGGGGTTCAGATTCTGGGCTTGCGCTGATGCAGAAGGTGCGAACAGCATTGCCGGGCCTGTCGCAATCACGAAAAGAGCGCCGATATAGCGCCTGCAATATGCCATGGTCGGAAAATCCTCTGGTCAGTCAATCGATACAGGGAAAGTAACTCTTCGGCGGCATAGTTCAAGAGAGCGCTTGGTGCGCTCGATATGGCTGCAACTCGACTGCAAAAAATAATCGACCGTAACTGATTTCCTGCAACCGAAACAGGTTTCGCCCGTTGTTAGTCTGCCGGTCGCGAGACTGGCCGAGGCCCGGATGAATACTTGCCCCCGCAACCCCAGTCCGGGCCTCGCCTGCATGGGCTGCCGGTTCCTTTACGGCTTCAATGGGAAACGCTTTGAACTTTGCGTCCGAAGGCAGTTTTGCA
The DNA here is from genome assembly GCF_041929965.1 of Brucella oryzae. Lineage (NCBI taxonomy): Bacteria > Pseudomonadati > Pseudomonadota > Alphaproteobacteria > Hyphomicrobiales > Brucellaceae > Brucella > Brucella oryzae. Next base: position 206,484 of record NZ_JBHEEO010000002.1, on the reverse strand, counting down.
GGTCGAATGGAAAAAATATTTCCCGATGCCGCGTAGGAAAAGAGCAGATTTTTCGAAGTCGTTTCAAATAACGACCGGCTTGTGGCATCCTGTCTTCAAAGAGCTCTGATACTGTCTTGACCAATGAACCATGGAGGCGGTCATGAAGATATCGAGATTTTCGCTCACATTGGCGGCATTGGTCGCTGCGGCTTCGCTGGCCGGGACAGTTCGGCCAGGCTTTGCAGATCAGACGCTTCTGAACGTATCCTACGATCCGACGCGTGAACTCTACAAGGATTACAACGCCGCTTTTGCCGCCCACTGGAAGGCGGAAACCGGCGAAACTGTCACCATTCGCGCATCCCATGGCGGGTCGGGCAAGCAGGCGCGGTCGGTGATCGACGGAATCAAGGCCGACGTGGTCACGCTTGCGCTGGAAAGCGATATCGATGCTATCGCTGAGCTTTCAGGCAAGATCGACAAGGACTGGCGCAAGCGCTTGCCCAACAATTCGGCGCCCTATACGTCAACCATCGTCTTTCTCGTGCGCAAGGGTAACCCAAAGGGCATCAAGGATTGGGGCGATCTGGTGAAGGACGGCGTCGAGGTCATCACGCCGAACCCGAAGACTTCCGGCGGCGCACGCTGGAACTATCTCGCCGCTTGGGCTTGGGCCTACAAGCAATACGGTGGCGACGAGCAGAAGATCAAGGATTACATCGGCGAACTGTTCCGCCATGTGCCTGTGCTCGACACCGGCGCGCGTGGCGCGACGACCACTTTCGTGCAGCGCCAGCTCGGCGATGTGCTGTTGGCCTGGGAGAACGAAGCCTATCTCTCGGTCGCGGAATTTGGCGAGGATGCATTCGACATCGTCGTTCCGCCGCAGTCCATTCTGGCCGAACCGCCGGTCGCGGTGGTGGACAAGAACGCTGAGGAAAACGGCACCACCAAACTGGCAACTGCCTATCTCGAATATCTGTATTCGCCGGAAGGGCAAGCGCTTGCCGCCAAGCATTTCTACCGTCCGTCGAAGCCTGACGTCATTCCAGCCGACAAGCAGCGCAAGTTCCCTGACTTGACGCTGGTGACGATCGATGATCCGATTTTCGGCGGATGGGCCAAGGCTCAGCCCTATCATTTCGGCGACGGAGGAACCTTCGACCAGATCTACAAGCCGGGAAAATAGTCCGGAAATCGAGGACAAGCAGCAAACAGTAAGTACTGAAGAGGGAACAAACCAACGCATGTCTTCGCTCCCTGCACGGGCCAGGGCGGGGTCGCACTTTCGAAAGCCGAGCGTCATTCCCGGTTTCGGGCTGACGTTCGGCTTCAGTGTTGCCTATCTGACCCTTCTCATTCTCATTCCGCTTGCGGCATTGGTGCTGCGTTCCAGCGAAGTCGGGATTTCCGGCTTCTGGCGACTCATTACTGATGAGCGCACCTTGAAGGCGCTTGAAACGAGCTTCGGCACCGCCTTCATCGCGGCGCTGGTCAATGTGGTCTTTGGCGTCATCCTCGCCTGGGTGCTCGTGCGTTATCGGTTTCCAGGGCGCCGATTTGTCGATGCCATCGTCGATATTCCGTTTGCTTTGCCGACGGCAGTGGCGGGTATTGCACTTGCCGCGATCTATGCGCCGAATGGCTGGATCGGCAGCCTGCTGACCCCGCTCGGCATTCGCATCGCCTTTTCGCGGGCGGGCATCGTCATCGCGCTGATCTTCATCGGCCTGCCCTTTGTGGTGCGCACGGTCCAGCCGATCATGGAGGAAATCAGCCGTGAGGTCGAAGAGGCTGCGGCAACCCTTGGCGCATCCCGGTTCCAGACCATCTGGCGGGTGTTGTTGCCGAGCCTGCAACCTGCCATCCTGACTGGCTTCGCGCTCGCCTTCGCGCGCGGCGTCGGCGAATATGGCTCGGTCATCTTCATCGCGGGCAACACGCCCTATGTCTCGGAAATCGCGCCGCTTCTGATCGTCATCAAGCTGGAGGAATATGATTATGCCGGGGCGACCGCGCTTGCCACGGTGATGCTGGCGCTTTCCTTCGCGATGCTGCTTTTCATCAATCTCATCCAGTCGTGGACACGGAGGAAATACGGTCATGGCGAATGAACCTGTCTCTTCCGCTGCCCGCAAAAGCCGAAGCGCTGTCACCGAAAGTCTGCCGACGCGCATCACGTTGATCGCTCTGGCGCTGGCTTTTCTGGCTCTCTTCCTCATCCTGCCGGTCATTGCGGTCTTCGTTGAAGCCTTCCGCAAGGGAGCAGGTGAATATCTGGCAGCACTGGTCGAGCCGGATGCCTGGGCCGCGATAAAGCTAACGCTCATGGTCGCTGCCATCGCCGTGCCGCTCAATCTGGCCTTCGGCATTGCAGCTGCTTGGGCCATCGCCAAGTTCGAGTTCAAGGGCAAGGCGCTGCTGACGACGCTGATCGATCTGCCTTTTTCCGTGTCGCCGGTCATTTCAGGCCTTGTTTTCGTGCTGCTTTTTTCCAGTCACAGCCTGCTTGGCCCGTGGCTGTCGCGGCATGGGATCGAGATATTGTTCGCAGTCCCCGGCATCGTGCTGGCAACGGTATTCGTGACGTTTCCCTTCGTTGCGCGCGAACTGATCCCGCTGATGCAGGAACAAGGAACCGGCGACGAGGAGGCAGCCATTTCGCTGGGCGCCAATGGCTGGCAGACTTTCCGTTACGTGACGCTGCCCAATATCAAATGGGGGCTGCTTTACGGTGTGCTGCTCTGCAATGCGCGTGCAATGGGCGAGTTCGGCGCTGTTTCCGTTGTGTCCGGACATATTCGCGGTCTCACCAATACGATGCCGCTGCATGTGGAAATTCTCTACAACGAATATAACTTCGTCGGTGCATTCGCGGTGGCGTCGCTCCTGGCTTTTCTGGCCTTGTTGACGCTTGCCATCAAGACAGCGCTGGAACTGCGCTATGGCGATGAACTGGCCGGCAGCGGAAACGGACATTAAAATTAAACCGATAGCCGTCCGCAAGGCGGTAGAAATGAACATGGCCGCGCAGCGGCAGGGGAAAGGATTGGGAATGGAAGTTCGTGTTGCCGGTGTGCGTAAGGAGTTCGCTCGCTTCCCGGCGTTGCATAATGTCTCGCTGGATATTCGTTCCGGCGAGCTGATCGCCCTGCTTGGACCTTCCGGTTCGGGCAAGACCACGCTTTTGCGTCTGATTGCCGGGCTGGAAACACCGACCGAAGGCACGATCTTCTTCGGTGAAGAGGATGCGTCGCAGAAGAGCGTTCAGGAGCGCAATGTCGGCTTCGTCTTCCAGCATTATGCGCTGTTCCGTCATATGACGGTGGCCGACAATATCGGCTTCGGCCTCAAGGTGCGCCCGAGCGCGACGCGCCCGTCGAGCGAAGCCATTCGCAATCGCGCGCTGGAGTTGCTCGATCTCGTTCAGCTGCAGGGACTGGAGAAGCGCTATCCGGCGCAGCTTTCCGGCGGCCAGCGCCAGCGCGTGGCGCTTGCCCGCGCCATGGCGATCGAACCAAAAGTCCTGCTTCTCGACGAACCTTTCGGCGCGCTCGATGCGCTGGTGCGCAAGGAATTGCGCCGCTGGCTGCGCGAAATCCACGACAAGACCGGCCATACCACCGTTTTCGTGACGCATGATCAGGATGAGGCGCTGGAACTGGCCGACCGCGTGGTGGTGATGAGCCAGGGCCGTATCGAGCAGATCGGCACGCCGGACGAGGTCTATGACAATCCGAATTCCCCCGGCGTCTATGGCTTCATCGGCGAGTCCAGCACGCTTCCGGTGCGGGTTGAAAAGGGCGAAATCTGGTTGGTGGATCGCAATATCGGCCTGACGGCGCAAGATGTGGCGGATGGTGATGCGCAGCTTTTCTTCCGTCCGCATGATGTCGAATTGCTGGATGGCTGCGGCGGCTGCATCGCAGGCACGGTGGTTGCCAGCCGCCGTTCGGGCGGCAAGCGGCGTGTCGAACTGGAAGTGGGTGGCGCGCGCGAGCGGGTCGAGATCGAAATTCCTGCGGAACATCCAGCCGCAGAAAAGAGCCGCATCGCTTTCCGACCGCGTTACTGGAAGCTTTTTCCGGCCAATGAAACCGGTTCATGATCGTCACTTTCTGGTGAACTGAAACGCAAGGCCCGGCAGACATGCGGTGATTCCCGAATGTCTGCCGGGCTTTTCTCTATTGAGGGTCGCAGCCTTGCCGCGCTGAAATTTTCCAGCACGTTACCTGCGGTAGTATTATTTTTATTTTCAATATGTTAGGGTTGCAGGAAACGGGGTGTTCCATAACGCAACATTAATGGGCGGAAAGAATTGTGCGTTGCGATTCAAACGGTTTGAATATCAGCACATTGCGCCGTCGCATTTTGGCCAAATGCGGTCGACATTCAGGGAACCGAACACGGATACTGCCGTTTCCTTGAAATGAAAATTCAGAATAATGTCAGTATCCACCCGCCGCAGATAACTCATTTCCTTCGGAAAGGCTGTTAAGGCAGATGCCGGAATTGTCTTCTTCGCTCTCCAATTCAACCTCTACCGAGAATAAATCGCCGATGCAGAAACCTTCGATGGAGCCCAAATCCAGCGAGCCCGATGCATCGGGCCGGATTCCGCCTGAACAGCCATCTCCCATCCGGGCCTTGTACAAAACCGAGGAAGAGCTTGGCGCGCTTGCCGCTGCCGTGGCGCGCGGCGAAGACATTCCGCTGCCGGGCTATATCGCCTTCCCGTTCGATCAGCGTCTTTCTGAAAACGGCAAGCTGATCCTGCATGCCTATCGCGCTTCCGACGCCGCATCGCGGGCGGGTGAAACCATCACGCCAGCTGCACAATGGCTGCTCGACAATCACTACCAGATCGACAAGAACGTGCAGCAGGCCCGTCGCGACCTGCCGCGCCGCTTCATTCGCCAGCTGCCGCTCTACAAGGCCCCGGCTGAAAATTACGAGGGCATGCCGCGCATTTTCGCGCTGGCCTGGCTCTATGTCGCCCATACGGACAGCAATTTCTCGCTGAAGACGTTGACGGCTATCGTCAAGGGTTTCCAGACCGTCGAACCGCTGAAGATCGGTGAATTGTGGGCGCTGCCGTCTGCGGTGCGCTATTTCCTGATCGAAAATGCGCGCCGTCTGGCGCTGCGGGTCGATCGCGCGCGCATCATGCGCAATCTGGCCAATACGGCTGCCGACCGCATCGTGGTCGCTGCCGACGGGGCCGAACTGGATTCGGTTCTGGCGCAGTATGCCGATGCCGCCCGCGACAGCACTTTCGCGACCCATCTTCTTTATCGCCTGCGCTCCTCTTCGACCGACACCACGGCTGCTGCCGGCTGGCTGGAACGGATTCTGGAGCAGGAGGGCAGCAATCCCGAAGACGCCATCGTCGAGGAACATGCCCGCCAGTCCACTGGCGGCGTCACGATGGGCAACGTCATCCGCTCGCTCAAATCCATTGATGATGTGGACTGGGAAACCTGGTTTGAAACCGTCAACGAGGTTGATGCGATCCTGCGCGACCACAGCGATTTCGAACTTCTGGATTTCCGCTCCCGCAATGCCTATCGCGTGACCATCGAAAAGCTCGCCCGCTATTCGGACATGAGCGAAATCGATATCACATGGGCAGCGCTCAAGCTGGCCGAGGATGGGCACCGTGCGGAAAAGGCCGGTCATCCGGAAGCGGAAGGTAAGGGCGCAATCGCCTATTATCTTTCGGGCGAAGGCCGCAAGGAATTGGAAAAAGTCTGCGGTTACAAAGCGCCGTTTGGTGTCAAGGCGCTGCGTTTCTATCGCGGTCTTGGTCTCTGGGGCCTGTTCGTGCCCACGGCGATCTTCACGATCCTCATTCTGTTGCTCGTCAATTACTGCATGATCCGTGCCGGTCTTTCGACCGATCTGCGCACGCTGTTCACGCTTCTGGCAATCTTCCCGGCAATGGATGCGTCCTATTCGCTGTTCAATGCGCTGGTGCCATGGTTCGTCCAGCCGACACGGCTCATCGGTTTCGAATATAAGGAAGGCTTGCCGGAGGAGGCGCGCACGCTGGTCGCGGTGCCGACCTTCATCACCTCGCGTGATTCCATCGACGAGCAGATTCGCAATCTCGAAGTGCATTATCTCACCAATCCGCGTGGCGAAATCTACTTCGCTCTGGTCAGCGACTGGACCGATGCGAAGCACGAGATCACGCCTGCGGATATGGAAATCTACGAATATGCGCGTGAGGAAATCGCCAAGCTCAACGAGCACTATACCGGCGACGACCAGCCGCGTTTCTTCCTTCTGCATCGCCGCCGCCTGTTCAACGAGAAGCAGAATTGCTGGATGGGCTGGGAGCGCAAGCGCGGCAAGCTGCATGAGCTGAACCTGCTCTTACGCGGTGATCAGGATACAAGCTTCTTCCCCGCCGACGAACGTCTGCCGAAGGCAATCAAATATGTCATGACGCTGGACGCCGACACGCGTCTGACACCGGAATCCGTCACGCATCTGGCCGGCAAGCTCAGCCATCCGCTGAACCGTCCCGTCATCGACGAAAAGACCGGCAAGGTCATCCGTGGCTATGGCATTCTTCAGCCGCGCGTCACGCCATCGCTCACCACCGGCGACGAAGCATCGTTCCTGCAGCGTGTCTTCTCGGTCAATCGCGGTATCGACCCTTATGTCTTCGCCGTCTCCGACACCTATCAGGACCTGCTTGGCGAAGGCACGTTCACCGGCAAGGGGCTTTACGACATCGATGCTTTCGAGGCGGCGCTGAAAGGCCGCGTGCCGGAAAACACGCTGCTCAGCCACGATCTTCTCGAAGGCGGCTATGCCCGCGCGGCTCTGGTCAGCGACGTCGAAGTGGTCGAGGATTATCCGACCGGCTACAATGTCGATGTATCGCGTCACCATCGCTGGGCGCGTGGCGACTGGCAGCTGCTGCCCTGGCTGTTTTCGACGAGCCGTGGCGTCAGCCACATCACGCGCTGGAAGATGGTCGATAATCTGCGCCGCTCGCTCAATCCGATCCTGTGGCTGATCGCAGCCGTCGTCGGCTGGAGCGTGCTGCCAATCGGGCCTGCTGCCGTCTGGCAGGGCTTCCTCATTCTCTCCATGTTCGTCGCGCCGACATTCGGCATTGTCACCAATCTTATTCCATCAAACATGGACTATTCGCTGAAAGGCCATGCGCAGTCGGTGCTGACCGACATCGCGCTCGGCACGGCTGATGTGGCGCTGCGCACCACCTTCATCGCGCATTCGGCGTTCCTGATGGCGGATGCCATTGCGCGCACCGTCTATCGCCTGTTCGTTTCGCATCGCAATCTTCTGGAATGGCGCACGGCAGCGCAGGCGAGAACCTCGCCCGATACGCTGCTTTACTATTTCCAGCTCATGTGGCCCGCCATAGCGATTGCGGGTCTGGCGATATTCTTCCCGCTTGCCGCCCAAAGTCATGCGGCAATGATCGCAGCGCCGTTTGCCGTCATCTGGTTTGCCTCGCCGCTGATTGCTTGGCTGGTCAGCCGCTCGGCGAAGCCGCAGGACACGCTGGAGGTGCTTTCTTCCGACAAGTCGGACCTGCGCCGCTATGCACGCCGGACCTGGCGTTACTTCGCCGAGTTCGCAAATGACGAAAATCATCATTTGCCGCCGGATAACTTCCAGGAAGATCCGGCACCGATTGTCGCGCAGCGCACGTCGCCGACCAATATCGGTGTCTATCTCCTGTCCGTCGTCGCCGCGCGCGATTTCGGCTGGATCGGCTTCGGTGAAACGCTGGATCGCGTTCAGGCCACTGTCGATACGCTTGAGAAGATGGAGAAGTATCAGGGCCATCTCTATAACTGGTACGAGACCAATACGCTGACGCCGATGCGCCCGCTTTATGTCTCGGCAGTGGATAGCGGCAATCTTGCCGGTCATCTGGTCACACTGTCGTCGGCATTGGAAGAATGGGCGGAAGCACCGTCTGTCTATATGCAGGGCGACCTTGACGGCATTCTCGATGTCAATGATATCCTTGAAGAAACCATCGCCGGAATCCCGGATGATCGCCGGATTCTGCGTCCGCTGCGCCGCCGTCTGGAAGAGCGGATTGCCAATTTCCGCCGGGCGGTGCTGTCTATCAAGGATGAGCCGGAAACGGCATCCTTCCGCACCATCAACCTGTCGCTGTTCGCAACCGACATCGTTCGCCTGATGGACGAACTCGATGGCGAAATCGAAACACCGGCAAGCGCTGAAGCCGTGGAATGGGCGCGCATTCTGGTCGATACCTGCAAGGCGCATACCGATGATTCCATCGGCGAGCACGATACGGACGCGTTGCGTGAGCGCTTGCGCGACCTTGCGACCCGTTCGCGCCAGCTCGCATTCGACATGCAGTTCGGCTTCCTTGAACGGAAAGAACGCCGCCTTCTCTCCATCGGTTTCCGCGTGCAGGAAAACGAACTGGATGAAAGCTGCTACGATCTTCTGGCGTCCGAAGCGCGTCTGGCGAGCCTGTTTGCGATTGCCAAGGGCGACGTGCCGGTCGAACATTGGTTCAAGCTTGGCCGTCTTCTGGTGCCGGTGGGCTGGAAGGGCGCTCTGCTCTCCTGGTCCGGCTCGATGTTCGAATATCTGATGCCGCCGCTGGTCATGTCTGAGCCGCTCGGTTCGCTTCTCGACCAGACCAACAAGCTCGTGGTGCAGCGCCAGATCGACTACGCGACCTCGCGCGGCCTGCCATGGGGTATTTCGGAAGCGGCGTTCAATGCGCGTGACGCACATATGAACTACCAGTATTCCAACTTCGGTGTGCCCAATCTGGGCCTCCAGCGCGGCCTGTCGCGCAATGCGGTTATTGCACCCTATGCGAGCCTGCTTGCCGCGCAGTATCAGCCTGCTGCCGCTGTCGCAAACCTGAAGCGCCTCGCCAAGCTTGGCGCGCTCGGACGCTATGGCTTCCACGATTCGGTGGACTTCACGCCGTCGCGTGTTCGCGAAGGCGAGCTTTGCGCTGTGGTGAAGAACTACTACGCCCACCACCACGGCATGGCGATCATCGCGGTCAACAACGTGATCTTTGAAGGCCGGATGCGCGAGCGTTTCCACTCCGATCCGGTGATCGAGGCTGCCGAACTGCTGCTGCAGGAAAAGGCACCGCGTGAAATCCCGATGATCTACGCCAAGACGGAAAATCCGATGCGCGTGGATTCCGGCGGCTTCGACGATGCGCCGATGCGGATTGTCGACAAGCCGTTCAAGGCACCGCGTACCACGCATATGATGTCGAACGGACAATATGCGCTGATGGTGACGGCAAACGGTTCGGGCTACAGCCGTTGGCACAATTGGGACATTACCCGCTTCCACGCCGATGCGTCGGAAGATTTGCAGGGCACGTTCCTGTTCCTGCGCGACATGGAAAGCGGATATTGGTGGTCGGCGACCGGCGAACCGGTCCGCAATCCGGAAGAGGAAACCAAGACGGTCTTCACCGAGGACAAGGCGGAATTCTACAAGACCGCCGGTGACATCAAGACCGTCATGGAAGTGATCGTGTCGTCGGAATCGGACGGCGAAGGCCGCAGGCTCGACATCATCAACACGTCTGCCCGCGATCGTATGATCGAGGTCACCTCCTATGCGGAACTGGTGTTGAACGATAGCGACAGCGATGCCGCCCATCCGGCCTTTGCCAAGATGTTCGTGGAAACCGAAATCTCCGATAACGGTTCCACCATCTATGCCAAGCGCCGCAAGCGGGCGCCGTCCGATCCGGATATCCACGTTGCGCATTTCGTGACCGATCTTTCCGGCTCGATCCGCGAAACGGAAGTCGAAACCGACCGCCGTGCCTTTGTCGGGCGTGGTCGCAGCTTGCGCGATGCGGCTGCCTTCGATCAGGGTGCCAAGTTCACCGGCAGCCAGGGCTGTGTGCTCGACCCGATTGCTTCGGTGCGCACACGCGTCCGCGTACCGGCGCACAAGAAGGTGAGCCTCGTGTTCTGGACTTTCGCAGGCGGCAGCCGCGATGCGGTGGAACATGCCGTGGCGCTGCATCGCCATCCGGAAACCTTCGCCCGCGAATATTCCCTGTCGTGGACCAGTTCGCAGGTACAGCTCTACCATATCGGCATCAAGCCTGCCGAGGCTGCCGATTATCAGAAGGTGGCTGCCTATCTGCTCTATCCGGAGCGGACATTGCGTCAGCCGCCGGAAACCATCGCCAGCGGCCTCGGCAAGCAGTCGGACCTGTGGCCGATGTCGATTTCCGGCGACTATCCGATCTTCGCGCTGCGCATCGACAACGAAGCTGATCTCGACGTGTTGCGCGGCGTGCTGCGCGCGCAGGAATACTGGCGCAGCAAGGGTCTTACGGTCGATGTCGTGGCGGTCAACGAACGTGCCTTCTCCTATGCGCAGGACACACAGCGGGCCATCGACTGGATCGTGGAAGGTTTCCGTGCTCGTGGCGGCGGTCAGCCGCACATCTTCGCGGTGCGCCGCGACCAGATGAGCGATGAAAGCTACAATACGCTGCTTGCTTCGGCGCGCATCGTCATGCATGCGCAGAACGGCTCGCTGGCCGAACAGCTCCGCCGCAGCGAAGAAATCACCGTCGATCTGGCTGCGCGCGACGCCAAGACCGCCATTGGCAGTCAGGCTTCGGCTCAGATGTCTGCTCAGGGACTCGGCGCTGCAGGTCTTGCACCTGTCGCCATCGAGCGTGGAACGGAAGAACGCCGTCCTGTGGTCAAGCCTGCGGTGAACCGTCCTGCTCCGTCCGGCGACGATCTCCGCTTCTGGAACGGCTATGGCGGCTTTGCCGAGGATGGCTCTTATGTGGTGCGCATCAACAATCGCACCAACACGCCGCATCCGTGGATCAATGTGATCGCCAATCCGAATTTCGGGTTCCATGTCTCGGCGGAAGGTTCGGCCTTCACCTGGGCAGGCAACAGCCGCGATTATCAGCTCACCCCATGGGCGAACGATCCGGTAACGAACCGTCCGGGCGAGGCGATCTATATCCTTGACCGCGAAACGGGCCGCACCTTTGCACCGACGGCAAGTGTGCTGCGCGATGAGGCGGTGACCTATGAAGCACGTCATGGACATGGCTATTCGAGCTTCGGGGCACAGCATGGTGAACTGGCGCTTGATCTGACCCACATTGTGGATGCGGACAAGCCAGTGCGTCTGTCGCGCCTGACCGTCACCAATAATGGACGTTCCAAGCGCAAGCTGCGCGTCTATGGTTATGTCGAATGGGTGCTGGGCAATGCCCGCTCCAAGAATGTGCCTTTCATCGTGCCATCGCAGGACGAGGAACTGGGCGCGCTCTTTGCAGGCAATCCGTATCATCCGGACAAGTCCGGGCAGGTCGCCTTCTTTGCTGCAACCGAACAGCCGCAATCCGTCACTGCCGACCGCAGCGAGTTCATCGGCACCACCGGTTCGGTGGATAAGCCGGAGGTTGTGCTGGCTGGCAAGGCGCTTTCGGATACAGTTGAAGCAGGCCGTGATCCATGCGCCGCGCTTGCCCTCGATATCGAAGTGGGGCCGGGTGAAGCACGCGAGATCGTCTTCCTGCTTGGCAATGCTGCCGATCAGAAACAGGCAAAGGCTTTGATCGCCGAGACCCGCAAGGCTTCGTTCGGCGACAAGCTTGCCGCCGCCAAGCAACAGTGGGAAGGCCTGTTCGACCGCGTTCAGGTGAAAACGCCAGACCCGGCTTTCGACCTTCTGGTCAATGGCTGGCTGCCTTATCAGGCTATTGCCTGCCGCATCTGGGCGCGCGCTGCCTTCTATCAGGCAAGTGGTGCCTTCGGCTTCCGCGACCAGTTGCAGGACACGCTTTCGCTGCTTCTGATCGATCCGACGCTTGCCCGTGCGCAGTTACTCAATGCTGCATCGCGGCAGTTCCCGGAAGGCGATGTTCAGCATTGGTGGCTGCCAGCAACGGGTGCGGGCGTACGCACACTGATCTCGGACGATGTGGTCTGGCTTGGCTATGGTGCCTCACTTTATGTCGAGACGACGGGCGACCGCTCGATTCTCGATGAAAAGCTGTCGTTCCTCGAAGGGCGCAAGCTGGAGGACGGCGAACATGATGCCTTCTATCAGCCGGAAATCTCCGAGAAGACGGCAAGCCTTTATGAGCATTGCGCCCTGGCGCTCGACCTTGCGGTGGAACGTACCGGCAAGCACGGCCTGCCGCTGATCCTTGGCGGCGACTGGAACGACGGCATGAATCTCGTCGGCGTGAAGGGAGAGGGCGAGAGCGTGTGGCTCGGCTGGTTCCTCGCCTATACGCTCGGCAAGTTCATCCCGATTGCCGAAGCACGCAAGGACAAGAAGCGCGTCGATATCTGGAAAGCGCATCTGGAAAGCCTGACGAAGGCCCTCGACCGCGATGGTTGGGATGGCCAGTGGTATCGCCGTGGTTTCTACGACAGTGGCGCGCCGCTTGGCTCGAAGGACAGCGACGAATGCCAGATCGATGCCATCGCGCAATCGTGGAGCGTGCTGTCCGGCGTTGCCGATCCGAAGCGCGCCGAACAGGCGATGGCCTCGCTCGAAAAATACCTGCTGGATGACGAAGGCGAATTGCTGCGTCTGTTCACGCCGCCTTTCGACGTCACCATTCAGGAGCCGGGCTATATCAAGGGCTATCCGCCGGGCGTTCGTGAGAATGGTGGCCAATACACGCACGGCGCGACCTGGGCTATTCTGGCGCTCGCCCGTATGGGAAAGACGGCGGAAGCATGGAAGCTGTTCTCGCTCATCAGCCCGGTCAGCCATGGCCGTAATCCGGACACTTACCGTGTCGAGCCCTATGTGATTGCAGCCGACATCTATTCCGTCGAGCCGCGTCGCGGGCAGGGCGGCTGGACCTGGTATACTGGCTCCGCAGGCTGGTTCTACCGCGTTGCGACCGAGGGTATTCTCGGCGTCACAAAACGTGGCGACCGGCTGCATCTCGATCCGGCCCTGCCGCCGGAATGGGACGGCTATGAAGCAGAGCTCCGCTTCGGCGAAGCGCTCTATCGCGTCAAGGTCGTTGCCGGTGCCAAAGACAGGACGGTAAAGCTCAATGGTCGGAAGGTGAGCAAGCCGGATGAAGGCGTGCCGATCAAGCCGGACGGCGAACATGAAATCGTCGTAGAGCTTCCCAAACAGAAGTGAACCGATTAGAAAGGCGGGTGAAAACCCGCCTTTCTTTTTGCTGCCAAGCATTTGGTTTGGTTGAAGCATATGATCATGCAATGGAGGCCGTCATGGCCAAGACTGATATTGCGCGCCGCGTCTACAATCACGCATGGAAGCTCGATCCCATTGTCCGCAGCCTTCTGGATACGGATTTCTACAAGCTTCTGATGCTGCAGATGATCTGGGGCCTTTACCCCAAGGTGGATGCAACCTTCTCGCTCATCAACCGCACGACTTCCGTGCGCCTTGCCGACGAAATCGACGAGGGCGAACTGCGTGCGCAGCTCGATCATGCGCGCACGCTACGCTTTTCCAAGAAGGAAATGATCTGGCTGGCGGGTAACAGTTTCTATGGCCGCAAGCAGATTTTCCAGCCCGAGTTCCTGAACTGGCTGCACGATTTCCAGCTGCCGGAGTATGATCTGCGCCGTAAGGACGGCCAGTACGAGCTGCATTTCCATGGACCGTGGTCGCACACGACCATGTGGGAAATTCCCGCACTTGCCATCATCAATGAGCTGCGTTCGCGCGCGGCGATGAAAAATCTCGGGCCATTTTCGCTCGACGTGCTTTATGCGCGCGCCAAAGCGAAGATGTGGAGCAAGGTCGAACGTCTGCGCCAGCTTCCCGACCTGAAGATTTCGGACTTCGGCACGCGCCGCCGCCATTCATTCCTGTGGCAGCGCTGGTGCGTCGAGGCGCTGAAGGAAGGCATCGGCAATGCCTTTACCGGCACCAGCAATGTGCTTCTGGCTATGGATACCGACGTTGAAGCGCTCGGCACCAATGCGCATGAATTGCCGATGGTGCTGGCAGCGCTTGCCAAGAATGACGAGGAACTGCGTTCAGCGCCTTATCGTGTGCTGCAAGACTGGAACCGTTACTATGGCGGCAATCTTCTGATCGTGCTGCCCGATGCTTTCGGAACGGCTGCCTTCCTGCGCAATGCGCCCGACTGGGTTGCCGACTGGACCGGCTTCCGCCCCGACAGCGCCCCGCCTATCGAAGGCGGTGAGCGCATCATCGAATGGTGGAAGTCGCGCGGCAAGGACCCGCGTGAAAAACTGCTGATCTTTTCCGATGCGCTTGATGTGGACACGATCGAGGAGACCTATCGTCATTTCGAGGGACGTGTGCGCATGAGCTTCGGCTGGGGCACCAATCTCACCAATGATTTCGCGGGCTGCGCCCCGAAGGAAATCGAAGGGCTGAATGCCATCTCGCTGGTCTGCAAGGTGACGGATGCAAACGGCCATCCGGCGGTCAAGCTTTCCGACAATCCGCAAAAGGCGACGGGCGATCCCAAGGAAGTGGCGCGTTATCTCAAGTTCTTCGGGAATGAGGAACGGGTGGAGCAGCTCGTCCGTGTGTGACGAGCTGCAACGCTGTCTATTTGTTTTTACGCATGTCTTTATCCCGTCGTAGCGGGGTCAGAAATCAATCCAGTGGACTGATTTCCCCGCGGAGGCGGTTTCCACTTTCGGGAGACATGCTCTATTCCATCAACCGCGCTGTGCCGGAAACGCGGATAGAGCCGCCGCGTTCATTGCCGATCCGGGCGCGCAGATGTGAGGGGCTGCCCATATCCTCGCCTTGAAAGACCTCGATCTCGCCGCCATGAGGCCAGCCGCTGTCACGCAGATAAGCGGCAAAGGCCGCCGTGGCCGCACCGGTCGCCGGGTCTTCATATACTCCGCCCGATGCAAACGGGTTGCGGCTGTGAAAGCGCTGCGGCGTTTCCGAATAGATGAGCAGGATCGTCGTCCATCCCTGCCGGTTCATCAGGATGCGTCCGCGCGGCAGGTCGTAATGCATCGAAGCGAGCTTCTCGCGTGAACGAAGCGGAAGCACGATATGGTCCGCACCGGCATGGATCAGTGCGGGCGCAAGGCCGGGCGCCAGATCGTCTTTTTCATAACCGAACAGGGCGAGCGCCTGCTCGATTTCCGTTTCCGTAGCGGCGCGCTGGCGTGTTGGCGGCGATTGCAGGCTGGCCGCAAACAGCTCGCCTTCCTTGCGGCCTTCGACGCTGATATCGCCATTGTTGAGCTTGAGCGCGAAACGGCCATCGCCTTCACGCATGGCCAACGCGGCGCCGAGAGCAATCGTGGCATGACCGCAGAACGGCACTTCCATTTCCGGCGCAAAATAACGAACGCGCCAGCTATCGTCCTCCGGCGCAGCAAAGGCGGTTTCGGAAAAGCCGACATCCTTTGCGATTTTCTGCATATCCTGCGGGGAGGGCAGGCGATCGGCGATCAACACTCCAGCGGGATTGCCGCCCTGATTGCCTTGCGAAAAGGCAGCAATGCGCAACACGTCCATGGTTTCTCCTCGCCAGTCTGATTCGTGTCCCGCCCACCCCTATAAAAAGCGTGAAATGTGGCCGGTCAAGCAGTCTGTCGGCTAGTGTGGCGAATTCGAAATTCGCATCACTTGGGAGCAGCGCCGTGAACGATTTTCGGATTCAAGTCCACCACATTGGCGGAAACTATCAACAGCATAGGCCGCTCCATTTCCTCCGACAGGGCTGGCCATGCCGCGATCTGCTCTGGCGACGGTCTCCATTCCTCCAGCCGGTTGATGGCAAATCCGGCCTCAATCAGTGCGTTGACTGTCGTGCTGAGACGGCGGTGATATTTGATGACGCCGTCTGCCAGCCAGTCGGTTCGCCGCTCACCTTCCACGGCGTAATGATCCACTGGCCACCGCTTCTGGCCATTACTTTCTTCGATCCAGCCCGGCGCGTGTGGTGCCATGAAGATCGGATGCTCGATCGTGAAAACAAACCGGCCTTCGGACCGCAAAGCCGCGTGGATCGTTTTCAAAAGCCGCGGGAAATCGCGAATATAGTGAAAGGCCAAGGAACTATAGACGAGATCGAAGCTTGCTTTCGGAAGTTCCAGCTCCTCCATGTCTGCCTGAATATAGCGAACGGCGTCATCATCAGTGTCGCGGCGCGCGCGTTCCAGCATGTTTTCCGAAAGATCGTAGCCGGTGACGGAGGCAGCCCCCTTTGCGCGGGCAAAGCGGCAAAACCAGCCGAAGCCGCAGCCGAGATCGCCGACGTCACGACCGGTCAGATCGGGCAGAAGGGAGCGGACGAAGGGCCATTCCGGTGCGCCTTCCAGCCCATGCACCGAGCGCGGCAGCTGGCTGTAAGCGGTGAAGAAATCGTCGCGATCATAAATATTCTGGGCCATGGTCTATCGTTCGGTCAGTGCGAGTTTTGCCCCGAGCGCGACGAAGGCGGCAGCAAAGCTGCGGCGCATCCATGCAAGTACGGCGGGGCGCGATATGATCTGGTTGCGGACGCCAGCTGCGAAAACACCGTAGATCGCAAACACCACGAATGTCATCGCCATGAAAACGAGCGACAGTTCCACCATGCGGGCAACCGTCCCGCCCTGCTGCGTATTCACGAATTGCGGCAGGAAGGCAAAGAAGAATATCGACAGTTTGGGATTCAACAGATTGACGAGGATCGCCGACCAGATCACCTCACGGTCCGAACGCGGCGCGTCGTCAGTCTCGATCTTCAGTGTGCCGTGTTCCTTGAGCGTCATCCACGCCATATAGAGCAGATAGGCAACACCTGCATATTTGATGATTTCAAAAGCCAGTGCGCTGGCATGGAGCAGGGCTGCGAGCCCTGTCACGGCAGCCAGCATATGCGGCACGATGCCGAGCGCGCAGCCGAGCGCGGCAATGACCGAGGCGCGTGCGCCACGGGAGAGCCCGGCAGCAAGCGTTACCAGCACGCCAGTGCCGGGGGAGGCAACGATGATGAAGGATGTCAGCAGAAATTCGATGCTCATGATGCGTCAGCTTTCTTTTGCGCATTATCCTACGCAAAACCGCTTCGCACTTTTGCTGGAAATACTTGTGCACGCATCATGTCACGGCTTTTCTGTGCGTCAATCCTTCATCTCATGCGCCCATGGCGGGTTTGCCCCTGCGCGCGAAACAGTTACCGCAGCAGCCCGGACTCCGAGCGCGACAGCGGAATGAATCTGGTCTTCGGTCAGTTCGGCAAGCGCATCCTTGTCGAGAAGGCTCTGATTGTGAAGGCTGGCAAGAATGCCTGCGTTGACTGTGTCTCCCGCGCCAACGGTGTCGACCACGTCCACTTTTACACCCGGCACACGCACGGTTGCCTTGGCGGTATAGGCGTCGGCACCATGCGCACCCTTGGTGATGACCACCAGTTTCGGTCCAAGCTTCAGCCATTCGGCGGCGATTTCGTCGTGGCTACCCTTTTCGCCAAACCAGGCAAGGTCTTCGTCCGAGAGCTTCACGATATCGGCAAGCGCGATCATACGTTTCATGCGTGCCAGATGCTTTTTGCGGTCGGTGATGAAGCTTGCGCGGATATTCGGGTCGAGGAACATGACACGTCTTGATGCTTCGCGCGTCATCAGCGATTCATAAACACTGCCGCACGGTTCGGAAATCAGGCTGATACAGCCGAACAGCATGGCATCGATGGCATCGTCGACATAGGGCATGTCGCTTTCTGCCAGCATGCGGCCTGCTGTGTTTTCATCATAGAAGGCATAACGTGCCTGTCCGTCCACCAGACGCACGAAAGCCAGTGTCGTCGGCCGATCCGAGATTGCCGCGAAGGAATAATCGACATTGGATCGCGCCAGATTATCGCGCAGCACTTCGCCAAAAAAATCAGATGAAATACCGGAAAAGAAACCGGTTGGTACATCAAGCCGTCCAAGTGCGATGGCCGTGTTGAAGACAGAACCGCCCGCGAAAGGCTGGAACGCGGTCTCACCGCCTGTTGTTTCGCGTGGCAGCATGTCGATCAGGGATTCACCGCAGCACAGGATCATGAAGGCACAACTCAGCTGTTAAATCGATTGAAACAGACATAAGCACAAAAGCACGGAGAATTTCAATCTCCGCGCTTTGTTTGGATATCAGACGTGCTGGCCGCCATTGATATGAATTTCCGAGCCCGTCACATAGGACGAAGCCTCAGAACAGAGGAAATAGATGGTTTCTGCCACTTCCGATGTTTTGCCGAGGCGGCGCATCGGAAGCTGTTCCACCAGCTTGTCGGTCCCCGGCGAAAGGATCGCCGTATCGATTTCGCCGGGCGCAATGGCATTGACGCGGATGCCATAGGGCCCGAAGTCGGACGCCATTTCGCGGGTCAGGGCAGCAAGTGCGGCCTTCGAGGTTGCATAGGCGGTTCCGGCGAATGGGTGCACGCGGCTACCGGCGATAGAGGTCACATTGACGACAGAGCCTTGTGCTGCTTCCAGTTCCTTGAACAGGCCGCGGGCCAGCATGATCGGCGCCATGAAATTTACCTGGAACACGTCACGCCAGACTGCCATCGGTGTCTCGATGGAATTCATGCGGCGACCGCCTTCGGCCTTCGGCGAAATGCCCGCATTGTTGACCAGCGCATGCAGCTTGCTGCCATCGGCCTCGAGACGGCGGCGGATTTCGGCTATTGCCTTGCCGACATCTTCCTGATCGGCCAGATCGACCTTGATGTGGTCTTCCGGTCCTGCGGGCCAGGGGCAATTGTCGGAAAAATCCTGTCGGGAGCAGGTGATGACACGCCACCCGGCACGCGAAAAACGTTTCACTGTCGCGTGGCCGATGCCACGGCTGGCCCCGGTCAGGACCAGAGTTTTACGCTCGGTATCCGTCTTGGGAGTATCGGAATCGGAAACGTCTGTTTTGGTAACTTGGGACATGGAAACCTCGCTCTCCAATCTTGAATAGACCAAGCCGCTCAAGATTTCGAGGGGAATTAAAGCGCATTCCGAAAAGTGTGAAACGGTTTTCGGATTTAATACGCGTTAGCGAAAATAGTGAGAGCGCCGTTCTGATTTAATCAGATCGAAACGCCCTTGAGCACACTTGCATTGAAGCTGCTTCACTTGATCGTACGTAAAGGCCGCCTGTGGTGACGGCCCCTGCTGGTGCTACTGCGAATTACCCATGATGATGTCGAGCAATGTCGTGGATTTTCCCGACTGCTGCCCACCGCCCACATCGCCGGGGGGAACCGGGCGATAGTTATCATTGGCCGGGTATGTGGCCGCGCCGGATTGTTCGGCGAGCGGGCGTCCCGTCTCACTCGACTGCTGGATCCCGTTGCGGGCCGTGGAATCCGGCGCAGGCGGCCAATAGCCGTCATCACCATTGCCTGCCATCGGCTGATTGCCATAGGGATCCTGGGGCATCATGCCGGGATCGTAAGGCGCATTCGGGTCGATGCCGTCGCTGCCGCCAGGGACAATGTTCTGGATGTCGTAGTGGCCGGGAAGTTGGGCGATAGGCACGCCCTTGTGTGCTTCCTTCATGAAATTTTTCCAGGCTGCCACGGGAAGGGTCGAACCGAATACGCGCTTCATGCCCTTGCCGTCATCATTGCCGAACCATACGCCGGTTGTGAGATTGGCCGTATAGCCGACGAACCAGGCATCACGGAAGTTCTGGCTGGTGCCGGTCTTGCCTGCGGCAGGCCAGCCGAAGGCAGCACGCTTTGCCGTTCCGTCCTCGACGGTGCGCTGCAGCATGGCATTCATCATGCCGACATTGCGCTCGTCAATCACGCGCGGGCCGACGCCATCTTCCTTCTGATAAAGTACCTTGCCGTCCGAATCCGTTACCTTGGTGATAAAATAGACCGGCGCGCGATAGCCGCCATTGGCAAACGGTACATAGGCGTCGGTCAGTTCCAGCAAGGTCACTTCCGATGTTCCGAGCGCCAGCGAGGCATTGGCTTCGAGTTTCGATTGAACCCCAAGCCGATGCGCCGTGTCGATCACGGTCTGCGGGCCGACTTCCATCACGAGCTGTGCCGCTACCGAGTTCAGCGAATGAGAAAGCGCGGTCGCGAGCGTCACCTGTCCCATATATTTGCCATTATCGTTGCTTGGCGTCCACTTGCCGATGCGGACAGGGGCGTCATTGCGTACCGAATCCGGCGTGCGGCCCTGTTCCAGCGCTGAAAGATAGACGAAAGGCTTGAAAGAGGAGGCTGGCTGGCGGCGCGCATCGGTGACACGGTCGAACTGGCTTGTCGCGTAATCGACGCCACCGACCATGGTGCGAACAGCGCCGGTGCTATCTATGGAAACGAGCGCACCCTGGCTGGCATTCATCTTTTTGCCATTCTGGGAAATCTGGTCCTTGATTGCCTCTTCACCGGCGCGCTGCAGGTTGAGGTCAATGGTGGTCTGGACGGTGATGTCTTCCTTCGCTTCACCGATCAGCTCGGGCAGTTCCGCCACAACCTTGTCGGCGACATAGTTTTCGGAACCCTGCCAGTAGGATGGCGCACGCGTCATCGGTTCGCTCTCCGCGATCGCCATCTGGCTGTCGTCGATCATGCCTTCCTGACGCATGGCGCCCAGCACCAGCTTGGCACGTGCGGCGGCGGCTTCCGGATCGCGGGCAGGCGACAGGCGCGACGGTGCTTTTAGAAGACCAGCAAGTGTTGCCGCTTCCATCAGGTTCACGTCCTTGGCGGGCTTGCTGAAATAACGCCGCGAGGCTGCATCAACGCCGAAAGCGCCGGAACCGAGATAGACCCGGTTCAGATACATCTCGAGGATTTGATCCTTGGTGTATTTGTGCTCGAGCCACAGCGCGAGCATGACTTCCTGCACCTTACGCTCCAGTGTGCGATCAGGAGAAAGAAAAAGGTTCTTGGCAAGTTGCTGCGTGAGCGTCGATCCGCCTTGAACGGCGCGGCCTGAAACGACATTGGTTACAACCGCGCGCGCAAGGCCGATAGGATCTATGCCGAAATGCGAATAGAAGCGCCGATCCTCGATGGCGATGACCGCTTTTGGAATATAAGGCGACATTTCATGCAAGCCGACAGCCTCGCCGCCGGTGGTGCCGCGATTGGCGATCAGGTTACCGTTGACATCGACGATGCGTACATTCGGTGGACGATCCGGGATAGTCCAGTCGGTCGTCGGCGGCATTTTGGCGGCGAAATAGACGAGCATGCCTGCAAAGGCGATGCCGCCCCATAATCCCAGCACGAGGCACCAATAGATCGAGCGGCGCAGAAAACCGAGAAAGCCGCGCGGCTTCTTCTTGCCGCGTCGTGAGGAACGCGGTTCCGGTTCGTCTGATTTCTTGCGCCGGCGTTGCTGTGTGCGAGCCATGCGGTCCTCCTCATCAACGCGAAACACCTCGTCATCTTTTTTCTCTTCGCCACCGAAGGAAGGTTCGATGCGTCGGTTTTTATCGTCACGCGATGCCATGTCAGTCTGGAGCCGCCCACCCGTTTGCCGGTACAATCGTGATGAAAACCGGTCATTATGAATAATGTTTGCGTGTTTTACGGGATTTTGCGCCGCAAAAGCAAACAAGGGTCTAACCCGGTGCAGGGTAAATGCGGCAGTTTAAAGGGAGGCTTCTTATTAATACGTAAAAAGCCCCGCATGCTGCGAGGCTTTTCAAAGCGTGCTTTAAAAGCGATCAGAACTTGTATGCTACACCGAGACGAATGTCATTCGTGGTGAAGTGGTTCTTCGTGCCGACATCAATGCCCGCAGGCCGGATATCATTCTTACCGAAGTCGGTGTAGCGGTATTCCAGGCGAAGAATGATGTTATCCGTTGCAGCGTAATCAACACCGGCACCTGCGGTCCAACCGGTGCTCGTTTTGCTGGACGTACCGCTGATGACATGCAGTTGGTCAAGAACAATATTGTATGAGTTTTTGACCTGACCGAAGGCGACGCCGCCTGCTACGTAGGGCATAAAGCGGTCGGCAGCGTAACCGATACGGCCGCGAACAGCGCCAGACCAGCGGTTTTTGGTTTCAATGCTGTTATCGCCGCCGAAAGCAAATTTCTTGGAGATGCCAGCATAGGAAAAATCGCCGTCGACGCCGAGAATGACGTTGTTTCCGACGTCAAAATTATAACCCGCATAAACGCCGCCGAGAAAGCCCTTGGGCTTGAAGGAATCAACGCCGTCACCAAAGTCCGTATTGCTGAATTTCGATTTGCCGAAGCCGTATCCAACTTGACCGCCGATATAGGCGCCGCTCCAGCTAAAGCCTGGCATGACAGCGATCGGTGCAGGTTCTTCAGCAACGATTGCATCAGCCGCTTTGGCGCTGGTCACAGCCAAGAGTCCAAAGAAAGATGCGGTGATCAACGATCCAAATTTCATTACAATCTCCTAAAATAAATATAGTATGGAACTATTCTTTTCGTATAAAGCATCGTGTCATTTATGTATGTAGTAAATATGCAACTATAAATCAAATTCACATAGTTTAAAATTATTACATATTATTGTTAAGTAATAGTTTAGTGTATATTATGAGATAATGAAATTGATTTTCCGCCAGTCGATGGTGATGTTTCTCTATATGAGGAAGTCAATCCGACGACCGATTTCCTTACCTGGCTCTAAACGCGAAAAAGCCCCGCATTGCGGGGCTTTCCGAACTTGATCCAATCAGAATTAGAACTTGTATGCGACGCCCAGGCGGACTTCGTTGGTCTTGAAATCCTGGTTGACGTTCACGCCGCCGAAGTCGATATCCTTGTCGCCGTAGTCAGTGTAGCGATATTCGAGGCGCAGGATCACATTGTCCGTTGCGGCGTAATCAACGCCGGCACCTGCCGTCCAACCGGTAAGCGTCTTGCTCTCGGAGAACTCTACGGGGCCAACATTGCCGCTGGTTTTGACCTGTCCGAAGGCTACACCACCTGCGATATAAGGCAGGAAGCGATCAAATGCGTAGCCGACACGGCCGCGAACGGCGCCCGACCAGCGAAGCTTGCTTTCAAGCGAGCCGCCAAGTCCGGTGAAGTCATCTTTCAGATTGTTGTAAGTAGCGTCACCATCAATGCCGAGAACGACATTGTTGCCGAGGTCAAAGTTGTAACCGGCATAGAGACCGCCGAGGAAGCCATCCGGCTTCAGTTCGAGAGTATCGAAACCATCATCAAATCGGGATTTGCCCCAGCCATAACCGATCTGGCCACCGATATAGGCACCGTTCCAGGTGAAGGTTGGAGCAATCACGACCGGAGCCGGTTCCTGTTCGATGACGGCGTCAGCGGCCTTCGCGCCGGTAGCGGCTACAACGGCGACAGTCGATGCAAGAAGAAGGGCTTTGAGCTTCATGATAAACCTCCTGAAGGAAAGTCTCAGAACCAATAGTTGTCCCTAATATAAGCGATCGCTGTTAAATGTCTGTAGCAAACAAGACACATCAAGGGGAATGTCGCTTGGGTAGTACACGTTCCCGTGAATGCCATGAGAGGGGTTTTCACCTCAGACAGGTGCAATATGGCGCAGGCTCACGCAGATTCTTCGGGATACTATTCTGCCGCCGTTCGCGTTATAGAAGGCAGCTGAACTTGCGGGGGAAACGAGAATGCATGACATGAAGAGCGTAAACGGGCGGATCGACTGGGTCGATATTGCCAAGGGCATCTGCATCATCTTCGTGGTCATGATGCATTCCACGCTTGGCGTGGAGAAGGCAGCCGGTGCACAAGGCTGGATGCACTACGTTGTCGCCTTTGCCAAGCCTTTCCGTATGCCGGATTTCTTCATGATATCGGGCCTGTTCCTCAGTCTTGTCATTGATAGGCCATGGCGGCGCTATCTCGACCGCAAGATCGTACACTTTCTCTATTTTTATGTTCTGTGGCTCACGATACAGTTTGCCTTCAAGGCACCGGGCATTGCCAGCGAAGCGGGGATTTCCGGTGTGCTGAACGCTTATCTGATGGCCTTCATAGAGCCATTCGGGACGTTGTGGTTCATCTATATTCTGCCTGTTTTCTTCATCGCGACGCGGCTTTTAAAGCGCGTGCCTGTGGGGGTGACCTTTACCGCACTGGCTTTTCTGGAAATTCTGCCCGTGCATACGGGCTGGGTGATGATCGACGAATTCTGCTCGCGTTTCGTCTATTTTTATGCGGGCTATGCCTTTGCTCCCGCCATCTTTCGGGCTGCAGACTGGCTACGCCAGCGTCCGTTGATCGCCATTGTCGGACTGCTCGTCTGGGGTCTTGTCGAATATAAGCTCGTCTTTATGCCAGTGCCGGAAAGCCTTGCTGCGTTAATATCGCCCGCAAGCGACCTTCTGAACGGGCGCGGTGCAGTCAGTGATCTGCCGGTTGTGTCGCTCCTGTTGGGGCTGGTGGGAGCACTGGCGATCATCTCTATCTCCTCACTTCTGAGTCTGCTGCCAGTCAGAAACTGGCTGCATCGTGGCTTGAGCTGGCTCGGCGCGCATTCGATTGTCGTCTATCTGGCCTTCTTCTTGCCCATGGCCATTGCCCGCACGGTGCTGCTGAAACTCGGCATCGGCGATATCGGCACCGTCTCGCTTCTGACAACCGCAAGCGGCGTTATTGGCCCGGTCATTCTTTATGGCCTTATCCAGTGGAGCGGCCACGGGCAATTTCTGTTCCGCCGCCCCGGCTGGGCTTATATCGACCAGGCGCCGCAAAAGAAAACGGCGGCTGCCGCCGCCATTTGATTTCATCACGAATGCGCGAAAATATCGTCTTCCGGCCAGCCCATCAGATCGAGTTCCGAGCGCGTCGGCAGGAATTTGAAGCAGGCCTCGGCCTGTTTCGCGCGGCTATCGCGCTCAAGACGCTGTTCCAGAACGGCCTTCAGGCGATGCAGATAGAGCACGTCGGATGCCGCATATTCGAGCTGGGCAGCGGACAGAGTTTCCGCGGCCCAGTCGGATGATTGCTGCTGCTTGGAAATCGACACGTCGAGAAGCTCGTTGCAAAGCTCTTTCAGCCCGTGACGATCCGTATAGGTGCGGGTCAGCTTCGACGCGATCTTGGTGCAGAAGACCGGCTGCGGCATGGTGCCGAAAGCGTGCGCCAGAACGGCCAAGTCGAAACGGCCGAAATGAAAGATCTTGGTGATCGATCGATCTTTCAGTAACTTGACCAGATTGGGAGCCTTCTTCTGCCCGGCCTCGATCTGGATCACATCTGCCGTGCCGTCGCCGGGCGAAATCTGCACCACGCAGAGCCGGTCGCGATGCGGATTGAGGCCCAGCGTTTCGGTGTCTATGGCGACCGCATCAACCTGATAATGGTCGAGGTTCGGCAGATCGTTTTTATGAAAACGGATAGTCATCTAATGTTCCTTACTTGGCGGCAATAGCCGCCATAATTCTTGCCCAAGAGCGCTGGCCTTTGTGGAAAGAGTTCAGCTCGTATTTTTCGTTGGGCGAATGAATGCGGTCATCTTCGAGGCCAAAGCCGACGAGAAGCGATTCCATGCCGAGGAACTTGTCGAAATCGCCGACAATTGGAATCGAGCCGCCCATGGCGATCAGCACGGCTGGCTTCGGCCATTCGTCGGAAAGCGCATCCTTGGCCTTGGAAACCAGCGGTGAATCATAAGGCAGCTGGATTGCAGGCGAACCGCCATGCGGATGAAATTCGACCGAGCAATCGGCTGGAACACGCTCTTTCACGAAGGCGCGGAAGGCTTCGCGGATCTTCACCGGATCCTGCTTATGCACGAGGCGGAACGAGACCTTGGCGGAAGCTTCCGCTGCGATAACGGTCTTGAAGCCTTCGCCGGTATAGCCGCCGGTGATGCCGTTGACTTCCGCAGTCGGGCGCGCCCAGGTGAGCTCCAGAACGCTGCGACCTTTTTCACCGGACGGGATGGAAAGGCCGATAGGTCCGAGGAAGTTTTCCGCGGTGCGGCCAAGGCTTTCCCAGGATTGCAGGATTTGCGACGGGGTTTCCTCCACGCCTTCATAGAAACCCGTAACGGTGATGCGTCCGGTTTCGTCATGCAGGTCGGCTAGAATTTTGGTGAGAATGTGGATCGGGTTTGCTGCCGCGCCACCGAAGAAACCCGAATGCAGATCGCGGTCGGCGGCCTTGATGACGATTTCTTCGCCAACCAGCCCGCGCAACCCGACGCTGATGGCAGGCGTTTCCGCGTCCCACATGGCCGTGTCGCAAACCAGCGCCACATCGGCCTTGAGCTCTTCCTTGTTAGCGTCGAGGAAAGGCTTCAGCGATGGTGAACCGGATTCCTCTTCACCTTCAAACAGGAGCGTCACTTTGACTGGCAGCTTGCCATTGATCGCCTTATAGGCACGGCAGGCTTCCACAAAGGTCATCAGCTGGCCCTTGTCGTCGGACGTGCCGCGGCCGGTCAGAATCTTGCGGCCATTGCCAAGATCCTTGATGGCCGGATCGAAGGGGTCGTTTTCCCACAGGTTCAGCGGATCGACCGGCTGTACATCGTAGTGACCATAGAAGAGCACATGCGGCGCATCCGGCGTGGCGCCGTCATGGTGAGCAACCACCATCGGATGGCCCGGCGTGTCGCGCACACTGGCGTCAAAGCCAATCGACTTCAGATCGGCCACAAGCCATTCCGCAGCCTTGCGGCAGTCGGCCTTGTAGGCCGGATCGGTGGAAATTGACTTGATCCGCAAAAGATCGAACAGGCGGTCGAGGCTCTTGTCGAGATTGGTGTCGAGATGGGTAAGGACTTTGTCGAGCGATTGCGCGGACATGGAAACTTCCTGACGAGTCGTAACGTAAACTGGCGGCACACTACAACCAGCTTCGTCAAGAAGAAACCCAAATTGAGAGAAGGGCATCTCTCCGAAAATGAATTGGCCGTTACGGTGAGGGGGTTACCGTAACGGCCATATCACTACACTCAAAGCGGCAGCCCGGAGAGGGGAATGAGGCTGCCGCTAACATCCGGTATCCAACGGGGGACGGGTCAGAAAACCGGCGACCGACGAACTGTCGATGACCTGGATTTGGCCTTTCAACTGTGGCTATTCAAGGGCACAGAAGATTACAAATCTGTAACAAACGTGTTATCGTGCCGTGATCGGTTTTCTTTCGTGGA
The DNA here is from genome assembly GCF_041929965.1 of Brucella oryzae. Taxonomy (NCBI): domain Bacteria; kingdom Pseudomonadati; phylum Pseudomonadota; class Alphaproteobacteria; order Hyphomicrobiales; family Brucellaceae; genus Brucella; species Brucella oryzae. Next base: position 179,421 of record NZ_JBHEEO010000002.1, on the reverse strand, counting down.
CGGACGTTTCTCCTGACACCGGAGCGGTTTCCTTTATGGCCGCTTTCCTCTAATTCTATCTTATGAAAAAAGGCGATCATCTCTTTCTCGTTGACGGCTCGGGCTATATTTTCCGCGCCTATCATGCCCTGCCACCGCTGACCCGCAAGACGGATGGTCTGCCGGTTGGGGCCGTCTCGGGCTTCTGCAACATGCTGTGGAAGCTCTTGAAGGATGCGCGCAATACGGATGTCGGTGTGGTGCCGACCCATTTTGCGGTTATTTTCGATTATTCGTCGAAGACGTTCCGCAACGAAATCTATCCCGAATACAAGGCGAACCGTACCGCACCGCCGGAAGATCTCATTCCGCAATTCGGGCTCATCCGTCAGGCGACGCGCGCCTTCAATCTGCCCTGCATCGAGAAGGAAGGGTTTGAGGCCGACGACCTGATCGCGACCTATGCCCGTATTGCTGAGCAGGCTGGCGGTGATGTCACCATCGTTTCGTCGGACAAGGACCTCATGCAGCTCGTGACGTCGAGTGTGTCGATGTATGACAGCATGAAGGACAAGCAGATTTCGATTCCGGAAGTGATCGAGAAATGGGGCGTTCCACCGGAAAAGATGATCGACCTGCAATCGCTGACCGGCGACAGCACGGATAATGTGCCCGGTATTCCCGGCATAGGTCCCAAGACGGCAGCGCAATTGCTGGAGGAATTCGGTGATCTCGACACGCTTCTGGCCCGCGCCTCGGAAATCAAGCAGAACAAGCGCCGCGAAAACATTCTGGCCTTTGCAGACCAGACCAAGATTTCGCGCGAGCTGGTGACGCTCAAGACTGACGTACCGCTGGATGTCGATCTGGACGCTCTGGTTCTCGAACCGCAGAACGGGCCGAAGCTGATCGGCTTCCTCAAGGCCATGGAGTTCACCTCGCTGACGCGGCGCGTCGCCGAAGCGACCGACACGGATGCGTCCGCCGTCGAGCCGTGCCATGTCGAGACGCAATGGGGCGCGGATGCGCATGGTCCGGACGTCGATGTCGTGGTGACGAGCGTTGAAGAAGTCACGGTCGTCGCGGCAGCGACGGGAGAGCCTGCTGCTGCGGCAACAGGCTATACGCCGCAGGCACTGGCCGAAAAGCGCGCCGCACAAGCCACCGCGCAGAAAATCGATACCAGCGCTTACACCTGCATTCGCGATATCGCCACGCTCAAGCTGTGGCTGGCTGACGCGGTCGAAATCGGTCTCATGGCTTTCGACACGGAAACCAATTCGCTTGATCCGATGCAGGCGGAACTCATCGGCTTCTCGCTGGCGCTCCCGGGCCAGAACAGCACGTCCAAGGCGGCTTATATCCCGCTTCAGCACAAATCCGGTCAGGGCGATTTGCTCGGGGGCGGTATGGTCGAAGGACAAATTCCGCTGGGTGATGCGCTGGCCGCTTTGAAGATCGTGCTTGAGGATGCTTCCGTTCTCAAGATTGCGCAGAACATGAAATATGACTGGCTGGTCATGCGCCGCCACGGCATCAACACTGTATCCTTCGACGATACGATGCTGATTTCCTATGTGCTCGACGCCGGTACGGGCAGTCATGGCATGGACCCGCTTTCGGAGCGCTGGCTGGGTCATACGCCAATCGCCTACAAGGATGTTGCGGGCAGTGGCAAAAGCGCCGTGACCTTCGATATGGTCGATATCGACCGTGCGACGGCCTATGCGGCTGAAGACGCCGATGTGACTTTACGCCTGTGGCAAGTCCTGAAGCCGCGGCTCGCGGCTGAGGGGCTGATGTCGGTCTATGAACGGCTGGAGCGTCCGCTGGTGGATGTGCTGGCGCGTATGGAAGAGCGCGGCATCGCCGTGGATCGACAGGTGCTGTCGCGCCTCTCCGGCGATCTGGCGCAGGCCGCAGCCGCCTATGAAGACGAGATTTACGAACTGGCGGGCGAAAAATTCAATATCGGTTCGCCGAAACAGCTTGGCGATATCCTATTCGGCAAGATGAGTTTGTCCGGCGCATCCAAGACCAAGACCGGCCAATGGTCCACATCTGCGCAGGTGCTGGAAGACCTCGCAGCCGAAGGCCATCCGTTGCCGCGCAAGATCGTCGACTGGCGCCAGCTGACCAAGCTCAAATCCACCTATACCGATGCGCTGCCGGGGTTCATCAACCCTGAGACCAAGCGCGTCCATACATCCTATGCGATGGCTTCCACCTCGACCGGCCGCCTCTCTTCATCCGATCCGAACCTGCAGAATATTCCGGTCCGCACCGCCGAAGGCCGCAAGATCAGGACGGCCTTTATCGCAGAACCGGGCAACAAGCTGATTTCCGCCGATTACAGCCAGATCGAACTGCGCGTTCTGGCCCATGTGGCCGATATTGCGCAATTGAAGCAGGCTTTTGCAGACGGCATCGACATTCACGCCATGACGGCATCGGAAATGTTCGGTGTGCCAGTGGAAGGCATGCCGTCGGAAGTGCGCCGCCGCGCCAAGGCGATCAATTTCGGCATCATCTACGGCATCTCCGCTTTCGGTCTGGCGAACCAGTTGTCGATTCCGCGTGAAGAAGCCGGGCAATATATTCGGACCTATTTCGAGCGCTTTCCCGGCATCAAGGACTACATGGAGGCGACCAAGGCTTTCGCGCGCGAGCATGGCTATGTCGAAACGATTTTCGGTCGCCGTGCGCATTATCCCGATATCAGGGCATCCAACCCGCAGGTTCGCGCTTTCAACGAACGCGCGGCCATTAACGCGCCGATACAGGGTTCGGCTGCCGACATCATCCGCCGCGCCATGATTCGCATGGAAGACGCGCTTGAAAAAGAGAAGCTCGCTGCCCGCATGTTGTTGCAGGTGCACGACGAACTGATCTTCGAAGTGCCTGATCATGAAGTCGAAAAGACCATTCCGGTGGTTCGTCACATTATGGAAAATGCGGCCATGCCCGCTGTCTCGCTTGCAGTGCCGCTGCATGTCGATGCGCGCGCAGCGCATAACTGGGATGAGGCACACTAGAGCGCATTCCGAAAAGTGTGAAACGGTTTTCGGGCCAAATGCGCGTCAAAAAGGACCAGAGCGGCGGTACGATTCAACCGGATCGAATTGCGCTCTGAGGCTTGGCCGGTTGACCTGAGCGGTCCAACCCTATAGGGAAGCACCAATTCTGTTGCTTCGGTGGTCGTCAGGGGAGTCGTGGACAAGTGGGTTCGCGACCAATGGGTATACGGCTTGAGAAGCTTTTTTCGTGAAAGTGGTTCATGTCTTTGCCCGAAACCATCGCTCCGGCTCTGTCCGGAGCATTAGCCGCTCGCGGTTATAATACACTCACTGCCGTTCAAAACGCTGTTCTGGCACCCGAAACGCTCGATGCCGATCTTCTCGTTTCCGCACAAACCGGATCAGGCAAGACGGTTGCTTTCGGCCTTGCCATGGCCAACACCATTCTGGAAGATGAACTTCGCTTCGGCGATGCAGGTAGCCCGCTTGCCATGATCATCGCGCCGACGCGTGAACTGGCACTTCAGGTTCGCCGCGAGCTGGAATGGCTCTATGCCGATACCGGTGCGCGCATTGCATCCTGCGTTGGTGGCATGGATATCCGCACCGAGCGCCGGGCGTTGGAACGAGGAAGCCATATCGTCGTCGGCACGCCGGGACGTCTGCGCGACCACATTACGCGCAATGCGCTTGATATGTCGGAGCTGCGCGCTGTCGTTCTTGATGAAGCAGACGAAATGCTCGACATGGGCTTTCGCGAAGACCTCGAATTCATTCTCGGCGAAGCACCGGAAGATCGTCGCACGCTGATGTTCTCGGCAACTGTGCCAAAGCCGATTGCTCAGCTTGCCAAGCGCTTCCAGAACGACGCGCTGCGCATTACCGTTCAAAGCGAGACCAGCCAGCACGCCGACATCGACTATGTTGCCATGCCGGTGCCGCCGCATGAGCGCGACCACGCGATCATCAATACACTGCTCTATTACGATTCCCAGAATTCGATCATTTTCTGCTCGACCCGTGAAGCAGTGAAGCACATGGCAAGCCGGCTTTCCAATCGCGGTTTCGCCGTCGTTGCACTGTCGGGCGAACTGAGCCAGGCGGAACGCAACAACGCGCTTCAGGCCATGCGCGACGGACGCGCCCGTGTCTGCGTTGCAACCGACGTTGCTGCGCGCGGTATTGATCTGCCGAACCTTGATCTCGTTATTCACGCCGATCTTCCGAACAATCCTGAAACGATGCTGCACCGTTCGGGTCGTACCGGTCGCGCAGGTCGCAAGGGCACCTGCGTGCTGGTCGTGCCGTTCTCGCGTCGCCGCACTGCAGAGCGCCTTCTGCATATGGCAAAGCTCGATGCGCAGACGGTTCCGGCACCAAGCATTGCTGCTGTTCAAGCCAAGACCAATGAGCGCATTTTGAATGCGGAAGTCTTCAACCAGCCGGTTGAAGAAGAATATCAGGATCTCCTGAAGGCGCTGACTGAGCGTTACACGCCGGAACAGATCGCTAGCGCCTTCCTCAACCGCGAAGTCGCTTCCTACCCGGCCGCAGAAGAAGTGTCCGATGCACCGGTGCATCCAGTTGGTGGTAAGAAACCACGCGAGCGTAGTGACCGGTTTGAGCGCGGCGACCGCTTCGAACGCGGCGAGCGCCGTGAGCGTGGCGAACCGGGCGAGCGTTTCGACCGTAACGCACATTTTGACGGCGTTTGGTTCTCGGTTTCTGCCGGTCGCAAGCATCGTGCTGATCCGAAGTGGCTGCTTCCGCTCATCTGCAAGGCGGGCGATGTGTCCAAGCGCGATGTCGGGTCGATCAAGATTTTCGACAATGAAACCCGCTTCGAAATCACAGCGTCCAAAGCTGATGAGTTTCGCCGTTCGGTCGAAGAACGTGGAACCGGCGAAAAGGGTCTCGTGATCCGCACTGCCGTTGCAGGTGCAGGCGGCGATGCTGCCCCGCGTGACGGCAAGGGCGGTTTTAAACCGCGCGGCGACAAGTTCAAGGAAGGCGGCTTCCGCGACGGCTACAAGAGCGATGGCTATAAAGGCGACCGCTCGAAAGGCGACAAGTGGGACAAGCCGCGTGATTTCTCCCGTGGAGACGACTTCAAGAAAGACGGCTTCAAGAAGGGTGGTAAAAAGCCCGAAGGCGGCGGTTACAGTAAGAAGCGCCGCGGCGAATGATTGCTCAGGCAGAGCGTTTCCCAATCGGAAACGCTCTGCCTGAATTATGCGCACGACGACTCAAAGTGCACCAAGCGTTCGGTTGAAGAAACTTGCTATTTCCGCATTGATCTTCTGGTGAAGCGCGCTGCGATTGATCTTTGCATTATCGATGCACAGTTCTGGGGCGGATCGAACCAATTGCGGCAAGCAAGGCGCAAGGAATGTGAAATGCCCTGCGTTCGGAATCACCTCCAGTGTTGTTTTGGTGGCCAACTCATGGGCAAGAGCAATTGCGTTGTCGGAAGGTGACAATTCTTTGTCCTCGCTTCCAACGAATATAAGCGCTGGAACATTTATTCGCTTCAATTCCTCCGGCGGGAATATGACGCTGAAAGGCGCAAGCAAAACCAGAGACCGAATGCGTGGATCAGCCGAAGGTGCAAGCTCAGGCCGGTCGTTTCTGATTTTCCCCTGTGCTTCGCACACGTGCCGGTCATCAGGGCGCTGGGTACAATAACTCTCGAAGCGAGAAAAAGTCGGTTTTGCTCCCGCTAGGATGAGGCCTGTGGTGCCCCCTGCAGAAAATCCAACGAAACCAATTCGTTGCGAATTCATATGTGGAGCGAGTATCGAATCTTGGAGTGCGGCGTTCAGAATTGCCGTTATTTGCGCGGGTCTGCCATAAATGTTACTGACAGCGCCGACTTGGCTCGTATCCCGAAAATTATCGCCCGGGTGAGTAACACTGATAACGATATTGCCCTTGCGGGCAAGAGTGGATGCGAGGTCGTGGTGGCTCCACATGCTGCCCGCGCTGCCATGCGATATCAAAATTAAAGGATAACGATTTCCCTCGATTGCTGCCGATTTGGACGCAGCAATTTTATAGGGACCGATTGAGGTTTCTTCCGTTTGTCCAGAACTGGGAAAGAACGCGACCGCATCCATTGGACGCTGCCCAACCGGGTCAATTACATCAAGCTTCTTTACACCAACCCCTTTGATATCTTCTGCGTTTGCGTGTCCGATGGAAAGAAATGTTGCGCACAGCATAAATAATAACTTCAAAAACATATCGCTCAAATCCTGGAAAGGTCACAACAGTTTCCCAGGTTATAACTACAAGCACGGTCACAAAACTCCCCATTTTACATGAGGTGCAACAGTGCTCTGCAACATGAAAAGACATAACGCGTAGTTTTCAAGAGAAAGCCCCGGGTGTCCGGGGCTTTCTTTATCAAACGTCCAGATTGGCAACGCTCAGCGCGTTTTCCTGGATGAATTCGCGGCGCGGTTCCACCTCGTCGCCCATGAGGCGCGTGAAGAGTGAATCGGCGTCGGTCGCATCCGTCACCTTGACCTGCAGCAGCGAACGCACATTCGGATCGAGCGTGGTTTCCCAAAGCTGTTCGGCGTTCATTTCGCCCAGGCCTTTATAACGCTGCAGGGTCAGGCCCTTGCGGCCCGTCGCAAAGATCGCATCGAGCAAAGCCATCGGGCCGGAAAGCGTCTCCACCTTGTCCTTGCGACGCAGCACCGGCGGCTCGGCAAAGACTTCCGACAGGCGTGCAGCCACGCGATCGATCTGGCGGGCGTCGGCAGAACCGAGCAGCGCCATATCGAGAATGGCAACATCCTTCACGCCGCGCACCATGCGCTCGAAGCGATAGCCGCCATCTTCCGTTACATGGGCTTCCCAGCCACGCTCGGTTTCTTCCGAGATCATGTCGAGACGCTTTGCAACAATATCGGCGGAACGCTGTGCGGTCTCATTGTCTTTCGAGGCATCCGGGTTCAGCAGCCCGGCAATGGCTGCTTGTTCCACCACGCGACGATCATAGCGCGTGTGAAGACCGGCCAGAAGCTGACGCATGGTGCGTGCATCCTCCACCACTGAACGCAGGTCCGGCCCGGCGCGAACTTCACCGCTTGCCATTTCCAATGTGGCTTCTTCAAGACCCGTTTCGATGAGGAAGTCTTCGAAGGCGGCTTCGTTCTTGATGTATTGCGAGGATTTGCCGCGCGACACCTTATAGAGCGGCGGCTGCGCGATATAGATATGGCCGCGCTCGATCAGTTCCGGCATCTGGCGGAAGAAGAACGTCAGCAGCAATGTACGGATATGCGCGCCGTCGACGTCAGCATCGGTCATGATGATGATCTTATGGTAGCGCAGCTTGTCCGGGTTGAAGCCGTGCGTTTCATCCTTGCCGATCGATGTGCCGAGCGCGGTAATCAGCGTGCCGACCTGATCGGAAGAGATCATGCGGTCGAAACGAACGCGTTCCACATTGAGAATCTTGCCGCGTAGCGGCAAAATCGCCTGGTTCTGGCGCGAGCGTCCACTCTTGGCGGAACCGCCTGCGGAGTCGCCCTCGACGATGAAGATTTCAGATTTCGCCGGGTCGCGTTCCTGACAGTCGGCAAGCTTGCCGGGCAGGGACGTCACGCCCAGATTGCTCTTGCGGGTGATGTCGCGTGCCTTGCGGGCCGCTTCACGTGCCGCTGCTGCCTGAATAACCTTTTCGACCACGATCTTGCCGCCCGCCGGATGTTCTTCAAGCCATGTCGAAAGCGCTTCGTTGACGAGGCTTTCCACAACCGGGCGAACTTCCGAGGAAACCAGCTTGTCCTTGGTCTGCGATGAGAATTTCGGATCGGGAACCTTGACCGAAAGAACGGCGGTCAGGCCTTCGCGGCAGTCATCGCCGGTAAGCGTCACCTTTTCCTTCTTGGTCATGCCCGAAGCATCGGCATAGCCTGTCACCTGACGCGTCAGCGCGCCGCGGAAACCGGCCAGATGCGTGCCGCCATCGCGCTGCGGGATGTTGTTGGTGAAGCACAGCACTTTCTCGTGGTAGGAATCGTTCCACCACATGGCGACCTCAACCGTCATGCCGTCTTTTTCACTGCGGATATAGATCGGCTCTTCCAGAAGCGATTTCTTGCTCTGGTCGATATATTTTACAAACTCCACAAGCCCGCCGTCATAGTGCAGCTCATGCTCAACCACATCCGCATGGCGGCGGTCGGTGAGCTTGATGCGTACACCGGAATTGAGGAAGGCGAGTTCGCGCAGGCGGCGCTCCAGTGTGTCGAAATCGAATTCGACCATGCTGAAGGTTTCGGGCGATGGCAGGAAGCTTACTTCCGTGCCTGTCTCTGCACCGGCATCGCCGGTTACCACGAGCGGAGCATCGGCCACGCCATGGGTAAAGCGCATCTCATGGATTTTACCAGCGCGGCGAATCTTCAGTTTCAGCCAGATCGACAGCGCGTTCACCACCGATACGCCGACGCCGTGCAGACCACCGGACACCTTGTAGGAATTCTGGTCGAACTTACCGCCAGCGTGAAGCTGGGTCATGATGACTTCGGCCGCCGAAACGCCTTCTTCCTTATGGATGTCGGTCGGGATGCCGCGACCGTTATCGGTCACGGTACAGGATCCGTCCGGATTGAGGGCGACGGTGACAAGCGTGGCATGTCCTGCCAGCGCTTCGTCGATCGCATTGTCCACGACCTCGTAGACCATATGATGCAGGCCGGAGCCGTCATCCGTGTCACCGATATACATGCCGGGGCGCTTGCGAACAGCATCCAGACCTTTCAGGACACGAATGGAATCCGCGCCATACTCGGCGGGGGCTTCGGAATTCATCTCGGGCATCTCGCTCATGAAAATCTTTCGAAAAACGCGCTGCGAATGCAGCTTCAAAGATATGTCGAATCACGCGACAAACATGGCTTTAATATAGGTGCTAACGGCTTTTTTTCCAAATTCTGGCGGTAAATTTACCGGGGATTCCGGCAGTCTGTACGTATGAGGGCGATCCGGGCGCTGAATGGCTTTTGGAACTGCCATAATTGGCGCTTATATCCGGTTTGACGGGGGCGTTCTCGACCTGTTTTATGACGAAAGGAACGCTTGATGGAAATTGCGAACGTCATGAGCGAAAGACCGGGTCCATTCGTGCCGCCGGCGCCGCGCCCGCGCGAAAAGCCGGTGGGGCGTTTCGAGATGATGCGGGTCGTTTACAAAAACCCGCTCGAGCTGTGGGGCGAGCCGTCCTATAACGAGCGGTGGATTTCCGTCAGCTGGTTCGGCATGAAAACCATCATCGCCAACGATCCGGGGCTGATCCGCCATGTACTGGTCGACAATGCCGCCAATTATCCCATGTCCGCCATTCGCCAGCGTGTGCTGCGCCCCTTGTTGCGCGACGGTCTGCTGACCGCCGAGGGTCAGGTGTGGAAGCGCTCGCGCAAAGCCATGGCGCCGGTTTTTACCCCGCGCCATATCGGCGGCTTTGCCGAAACCATGCGCGATCGGTCCCGCCAGTTCGCCGAGCGATACAAGACTTCCGGGACGATTACCGATGTCGCCCATGACATGACGCTCCTGACCTATGATATTCTGGCGGAGACGCTGTTCTCGGGCGAGATCGCAGGAGATCCCAACGATTTCGCACACCAGATCGACAAGCTGTTCGAGACTATGGGACGGGTCGATCCGTTCGACCTCTTGGGGCTACCCGACTGGCTGCCGCGCTTGACGCGCCTGCGTGGGCAGCAGTCGCTCGGATTTTTCCGTGAGCTGGTCTCCGACACCATCGCGCTGCGTAAAACGCGCATGGACAAGGGCGAGGACGTTCCAAGCGATTTCCTCACTTTGCTTTTGCGCGCCGAAGGACCGGACGGCCTGAGCCGTTCCGAGATTGAGGACAACATCATTACGTTCATTGGTGCCGGCCACGAGACGACCGCCCGCGCGCTTGGCTGGACGCTCTATCTGCTCGCGAAGGCACCGCAAGAGCGCGAACGTATTGAAGCGGAAGTTGACGGCTTTTTCGCAAAGGACGGTCGCGATCTGTCGCCGCAGGAATGGCTGGCATCGCTGCCTTTCACACGTGCGGCCTTCGAGGAGGCCATGCGGCTTTATCCGCCCGCACCGTCGATCAATCGTGAGGCGGCGACCGACGATGCGTATGACGATCTGAAAATCCCGAAGGGCGCGACCGTGCTGGTCATGCCGTGGGTCATTCATCGCCATAGGCTCTACTGGGACCAGCCGGACGCTTTCATGCCTGAACGCTTCTGGCCGGGAAACCGGGACAAGCTCGACCGCTTTCAATATTTGCCCTTTGGTGCAGGCCCACGGGTCTGCATCGGTGCAAGCTTCGCCTTGCAGGAAGCGGTCATTGCACTGGCGATCTTGTTGGATGGCCGTCGTTTCGAGGTGCTGGAAACGACGAAGCCGTGGCCGGTGCAGAAGCTCACCACCCAGCCGCAAGGCGGTCTGCCGATGAAGGTTTTGAAGCGTTGATTAGCGCTTCAACCGGTCTGCATGCCATTTCAAATGGTCGTCCATGAAGGTCGATATGAAGAAATAGGAGTGGTCATAGCCCTCGCGCATATTGAGCGTGAGGGGGATGCCAGCTTTCTTGCAGGCTTCTTCCAGAAGCCACGGACGCAAGCCGTCATCGAGAAAGCCGTCTGCGGTGCCTTGGTCGACCAGAAACTCTGAAAAGCGGTAGCCGTCCTCGATCAAAAGCGTGGCGTCATAGGCGCGCCAAGCCCGTTCTTCCGGTCCGAGATATTTTTCGAGCGCTGGTCTGGACCAGTCTGCTGTCGAAGGCTGGACGATGGGTGCAAAGGCGGATGCTGATTTGAAACGGTCCGGGTTCTTGAGCGCAATTGTCAGCGCGCCATGTCCGCCCATGGAATGGCCAGTGATCGCCTGCCGCGACATATCGAGTGGAAATTCGCGCCCCACCAGATCGGTCAGCTCTTGCGTGATGTAGCTGTACATCTGGTAGTTTCTGGCGAAAGGCTCCTGTGTTGCATCAACATAGAAACCGGCGCCCTTGCCGAATTGCCAGTTGTCGGACTCGTCCGGAATGTCATCGCCTCGTGGGCTCGTATCAGGGCAAATGACGGCAATTCCTAATTCTGCGGCCATTTGCCGATATTCACCCTTGTCCATCACGTTCTGATGCGTGCAAGTGAGGCCGGACAGATACCATAATACGGGCACCGGCCCATCCTTAGCCTGCGGTGGCAGGAAGACGGCAAAGGTCATGTCGCACTGGTTCGTCTCGCTTTTGTGGCGATAGACGCCTTGCGTTCCATCAAAGCACTTTGCAGTCGAAATCGTTTCCATGAAAGAACCTCAGTTTTGTTCAGCTTCCGAGCGCCACCGCAACATTGACAGAAGCGGCGACCAGCACGGTGTTGAAGAAGAAGGAGACGATGCTGTGCAGCAGCGTGACCTTGCGCATGGCAGGTGTCGTCACGCTCGTATCGGAGGTTTGCGCCGTCATGCCGATGACATAGGCGAAATAGGCAAAATCCCAGCCGGATGGTTCTTGTGTGCCGGGGAATTCAAAGCCGCCACGATAATGGCTGGCATGGCTGGTATCGTCGCCAGCCGGTTCACCCGGCTGCCAATAGACATGCGCGTAATGGATCGCCGTCATCATATGAATGGTGAACCAGCCGAGAGGCACGGAAGCGAGTGTCATCACAAGTGAGAATGTATCGGCTTTTTTCTCGCCGTTGATGAGAATGAACAGCGAGACGATCGCGACGAGAACGGTCGCAAAAGTTACCAGAAAGATGATCCAGACAGGTTCGTCAGCACTTGCAGCGTGCTTTTTCAAAAAACTGGCCGTGAGCTTTGGCAGGGCAGACGCCGCCAGCCCCAGATAGAGCACGAAGAAGCAGTTTGCGCCGATAACCGGGGCAAGAGGGCTTTTGAAAAGCCAGGCAATGATGAATGTTGCTACGCCACCAAGAGCGCCAAGATAGAACGACATATGGCGACGCAGCAGAAACATCAGGCAACCGTTTCCCTTGGTTCCAATCGCATATCGACGTGTGGAATGCCGTCTTCGAGATATTCGTCAGAAATCGCCACGAAGCCGAACGAGCCATAGAATTTCTGCAAATGGCTCTGTCCGCCAAGCTCGATAGCGATACCCGGAAAACGGCCATGAGCGAATTCGATGGCCTCTTTCATCAGGCGCTGGCCGAGCTTGTAACCGCGATAATCCGGCGCCACGACAACGCGCCCGATTTTCACCGGCTTGCCAGCCTGTTCCGGCGGCAGAACCCGCAGCGATGCCGCAAGTTCCTCGCCATCGAGAATGCGCAAATGAAATGCCTCGAAGTCCTTGCCGTCGATTTCCGGATAGGGACATTTTTGCTCGACCACGAAGACATCTACGCGCAGCTTCAGCATCGCATAAAGTGCGCGCGGGGTCAGATTGTCGATTTGGTCCCAATGGGAAACGAGAAGCTTTTTACCCATCAGTAGACAATCACCGAACGGATGGACTTGCCTTCATGCATGAGATCGAAGGCAGTGTTGATTTCATCAAGCGGCATGGTGTGGGTGATAAGATCGTCGATGTTGATCTTGCCTTCCATATACCAGTCAACGATTTTCGGGACGTCGGTGCGCCCGCGCGCGCCGCCGAATGCAGTGCCTTTCCAGACGCGTCCAGTGACCAGTTGGAACGGGCGGGTGGCGATTTCTTTGCCTGCTTCCGCAACGCCGATGATGATCGATTCACCCCAGCCGCGATGGCAGCATTCCAGTGCCTGACGCATGACATCGGTATTGCCGGTGGCGTCGAAAGAATAGTCCGCCCCGCCATCGGTCAAATCCTGAATGGCCTGCACCACCTTGTCATTGCCGATCTCGCGCGGATTGATGAAGTCGGTCATGCCGAATTTCTTCGCCATTTCGACCTTGGCCGGATTGATATCCACGCCGATGATCTTGTCCGCGCCGACCATGCGGGCACCTTGAATGACATTGAGACCGATGCCGCCGAGGCCGAATACAACGACATTGGAACCCGGGCGAACCTTTGCCGTGTAAATCACGGCACCAATGCCGGTCGTTACGCCACAGCCGATATAGCAGATCTTGTCGAAAGGCGCGTCTTCGCGCACCTTGGCAACCGCGATTTCTGGCAGAACGGTGAAGTTTGAAAAGGTCGAGCAGCCCATATAGTGGAACACTTCGCCGCCATCGCAGGAAAAGCGTGTGGTCTTGTCCGGCATCAGGCCCTGACCTTGGGTCGCGCGGATAGAGGTGCAGAGGTTCGAGCGCTGCGACAGGCAGGTTTTGCACTGGCGGCATTCCGGCGTGTAGAGCGGAATGACATGGTCGCCGGGCTTGACCGAGGTAACGCCCGCGCCCACTTCGCGCACGATGCCCGCGCCTTCATGGCCGAGGATCGCCGGGAACTTGCCCTCGGAATCGAGACCGGAAAGGGTGTACGCATCTGTATGGCAAACGCCTGTCGCCATGATTTCGACCAGCACTTCGCCAGCCCGTGGACCGCCAATCTCGACTGTTTCGATGGTGAGCGGCTTTTTTGCCTCCCACGCAACGGCTGCGCGTGATTTCATGACGATGTTTCTCCCTTTCAGTCTATCTTAGAGCAACGCACTCATTTGAGGTAGGTGCGTAGAATCCGCATGATTTCGTCGATTTGCGTATCGGGATCAGCTTTGGTTTCCTGTGCAAATGTCTCGCGGAAATGACTTTCCAGCACCTCCGCCATCAATCCGTTGGCAGCACCCCGCAGTGCCGCGATCTGCTGCAGCAATGCCGCGCATTCCGTGCCGGCTTCCACCGCGCGCTCCAGTGCTTCGGCCTGTCCGCGAATGCGGCGCAGGCGCGTCATGGCGCGCTTCTTGTCTTCCGGTGAATGCGGCATGGAAACTCCCGATTTCCGTTAAAACTATATACTATGGGGGAGTATGTCAATTGTTGGCTGCCAGCCGTAGATGAAGCAGGGGGTAGGGGCGTCCCTGGTCATCTGTCTCCGAGCGTCCGGTTTCGACAAACCCCATATGCCGGTAGAAGCCGATACCCTGCAGGTTCTGCTCGTTCACATCGACTGTCAGCGGACTGCCGAGCGTTTTTGCATACGCTATCATCTGCTTGCCAATGCCTTTGCCGCGCTGGTCGGGCGCGATGAACAGGCTGTCGATATGACACTCACTCATGCCCATGAAGCCGACCGGCTTGCCAGCGTCTTCAATAAGCCAGACTTCGACATTCGGCAGATATTGCTCGGCCACCAGCTTTTCGATTTCCAGAAAATCATCGCGGCTCAGGAAATCATGCGTGGCGAGAACGCTGGCGCGCCAGATTTTGGTCAACGCGGGCGCATCGGCCTTGTTCGATTTTCGAATATGGATCATGTGCGTTCCCTGTGTGATAAGCACGAAAGCGGAAGCCTTATCTAACGGAAATTATTTTGACGAGCCTGCCTGATCTTCCTGTGACACGAATTCTGCCTCAGCTGGAGGAGGCATTGGTGCATCATGCGAGCGCAGTCCTTGTCGCGCCGCCCGGTGCGGGCAAGACGACACTGGTGCCCATTCATATGCTGAACGCGGATTGGCGCAAGGATGGCATGATCGTGTTACTTGAACCGCGACGTCTGGCGGCACGCGCAGCCGCCCGTCGTATGGCGCAGCTTCTGGGCGAGGAACTTGGGCAAACGGTCGGTTACCGGATGCGCCTTGAAAGCAAGGTATCGGGCAAAACCAGAATCCTCGTTGTCACCGAGGGCGTTTTTGCACGCATGATCCTGGACGATCCTGACCTGAAGGGTGTTGCAGCGGTTCTCTTCGACGAATTCCACGAACGCAGCCTCGATGCGGATTTTGGGCTGGCGCTGGCGCTGGATGTGCAGGAGGCATTGCGCGACGACCTCAAAATACTCGTGATGTCTGCGACGCTTGATGGCGCCCGTGTTGCGTCGCTTCTCGGCGATGCGCCGGTGATCGAAAGTGAAGGCCGCGCTTATCCCGTCGATATCCGTTATCGCGACCGTAAGGCAGATGAACGGATCGAAGACGTGATGGTGCGTGCGATCCGTGATGCATTGGCCGACGAGACCGGCAGCATTCTGGCTTTTCTGCCGGGGCAGGGCGAGATTGAGCGCACGGCAGGCATTCTGGAAAAACTTCTCCCTGCCAATATCATTCTGGCCCCGCTTTACGGGGCGATGGAAGGCCGTGATCAGGATGCAGCAATCAAGCCTGCACCGACAGGCCATCGCAAGGTGGTGCTGGCCACGTCAATTGCCGAAACCTCCATCACGATTGATGGCGTCCGTGTGGTGATCGATAGCGGGCTTGCGCGCCAGCCGAAATATGAACCGGCAACCGGCCTCACCCGGCTTGAAACTGTGAGGACATCTCGCGCAAGTGCCGATCAGCGGGCTGGTCGTGCCGGGCGAACCGAGCCCGGTGTTGCGATCCGGCTCTGGCATCAGGGTCAAACGGCGTCGCTTCCCGCTTTCTCACCGCCGGAAATTCTGGAAGCCGACTTGTCCGGTCTCGTGCTTGATGCTGCTGCATGGGGTGTGACCGATCCGGCGACGCTCAGCTTTCTCGATGTTCCGCCCAAGCCAGCGCTAAAGGAAGCAAAAGCTCTGCTTATGCGGCTTGGCGCACTGGATGAAGCGGGACGACTGACGCCGGACGGCGAGGCCATGCGCTCTCTGGCCCTGCCTGCACGTCTGGCGCATATGGTGGCAGAAGCTGGCAAACGCGGTGAGGCACAGAAGGCGTCCGAACTCGCGGTGTTGCTGACCGAACGTGGCCTCGGCGGCAATGAAACCGACCTCGACACCCGCATGTCGCGATTCCGCAATGACCGTTCCGATCGTGCGCAGCGTGCAAAAGGGCTGGCAAGGCGGCTTGCAGCAAATGCCCCGAACAAGGGCGAAGCGGCAGGCTCAAGTGTTGGCCGAATGTTGATTGACGCCTATCCTGACCGCATCGCCAAAGCACGCGGCCAGACCGGGCAGTTTCTGCTCGCCAATGGGCGTGGTGGCGAAATCGATCCCGCCATCAGTCTTAGCCGGGCGTCATGGCTTGTGGTTGCGGATATGTCGGGCAAAGCAGGCCGAGCGCATGTTCTTTCTGCTGCAGAAGTCAGCGAACCCGAAATTCGCATTGCCCTCGAGGATCGTATCGAAAGCGGCAGACAGGTGGTCTATGATCCGGAAAAGAACGCCTTGCGCGCTCGCGAAGCTGTGCGCATTGGTGCGATTGCTCTGTCGGAAAAGCCGCTCGCCACTCCTTCGGGAAGTACTGCCGACGAAGGCGTGATTACCGCCGTGCGTGAACATGGTTTGCAAATCCTGCCTTGGGGCAAAGAGACCGAAATCCTGCGTCGCCGTCTGGGCTGGCTTTATCGCGGCCTTGGAGACCCATGGCCGTCTATGGATGATGATCATCTCGTCGAAGCATTAGACGATTGGCTTCTGCCTTTCCTGACGGGCGAAGCCCAGCTCGACCGCATTCCGGGACACGTATTGAAAAACGGTCTTATGAGCCTCGTCCCCTTCGACCTTCAGCGCAGTGTCGACCAGCTTGCGCCGACCCATTTCGAAGTGCCGACCGGATCGAATATTCCAATCCGCTATGATGCCGAAGAGCCGGTGATTGCGGTCCGTGTGCAGGAACTGTTCGGCCTCGCTGTGCATCCGGCCATCGCCAACGGCAAGGTGCCGCTCTTGCTGGAGCTTCTTTCTCCGGCACATCGTCCGATCCAGATCACCCGCGATCTTCCCGGCTTCTGGAAGGGATCATGGGCCGATGTGCGTTCCGACATGCGCGGACGCTACCCGAAACATGTCTGGCCGGAAGACCCGGCCAATGCGCAAGCCACGCGCCGTGCCAAACCACGCGGGACCTGAATTCAGCCTGCGACGGGATAACGCAGTTTCACTTGCTTTCTGGTCCGGGCTTGCCTCATAAGAGGCCCTGACGAGGGACCCCATGCACGCAGAATTCGAGAATCGCGCTTCCAATCTTTCGCGCCGTCCGCGCCTGACCACGTTGATACGTGTGCGCTGGCTGGCCATTGCCGGGCAGACGGCCGCAGTCATGTTCGTGGCGCTCTATCTGCAGTTTCCTTTTGCTGTTGGCATCTGTTTTGCACTGATCGCCTGTTCGGCATGGCTCAATCTTTATCTGGCTTTCCGTTTTCCGACCAATCATCGGCTCAATCCGGCGGCGGCAAGTCTGGTTCTGGCGTTCGACATTCTGCAATTGGCGGGGCTTCTCTATCTCACCGGCGGGCTGCAGAACCCTTTCATCATTTTGATGATCGTGCCAGTCATCATCTCGGCGACGTCGCTTTCAGCCCGCCATACGCTGGTGCTCGCCTTGCTGGTGGTTGCCTGTACTTCAGTGCTTACCATCAGGCACGAGCCGTTGCCCTGGTATCCGGGTGAAACGCTGAACTTGCCATTCCTGTTCGTGATCGGTATCTGGTGTGCCATTATTTCGGCACTCGGATTCACTGGCGTTTATGCCTATCGCATCGCTGAGGAAGCGCGCCAGCTGGGCGATGCATTGAGCGCTGCGGAACTTATTCTCCAGCGCGAGCAACATCTGTCGGCGCTGGATGGGCTGGCTGCAGCAGCGGCCCACGAGCTGGGTACGCCACTGGCAACGATTGCATTGGTGGTGAAGGAAATGCAGCGCGCCCACACCACCGATCCGGCCCTTGCCGAAGATATAGCCTTGCTTCATTCACAGACACAGCGCTGCCGGGAAATTCTCCAGCGGCTGACCAGCCTGTCCTCGGAAGGCGAGGAACATATGTCGCGCCTGCCGCTCTCTTCGCTTATCGAAGAGGTGATCGCTCCGCATCGCAACTTCGGTATCACGATCGACGTGCAAAAGACGGAAGGCCCGAAACCGGAACCTGTCACCCGACGTAATCCCGGCCTGCTGTATGGCCTCGGCAATCTGGTGGAAAATGCCGTCGATTTCGCACGTGGTACGGTCAACGTTACCTGGGGCTGGACGGACGGCAATGTGAGTGTGACTATTCAGGACGACGGCGAAGGATTCAAGCCGGAAATCCTCGACCGTATCGGCGAGCCTTATATGACGAGCCGCGAAAATACACGGAACGGCGGTGGTCTCGGCCTCGGCCTGTTCATCGCCAAGACTTTGCTGGAACGCTCAGGCGCGCATATCACCTTCCGTAATCGCAACAATCCCGGGCAAGGCGCAGAGGTAAAAGTGGTTTGGCCGCGTTCCGCATTCATATCCGGCTAAAGAAGGATGCCATATGACGATACCGCTTGAGATCCAAAGAGCGACAGAGGAATTCGACAAGTTTCTCCATGGCTCGGGACGAGGCAGGGCTCGCCACACGCAATCAGGCCTATACGATGGTGGAGGCTGTGCTGCTCACCTTCCGCCACCGGTTAGAGGTCGATCAAGCGATTCGCTTTGCCACGATATTGCCACCCGTTCTTCGTGCTGTTTTTATAGCAAACTGGGATATTGGTGAAGCGAAACAGCCATTTCTGAGCCGACAGGCATTGACCCGTGAAGTGCAATCTCTGCGCAAAGATCACAATTTTGCACCGGATTCAGCTATTTACGACGTTGCCAAGGCACTGCGTGCACATATCGACGAAGTGAAGCTGGATGATTTTCTGACCGGGCTTTCCGACGACGCACGAGAATACTGGTCCGTCTGAGGCCTGGTTCCGGTAAAATATGATTTTCTATCAAATCCTTGTGTCCACATTTCAAAATATCCTGAAAATACAAAGATTTGCGCTATTCTTGCGAATGGACGAATGCTGAAATTGCTTCAACAATTCAATGGCTATTTGACTTTTTGACGCAGGGGTATCAATAAGGAAAGAAAAATACAGGCAGGAAGCACCCGATGGACGACTTGAAGCAGGAAGACACCGAAGCCATAGGCAACGATCCGACCCTCCTTCTGGTTGATGACGACAAGCCCTTCTTGCAGCGCCTTGCCCGCGCCATGGAGAGCCGGGGTTTTCAGGTGACGACTGCGGAATCGGTTGAGGATGGCATCGCCGCCGCCAAGGCCGCCGCCCCGGCCTATGCGGTTGTGGACATGCGGCTCGGCGATGGCAACGGTCTCGATATCATCGAAGCTATTCGCGCGCGCCGTGCCGATACGCGCGCCATCGTTCTCACCGGATACGGCAATATCGCAACCGCCGTGAATGCCGTCAAGCTCGGCGCTATCGACTATCTGTCGAAACCTGCCGATGCCGATGAGGTCTTTGCCGCATTGACTCGCCGTCCTGGCGAAAAGGTTGCACCGCCGGAAAATCCGATGTCTGCAGATCGAGTGCGCTGGGAACATATCCAGCGCGTCTATGAAATGTGCGAGCGTAATGTTTCCGAGACGGCACGCCGTCTCAACATGCATCGCCGCACCTTGCAGCGCATTCTGGCGAAACGCGCGCCTCGTTAAATTAGAGAACTAAATCAATCTATTTCGGTCTCTGGTACATCGAGACCGGCAAGCTCGGCAATCGTCAGGCGGGCGGCACCCGCTCGCGCAAAGCGTAACATCAATGCCTTTCGCGTTGCACCCGGCAATTTATGTTCTGGAGCCTCACGCAGAATTTCCGCTCCATATCCGTCTGACAGGATGAAGCCGCATTCTTGCGGAAATATTTCGCGCGGCACCGCCGGATGGGTGGCGAAAAACAGCCGGTCGCAATAAGCGCGATAATCGGGCCATTTGTGATCCGCCTTCCAGTCCTCGATCGATGATTTGATCTCCACGATCCAGATTTCACCCTTTCGGTTGACTGCGATCAGGTCTGCGCGCCTGCCCGATGCCAGCGGCAGTTCAGGCAACGTGGCAAGCCCCATCTCCAGAAAAAGACGTTGCACGCCGCGCCGCACCAGCATGGCGTTCTCTGACTGGCGACCATCGGAAAGGGGATGGGTCTGATCGGGAATCACGATTGGCATGGACGCATTTTGTGCGCGGATTCAGATCGAAACAATCGGAAAACTGGAGCGCGTTGCGTGAAAGCTGCAGCGACACGGCAAAACATGGCCAAAAAATGTCTTAATTAAGGAATTTTCAATTTACGGTTAACGTCTGGTTAACAATACTGCCTCATCTTCAACGACAACGAACGATTCGCATCTATCTCCGGCCCATCGCGGTCCCATTGACGGAATGAACCAATCTGGGGGAATGCATGAATTCTCGCGTCCTAAAATTGACGTCGGCTCTTTTTCTGGCAGGCGCCCTGGCGGGCTGCTCGACCGTAGGCGGTACTTTCTATACTGCTTCCTATTCTTCGGTCACTGACGCCGGTTACGTTGTCCCGGCCATCCCAAGCGAAAAGATAGCGGCGCAATATCGCCGCCAGATCGTCAAATATCCGACGGATGAAAAGCCTGGCACCATCATCGTCGATACGCGGGAAAAGTTCCTTTATCTCATCATGCCTGAGGGCAAGGCCATGCGCTATGGCATTGGCGTTGGCCGTCAAGGTTTCGAATGGTCCGGTACGGCGCGCGTTGCCATGAAGCGGGAATGGCCGACCTGGACGCCGCCTTCCGCCATGATAAAGCGTCAGCCGGAACTGGCCAAATATCGCAATGGCATGGACCCCGGCTTGCGCAATCCGCTCGGCGCGCGTGCGCTCTATCTGTTCAACAAGGGCGGCGACACGGGTTATCGCCTGCACGGAACACCGGAATGGTGGTCCATCGGCAAGGCAATGTCTTCCGGCTGCATCCGCCTCATGAATCAGGATATCATGGATCTTTATGATCGCACCGAACAGGGTGCCAAGGTTATCGTGAAGCAATAAGGATATGAAAAAGGCCGCTTGAAGCGGCCTTTTTCATTACAGTCAAACGGCAATCAGATCTGCTCGACCTGCTGCACTTCCGGCACGAAATGGCGCAGAAGATTCTGAATGCCATGCTTCAAGGTCGCCGTCGATGACGGGCAGCCAGAGCAGGCGCCCTTCATGTTCAGGAACACTGTGCCGTTTTCAAAACCACGAAACGTGATGTCGCCACCATCCTGCGCAACTGCCGGACGAACGCGGGTTTCGATCAGTTCCTTGATGATTTCAACGGTTTCGGCATCGGCCTCATCGAAAAATTCTTCGTCGCCATGTGCAGCAGCAGCGTCAGCATTGCTGTTGCCAGCCATTGCAGGGGCGCCCGACATGAAATGTTCCATGATCGTGCCGAGAATGGCGGGCTTCAGATGCTGCCACTCGCCATCGTCCTTGGTGACGGTGATGAAGTCGTAGCCGAAGAATACACCGGTCACGCCCGGAACCGAGAAGAGCTTGGCTGCGAGCGGTGATGTGTTGCCAGCGGTGGATGGGTCGCGAAAATCTGCGGTACCCTCCGGCATAACCACCTTGCCGGGAAGAAACTTCAGGGTCGCCGGGTTGGGCGTGGTTTCAGTCTGGATGAACATGCCAGTTGTCCCGCTTTCAGATTTTGGAACGATTTTCGTAAGCGCAGATCCATATGGAAGCAAGTGCTGTCCCGATCCCGCGCGTATCAGTTGTCATCAATATAGGGTGATTAGGTCACCGCATCAATGTCATCGTCGCTCATACCTGCCGGAATGACCGTAACCGGGATCGGGAACTGCGAGCGACCGGCCAGCGATTGCACGAGAGGGCCGGGCCCTTCCTTGCCAGAACCAGCGGCCAGTACAAGAATGGCGATGTCCTGATCTTCCTCGATGAGACAAATCAGTTCTGCGGCGGTTTCGCCTTCGCGGATGCTGATTTCCGGTTCGATCCCCTGATCTGCACGAACGGTTGCCGCGAATTTTTCAAGCGCTGCCCGCGCACGATCTTGCGCTTCGGAGCGCATGATTTCGCCTACGCCCAGAATTTGCTGGAAATCGGAATCATCGATTACGAAAAGCAGGATGAGCGAGCCGCCCGTATTTTTTGCTCGGCGCGCGGCATAGGCGACGGCGCGCCCGCATTCGGGTGTTTCGTCGATGACGGCAAGAAACTTGCGGCGGTGGCCGGCTTCCCGGCTAAGTCGTTTTGATACCATGGCCGCAATTTGCCATCGGGATTGATCGTCTGCAAGCTGACATTTGACAGGGACCAACAGATCGAAACTTGATCGTGAAATGAAAGGGCGACAGAAAAAACTGCCGCCCGTTTGATAATTGAGAAATTTAGTTCTGCAACCAGCCGACGATATCGCGAACATGACGCATGGTTTGTTCCGCAATCACGCCAGCCCGCTCGCCGCCGTCGCGCAGAACGCTGTCGATATGAGCAGGATCGGCAACCAGTCGGCGCATCTCATGGGTGATCGGCGAAAGCTTCGCTACGGCCAGATCGGCAAGCGATGCCTTGAATTCAGAGAACTGGCGTCCGCCGAATTCTTTCAGCACATCTTCCTTTGACTGAGAGGAGAGTGCTGCATAGATGCCAACCAGATTATCCGCCTCTGGACGACCGGTGAGACCGTCGAGCTCCGTCGGCAGACCATCCGAGTCGGTCTTTGCCTTGCGGATTTTCTTTGTGATGGTCTCTTCATCATCGATCAGATTGATACGCGACAGATCGGACGGATCGGACTTCGACATCTTCTTGGTGCCGTCCCGCAGCGACATGATCCGCATGGCGGGGCCGGAAATCATCGGTTCGGTCATCGGGAAGAAGCCGGAAACCTGCTCGTCGCCAACCTGCATATCCACACCCACACCGAGCGATGCGATGCGGTCGGAATAGTCATTGTTGAATTTTTGCGCGATATCGCGGGTCAATTCCAGATGCTGCTTCTGGTCCTCGCCAACCGGGACAGCGGTGGCGCGGTAAAGCAGGATGTCGGCGGCCATTAGGCTTGGATAAGCGAACAGTCCGAGCGAAGCGTTTTCACGGTCCTTGCCTGCCTTGTCCTTGAACTGGGTCATGCGGCTCATCCAGCCGATGCGCGCGATGCAATTGAACACCCACGCCAGTTCGGCATGTTGCATGACGCGGCTCTGGTTGAAGACGATGCTCCTCTTGGGGTCGATACCAGCGGCAAGGAAAGCTGCGGTGACTTCGCGGGTTGACTGCATCAGCTCAACCGGATCAGGCGAAATGGTCAGCGCGTGCATGTCCACGACGCAATAGATGCATTCCTGCGTCTCCTGAACCTCGACCCACCGCTTGATCGCCCCCAGATAGTTGCCGAGGTGAAGATTTCCGGTCGGTTGGACGCCGGAGAAAACAAGCGGTTTGAACGTGCTCATGGCTTTATCCTGAATGAGCATTTCCAGCGAAAGTGGATACCGGTTTCGCGTTCGGAAATGCGTGACGAAAATTGCCCCGCCGGTGGAGAGCGGGGATTTTGAATGCTGGTCTTTTCGCAGAGACGCAGCCGCCTTTCAAGCTTGAATTATTGCTCGCTTTCAGGGGATTTCTTTGTCGTACTGCGCTTGATGTTGCGACGGATCATTCCCGTATTGGCGCCGCCAAGTCCGAAGGCAAAACCGAAATAGACGACCATTGCCGCAACAACAATTGCTGTTACGGTCCCTGCCCGCAGGACAAGCGGTGCCGCTGAGGAAAGCTCATAGGCAAAATAGCCGATAGCATAATGGATTCCGAATGCCATGATCGCGGCAGCGACGAGGAGGCGCGGAATACGGGTGAGCAGCGGAATATCCAGTCCCCAATGGCCGCGCTTCACGAGCATGGCGAACAGAAGAACGGCATTGACCCAGCCGGCGACGATTTCAGCCGTAGCAATGCCGGTCGGGCCGAAATGCGGGAAAAGCGTGATGGCGAGCGAGACGTTCACCGCCACTGAAATGGCGGCGAAGATCATCGGCGTGCGGGTGTCCTCGCGTGCGAAGAAACCGGGAATAAACGCCTTGATCAGCACGAAAGCAGGCAGGCCGAGGCCATAGATCGCCAGAATATTGGAAACGACGAGCGTGGAGTCCGGGCTGAATTTGCCGCGTTCGAACAAAAGCCGGACGATGGGTTCCGACATGACGAGAAGGGCAGCAGCGGCGGGAAGAGTGAGGAATAGCGTGAACTCGACCGAACGGTTTTGCAGGTTTGACGCTTCCCTCATATGGCCGCCGCGCAGCGCGCGTGACAGTTCGGGCAGAAGCACGGTCGCGACCGCAATGCCGACGACGCCGAGCGGCAACTGATAAATGCGGTCCGCATAAACGAGCGATGACACTGCACCTTCCATGCCCGACGCGATATTCGTGTTGATCAGCAGGTTAATCTGCGTGATGCCGCCGGTGATCGCGGCAGGCAGTGCCAGTACCAGCAGCCGTTTGACATTGGGGGTGAGGCGAGGGCGGCGGAAGCCGATCTTGATGCCTGCATTGCGCACCGCAAGCCAGACAATTGCAAGCTGGACCAGCCCTGCGGCCATGACGCCCCAGGAAAGGCCGTAGCCAACGGAAAGTGCGTCGTAGCCGCGCCACCAGGCCACGGCGAGAACCCCGATCAGGATGATGTTGAGAAAGACCGGTGCGATTGCCGCAGCGAAATAGCGATGCAGCGAATTCAGCATCCCGCCCATCATCGCCGCCAGCGACATGCAGGCCAGATAAGGAAACATGATGACGGCAAGACGCACCGTATTGTCGAACTTCACCGGATCGTCGGTGAAACCTGGCGCGATGACGGTGCGCACGATGAAGGGCATCGAAAGTTCCATCACGATGGTCAGGAACAGAAGCACGGTGAAGAGAACGCCGAACACTTCTTCTGAAAAACGGCGCGCACCGTCCATGCCGTTCTTTTCGATTTCCTTGGCAAAGAGTGGCACGAAGGCTGAATTGAACGCGCCTTCGGCAAAGAGCCTGCGGAATGTGTTCGGAAAGCGGAAAGCTGCATTGAAAGCGTCGGCCACCGGGCCGGTGCCGAGCGCCGCCGCCATGAACATCTCGCGCGTGAAGCCAAAAATGCGGCTCATCAGCGTTCCGGACGCGACCGTGGCGAACTTTTTGACCAAACTCATATGACTGAAAAACCTATGCTGCGGCCTGAGACGAGCGACCGTTTGTCTTGCTGCCATTTTCCCCGCCGAGAATACCAAGCAGTTTGCGTTTGATATTACCCTGGCGGGTGGCGTTTGAAATTTTGTGACCCACGAGGTCGGTCACGTAAAAACTGTCGATCACCTTCTCGCCGAAAGTGGTGATGTGGGCCGATGCAATATCCAGCGAAAGATCGGAAATAAGGCCGGTCAGTTCTGAAAGCAGACCGGGCCTGTCCAGGCCTTCCACTTCGATGACGGTAAACTTGTTGGAGAGCGTGTTGTTGATCTCGACACGCGGCTCCACCTTGAAAGCCTTAGCTGCTTTCTTCGGCTTGGTACGTTTGGCCAGCACGTCAGGCAGATGGGCCTTGCCGGACAGGACATCCTCAATGACCTTGCCGACGCGTTCCGCTCGGCGGCGTTCGTCATCGTCGGTGTCGAACTCGCGGTTGATGAGAATGGTATCGAGCGCGCGTCCGTCGCCGGTGGTGAAAATCTGCGCGTCAACGATGTTGGCGCCAGCCGCTGCGCAGGCACCGGTGATGATCGACAACAGGCGTGGATGATCGGGCGCCAGCACGGTAATTTCCGTGACGGCCTCGAAAGTATGCGGCTTGGCCATGGTGGCCAGCGCCCGTCCGTTACGGTCTGCTTCGCGAATGAAATGGGCGTGCCGGACCTGATCCTCCAGGCTGACCGTCAGGAAATAGTTGGTGTAATGAAGCGCCAGATAGGCATCGCGCTTATCCTGCGGCCAATCGGAGAGCCGTTCGGCAAGTGCCTCTCGCGCCTGATGATCGCGGTCGGCGCGCGACAATTCCGAAAAGCCGCCGGTCAGGACCAGTTCGGTTTCGTAGAAGAGTGTGCGCAGAAGCTGGCCCTTCCAGCCATTCCATACGCCGGGACCGACCGCCTTGATGTCGCAGACGGTCAGGATCAGGAGAAGCTTCAACCGCTCCATGGTCTGCACTGTGTCTGCAAAATCGATGATGGTCTTGCGATCATTAAGATCGCGCGACTGTGCCACCATGCTCATGGTCAGATGTTCGCGCACAAGCCATTCGACGGTTTCGGTTTCGGCAGGGGTAAGGCCGAACCGCGGCCCAAGCCTGCGGGCAATGCGCGCTCCGGCAATCGAATGATCCTCCGGGCGACCCTTGGCGATATCGTGCAGAAGAAGGGCCACATAAAGCAGATTGCGGTCGCGCTTGATCGTTGTGATGAGATGATTTGAAAGCGGGTGCTCGTTTTCCAGTTCGCCATGCTCGATTTCCGACAGCACCGCGATGCAGCGCAACAGATGCTCGTCCACCGTGTAATGGTGATACATGTTGAATTGCATCATAGCGACGATCTTGCCGAAGTCCGGAATGAACTTTCCGAGCACACCGGATTCGTTCATGCGGCGCAGAATGAGTTCGGGATTGCGCGGTGAAGTCAGGATTTCGAGGAAAAGCCTGTTGGCTTCGGGATTTTCACGCAGATCGGAATTGATGAGTTTCAGTGAGCGGGTAAGGCTCTGCATCGCTTCGGGGTGAAATTCCAGCCCGTGCTTGTCGGCCAGATGGAAGAGCCGGATGATATTGACCGGATCCTCCTTGAAAACCTGCGGCCGCGCGATGTTGATGCGATGATTTTCGGAAACGAAATCGCCATCTGCGGAAAGCTTGCGCTTGCGTCGCGAGAAAGTGAGGAAGATGCGGTTGAAGCCCGGCACATGCTTGGCCTGTTGTTCTTCCAGTGCAGCACAGATGATGCGGGTGAGATCGCCCACATCCTTTGCCACGAGAAAGTAATGCTTCATGAAGCGTTCAACATAGTTCTGGCCGGGATGTGCCGTATAGCCAAGGCGCTCTGCGATTTCCGGCTGTATGTCGAAGGAAAGGCGCTCTTCTGCCTTCAGTGTCGCGAAGTGCATGTGGCACCGTACCGCCCAGAGAAAATCTTCCGCCTTGTTGAACAGCTTCAGCTCGGCTCGCGACAGAACGCCGAGCTTGACCAGCTCTTCTTTCGTTTTGACACGGTAAAAATATTTGGTGATCCAGAACAGCGTATGCAGGTCGCGCTGGCCGCCCTTGCCTTCCTTGACGTTCGGTTCAACCAGATAGCGGGTCTCTCCTGCCTTGCGGTGGCGCTGGTCGCGTTCGGCAAGCTTGGCCTGAATGAATTCCGGGCCGGTATCCTTGACGATTTCCTCGTTGAAGCGGGTGACAAGCGTTTTGAAGAGATCGCGATTGCCGGTGAGAAACCGGGCATCGAGAATTGCCGTGCGGATCGTCATGTCCTCGCGCGCCAGACGAATGCATTCATCGATATTACGTGTGGAATGGCCGACTTTCAGCCCCATGTCCCACAGCATGTAGAGCATGTACTCGACCACCTGCTCGCCCCAGGGAGTCTGCTTGTAAGGCAGCAGAAACAGGAGATCGATATCCGACCCCGGCGCCAGTCCGCCGCGCCCGTAACCGCCGACAGCGACGATAGCCATGTTCTCGGCCTTCGACGGGTTAACCATCGGATAGGCTTTGGTGGTTGCGAATTCGAACAGCGCCTCGATCAGCGTGTCCATAAGAAAGGAAAGGCGTTTGGCGCAGAGCGTGCCGCCGCCATCCTTCATCAACATGCCTTCTGCATTGGCGCGGCCACGCACCAAAGCATCCTTCAGAGCCTGAAGCACGACTTTGCGCACGGTAAGACTGGTGTAGCTTTCGTCCGTGGAGTCCGCCAGTTCGTTGAGCTTGCGGCGCAGCGTCTCGGGATTGACAATCTCTTCCAGCTTAAGGTCGTGGGCGCTCATGCGGCATGTAGATCCGGTTTGCGGAGAAAATGATAGTGGACGATGGTCCGTATCCTATAGCCGCTTTTATGGATGATGAATATCCAAAAGCAAAGGCCGGGTTTCCCCGGCCTAACACTATCTGCTGATTTATCAGTTCGTCGCGTTATAGGCAGTAATTGCCGCCATGTTGACGATATCGGAATCCTTCGCGCCGATGGTGACGATCTGCGCTGGCTTGTCGAGGCCGACGAGCAATGGGCCGATGATTGTCGCGCCACCGAGCTCCTGCAGCATGTCGGCGGCAATCGAGGCGGAATGATTGTCCGGCGTGACGATCACATTGGCCGGGCCCGACAGGCGGATGAACGGATATTGTTCCATCAGCTTCGGGTTCAGCGCCACATCGGCACTCATTTCGCCGTCGAATTCAAAATCGACATGGCGCGTCGCCAGAATGCGGACGGCTTCCTGAATGCGTGCAGAACGTTCACCGCCCATATGGCCGAAAGTCGAGAAGGCGGTCAGCGCGACACGCGGTACATAGCCCATGCGGCGCGCCATGCCTGCAGCTTCAACTGCGATATCGGCAAGCTCGGCT
The DNA here is from genome assembly GCF_041929965.1 of Brucella oryzae. NCBI lineage: Bacteria > Pseudomonadati > Pseudomonadota > Alphaproteobacteria > Hyphomicrobiales > Brucellaceae > Brucella > Brucella oryzae. The sequence continues at coordinate 151,035 of NZ_JBHEEO010000002.1, read as the reverse complement.
GCGGTCGGCATTTCATGAACGGCGGTATCGGCGATGAACACCGTACGCCCACGGCAAAGCGCGATGGAAACACCGACCATGCGATGACCAGGCTTGGAATCGATCACACGGCGCACGTCGTCCAGGCCTGTCGCATAATTACGGGTCACGCCCGTCACCATGCCATCGGCATCGCCAAGCGCCACCATGCAGGCCGCAAAATGATTGCGGTCATTGTTGATGAGACGGTGGCAATCGCGCGTCAGATAGCCCTTGCGCTGCAGTTTCTCGTAGAGATAGTCGGCATAGGCGGCATTGCGGCTCGACAAGCGGGCATTGATGATTTCGATGCCCGGACGGTCGAGATCAAGACCGGCAGCCTTCGCCGTATCCTTCACTCGTTCCTCGCGGCCAACCAGGATTGCGGTGCCGAGACCCTGATTGACATAGGAAACGGCGGCGCGCATCACCTGTTCTTCTTCGCCTTCGGCAAAGACGATGCGCTTCGGCTGGCGGCGGACACGTTCATAGATGCCGCGCAATGTGGAAGCGATCGGATCGCGACGCGCCGACAATTCGCGCTTGTAGCCTTCGATGTCGGCAATGGCGCGCCCGGCCACGCCGGTATCCATCGCTGCCTTGGCGACGGCCGCCGAGACAGATGCAAGCAGGCGCGGATCGAACGGCACCGGAATGATATAGTTCGGGCCGAAACGCGGACGGCTGCCCTGATAGGCCGCGACCACATCGTCCGGCACATCCTCGCGGGCAAGCTCAGCCAGTGCGTTGACGGCGGCGATTTTCATCGCATCGTTGATGGTTGTCGCGCGCACGTCGAGTGCACCGCGGAAGATATAAGGGAAGCCAAGAACGTTGTTGACCTGGTTCGGATAATCCGAGCGACCGGTGGCAACGATGGCGTCATCACGGATGCGCGCCACCTCTTCAGGTGTGACTTCCGGGTCGGGATTGGCCATGGCGAAGATGATCGGATTCGGCGCCATGGAGCGCACCATGTCCTCCGTGAGCGCGCCTTTGGCCGAAAGGCCGAACACGACATCCGCGCCGTTCATGGCATCTGCAAGCGACCGCTTGTCGGTCTTCACGGCATGTGCGGATTTCCACTGGTTCATGCCCTCTTCACGACCCTGATAAACGACGCCCTTGGTGTCGCACAGGATGACGTTTTCCGAGGTAAAACCCATCGCCTTGATGAGTTCGATACAGGCAATACCTGCTGAACCTGCGCCATTGCAGACGAGCTTCGTCGTCTTCATGTCGCGGCCGGTCAGATGCAGCGCATTGATGAGGCCGGCAGCGGCGATGATGGCCGTTCCGTGCTGGTCGTCGTGGAAGACCGGAATGTCCATCATTTCGCGCAGGCGGCTCTCGATGATGAAGCAGTCCGGCGCCTTGATATCTTCCAGATTGATGCCGCCGAATGACGGTCCGAGATAACGCACCGCATTGATGAAAGCGTCGATGTCGGTCGTATCGACTTCAAGATCGATGGAGTCGACATCGGCAAAGCGCTTGAACAGCACAGCCTTGCCTTCCATCACCGGCTTGGATGCGAGCGCACCAAGGTTGCCAAGGCCGAGAATGGCGGTGCCGTTCGAGATAACGGCGACGAGATTGCCCTTGGCTGTATAGTCATAAGCGCGGGCGGCGTCTTCGGCGATTGCCTTCACCGGCACGGCGACGCCCGGAGAATAGGCGAGCGACAGATCGCGCTGCGTGGTCATGGGCTTGGTGGGGTTGATCTCCAGCTTGCCCGGGCGGCCCTGCGCGTGAAAGTCGAGCGCTTCCTTCTCACTGGCTGTGGGTGCGCGTTCTGATGTGTTGCCCTTCGGCGTCGAGGCTGGCATGTTCCCTCCGGTTTCATCTGCGGGAGAACTTCGATAGCGCCAGTCACGCATCGTGTAAACAGTGCTTCGAGGAATAGATATTCATCCAAAAGCGATGGAATACGAAATTTTATAACTTTAGCCTTGTCAGCTAAGCAATAAATGAAGGTTTGTAGATGGAAACGACGGCTAACGAACATAGCTCGGGAGCGGAAGACAATGCCGCCGAGGCAGCGCCCGTTCGCCTGACGCCCATGATGGAACAATATATTGAGATCAAGGCGGCGAATGTCGATTCGCTGCTCTTCTATCGCATGGGCGATTTTTACGAGCTGTTCTTCGATGACGCAGTGGAGGCTTCCGCCGCGCTGGGCATCACGCTCACCAAGCGCGGCAAGCATCTGGGCGAGGATATTCCCATGTGCGGCGTGCCGGTCCATGCTGCCGATGATTATCTGCAGAAGCTGATCGCCAAGGGTTATCGCGTCGCGGTCTGCGAACAGGTGGAAGACCCGGCAGAGGCGAAGAAGCGCGGCTCCAAATCGGTGGTGAAGCGCGATGTGATCCGTCTCGTTACACCGGGCACATTGACCGAAGAAAAGCTGCTGGATCCATCCGAAGCCAATTTCCTGATGGCGATGGGGCGAACACGCGGCGATGGCGCGCTGGCTCTCGCCTGGATCGATATTTCGACCGGAACTTTTCGCGTTGCGGAAACCACGCCGGACCGGCTGTTCGCCGATGTGATGCGGGTGGACCCGCGTGAACTGGTCGTGGCCGACAGTGCTTTTCATGATGAGGAACTGCGTCCAGTGTTCGATCTCGTCGGCAAGGCGGTAACGCCGCAGCCGGCAACGCTTTTCGACAGTGCAGCGGCGGAGGCGCGCATCCAGCGCTATTTCAACGTCGCGACACTGGATGGTTTCGGCCAGTTCAGCCGCCCGGAACTCTCCGCTATTTCCGGCGCAATCGCCTATATTGAAAAGACGCAGATTTCCGAGCGTCCGCCCTTGATGCGGCCCGAACGCGAACATGAGGGCGGCACGCTTTTCATCGATCCTGCTACGCGCGCCAGTCTGGAACTTGCGCGCACCATGTCGGGCAATCGCGACGGCAGTTTGCTGAAGGCAGTTGACCGTACGGTGACGGGTGGCGGCGCGCGGCTTCTCGCCGAACGCCTGACTGCACCGCTGACCAATCCGAAAGAAATCGCGCTGCGGCTCGATTCCGTTTCCTGGTTCCTGAGCGAGCAGTCGCTCTGCGAAGCCATGCGTGCAGAACTGAAGGGTGTGCCGGATATGCCGCGCGGACTCTCGCGCCTTGCCGTCGGGCGTGGAGGTCCGCGTGATCTGGGCAGCCTTGCCCGAGGCTTCGAGGCTGCGCACACCATTGCGAACTTGCTTGAAAGCGCTTTGCTTCCGGACGAACTGGCACTTGCCCGCGATGCCGTCAGTGCCATGCCCGCCATCTTTACTGCTCATCTCGACCGGGCCTTGGCCGACGAGTTGCCGCTTTTGAAACGCGACGGCGGTTTCGTGCGGGCAGGATATAATGCCGAACTCGATGAAATGCGGGCCCTGCGCGATCAGTCACGCCGGGTGATCGCCGGTCTGCAGGCCAATTATATCGAAGAAACCGGTATCAAATCGCTGAAGATCAAGCATAACAATGTGCTTGGTTATTTCATTGAGGTGACGGCCAACAATGCCGGGGCGATGACGGATACGGATGAAGCCAAGGGCCGCTTCATCCATCGCCAGACCATGGCCAATGCCATGCGCTTTACCACGACCGAACTGGCGGAACTGGAAAGCAAGATCGCCAATGCCGCCGACCGCGCATTGTCCATCGAGCTTGCCGTGTTCGAGGAACTGACGGCGGAGGCCGTGTCCCATGCCGACAGTATTCGTGCCGCCGCATCGGCACTGGCGGTTTTCGACGTCTCGGCATCGCTTGCCGTACTGGCGGAAGAGCAGGGCTATTGCCGCCCGCAAGTCGATAACAGCCTGTCCTTTAACATTGTTGCCGGTCGTCATCCGGTCGTAGAGCAGGCCCTCCGGCGTCAAGCGGCCAATCCGTTCGTCGCCAATGATTGCGATCTCTCGCCGCAAATGGACGGCGGCAATGGCGCGATCTGGCTTCTGACCGGTCCGAACATGGGCGGTAAGTCGACCTTTCTGCGCCAGAATGCGCTGATCGCGATCATGGCACAGATGGGCTCCTTCGTGCCTGCGGGTTCTGCACAGATAGGTGTCGTGGACCGGCTGTTCAGCCGCGTCGGCGCTTCCGACGATCTGGCGCGCGGACGCTCGACCTTTATGGTTGAAATGGTGGAAACGGCTGCGATCCTCAATCAGGCAGGCGAACGCTCGCTGGTGATCCTTGATGAGATCGGGCGCGGTACGGCGACGTTCGACGGATTGTCCATTGCCTGGGCGGCAGTCGAATATCTGCATGAGAAGAACCGTTGCCGCGCGCTATTTGCCACGCATTTCCATGAAATGACGGCACTTTCAGAAAAGCTGGATCGGCTTTCCAATGTCACCATGCGGGTCAAGGAATGGGACAATGACGTCGTCTTCCTGCACGAGGTGGCAAAAGGGGCAGCCGATCGTTCTTATGGCGTGCAGGTGGCGCGTTTGGCCGGTCTGCCGGAAGCGGTCGTCAATCGTGCGCGCGATGTGTTGCATCAGCTGGAAGCCGGCGAAACCTCCGGCAAGGCAGACAAGCTGATCGATGATCTGCCGCTGTTCTCGGTTGTCTTGCAGCAGGAAAAGCCGAAGCCGCAGGTTCAGGCGAAAGATAGTGAACTGGCCAAGGCTGTCTCTGCAATCAGTCCCGATGAGCTGACTCCGCGAGAAGCGCTGGATCTGATCTACAAGTTGAAGGAACTGGCAGGCAGGGCGTGAAACTAAAAAGGCGAAACATCTGTTTCGCCTTTTTGCTTATACAAAGCGGTTCGCTTCAGCACCGTAATAGGTGATGTAGCGGCTGGATATACGCTCGATGGGCAGAATGATGAAAACATCGGTCGTGCCGAATGCCTCGTCGATGACTGCACCGTCACCGATCATTGCGCCAAGACGCAGATAGCCTTTCACCAAAGGCGGCATCGAGAACAATGCAACCTTGTTGTTGATGGCTTCCTTCGGCATCAGGTCCATGGCCTGATAACGATTGGGCAAGGCGCGCACGTCCCAGTCGTCCGTGGCACGGCAGTTATGATGCAGGAACGACAGGCCGAGCGCATGCGCTGCAGGCACAGCGCCGTGGAACGAAGCGCAGCCGAACATCACATCGATGGAATGGCGGCGGCAATAAGCCCATGCCCCTTGCCACAAAAGCTCGACGGTGCGCTTGGAGCGGTATTCCGCCTTCACGCAGGAGCGTCCCAGTTCAAGCAGGCGAAGGTTCGGGCGCGAAAGGGCCAGACGCTGTACGTCATATTCGTCGGCAGAGTAGAAGCCGAGCGCTTTTTCCGCCTGATCGCTGCGCATCAGACGATAGGTGCCGACAATCTGCTGGTGTTCCGGCACGGGCAGGGCGGTGTCGTAAACGAGCAGATGATCGCAAATAGCGTCGAAGCGGTCGGCGTCGCGAAGTTCCACGGCTTCGATGCTTTCCCGACGTGCACCCATTTCGTCGAAGAAGACACGGAAACGCAGTTCCTGCGCGGCCTCGATAGCCTCGCGTGAGTTTGCAAGCCGTACTTCCAGCGATCCGATGCGCCCCAGAACAATAGGGTCGCCGTTGGACGCGAACAGCGCCTGTTGTGCTTCTAAGCCTGACATGACCGTATCATCAATGATTTGCTGGTCCATTCCAAGCAGTACTGTCATGATGATGGCTCCTGATTTCTCTATTCACGTATTCCTGAACGGCTTTCCCACTGATATTTCAGTAAGGGCTAACCAATTCCAATCCTCGTTCAGTCGATTGCGTGGACAGGATGTCCAGTTCGACCGAAGCAGTACAGATTCAGTGCTACGCGACGATGACAGAAGCATGTCACCAATGTGTCAATTCGGATGACTGGACCTTATCCTCTTCAAAAAGCTTTTAATTTTAAGAGATCAAATTATGCGAAAGGCAGAAACTGTTCAACCCGGTGGGTTAGCGGGCAGCCCGTTCGCGCCGCCAGCCGAGAAATTCTTCGAGAATTATGAGGCCTGCGCCGATTGTAATGAACGTGTCGGCGAGGTTGAAAACCGCGAATGACCAAGTCGGCAGGTGGAACAGAATATAATCCACGACATAACCATGCATCACGCGGTCGATAAGATTGCCGATGGCGCCGCCGACGACGAGCGCAAAACCATAGCGCGCAAAAATGCGGTCCGGCGCGTTGGTCCACCACAGATAAAGTACGAACATAATAACTGCGGCGGTGATTGCGACCAGTCCCCAATCATGCAGCCAGGCCAGCATGGAAAAGGCGATGCCCTCATTGTGCGTACGAAACAAGGCAAGGAACGGCAGCAGGTCGATCTGCTGGCCGTAGCCCATTCTTGTTTCCACCAGAAGTTTGACACCCTGGTCGATCAACACGGTAAGAATGACGACGAAAAGTGAGGACCAGACCGCATGCCGCTTCATTCGGAAGCCCTTTCATCGAGCGTGAGTGCATCCCGACGAATTTCGTAGAGCATGACGCCGGTGGCAATTGCGAGATTGAGAGAATCTGCACGACCGGCCTGCGGAATGCGGGCAAGCTTGTCGCAAGTGTCGGCAAGGCTGTCCGGCAGGCCCTGCTGTTCATTGCCCATCATCAGCACGACCGGCTTGTTGGCATAGGGAATGGTGCGATAGTCGACGGCGCCTTTGAGATGGGTGCCGACGACAAGGCCGGAAAAGCCTTTGCGCCAGTTAAGAAAATCGGCTTCCGTCCCTTTGTAGAGAGGCATGGAAAAGACTGAGCCCATTGTGGCGCGCACGGTTTCGAGCGAATAGGGATCGGTGGTATCGCCGATCAGAATAACGCCCTTGGCGCCGACCGCATCGGCGGTACGGATGACGGTTCCGAGATTGCCTGGGTCGCGCACGCGGTCGAGCGCGATATAAACGTCATTGTTCTTCGGTTTCAGATTTGCAAGCGGGCGATATTGCTGCTCGAAAACACCGACGACCATTTGCGGATTGTCGCGGCGGGTGATGGCAGCCATGATCTTTTCGGTCACTTCCAGCACCAGTCCGCCCTTGGCAAAAGTGCGTGCGGCAACCTGCTCTACCATTTTGTTGCCCTTGCCGGACTTGGCAAAAACCAGTGTCTTGATGCGCCAATCCTGCTCCAGCGCGTCGATGACGAGTTTCAGCCCTTCGGCCAGAAAAACGCCCTGCTGGTCGCGGAATTTTTTCAGTGCCAGCGAGCGCAGATCCTTCACGATCGGGTTGGTGAGGCTGGTGACTTCCTTCACCTGACCCACTTTGGAATATTCGGCACGAGAGCCGCCTTTGGAAAAATCGTCGTTACGGCTCATTTGGCTACCCAGCGGCTGAACATGGAAGTGGAAAGTGCGCGTCCTGCTGCCTGTTCGCGCAGAATAAGTTCGCCCGATTCGACCGTGCCGCCAAGGCCGGTGAAACGGTCGCGCATCAGTTCGTGAATGGCAAAGAAAGAGGCGCGGATCGAATAGGCAGTCAGGATGACGGCCAGCGGCTTTGGCGTCAGGATCGACCGGCACGTATCGACCATGGCAGGCAGATGCTCGAACAGCTGCCAGACTTCACCGCTCGGGCCACGCCCATAGGCAGGCGGATCGAGCAGGATAATGTCATAGAAGCTGCCGCGCCGCTCCTCGCGCTGCACGAATTTCATTGCGTCTTCGCAGATCCAGCGGATCGGCTTGTCGGAAAGCCCGGCCATTTCCTGATTTTCACGCGCCCAGACAATGGCTTTCTTGGAGGCGTCCACATGGGTCACTTCGGCGCCCGCACGCGCTGCCACCAGCGAAGCGAGGCCCGTATAGCCGAAAAGATTGAGCACTTTCACGCTGCGTCCGGATTTTACCCCCTCGCGGATAAGTCCGTCCATATAAGACCAATGGGCTGCCTGCTCGGGGAACACGCCGACATGGCGGAACGAGGTGAAACGGCCATGAAAGGAAATGCCGTCATGCTGCATGGGCCATGTTTCGCCGAGCGGCACTTTGGGAAACGCCCAGCGTCCCATGCCTTCCTCGTCGGTGTTGCCGGTGAAGACGGCATCGGCCTGATCCCACTCTTTTTGCGGCAGGCTTGGCAGCCAGATTGCCTGCCCTTCCGGGCGGACGATGCGATAGGGGCCGTATTGCTCAAGCTTCAAACCGTTGCCGCTATCGAGAAGCGCATAATCGGATGACGGTTCCGTTTCGAGGATGAGCGGAAGTCTTTCTCCTGGACGCGCACCGGCATAAAGCTTGATTTCGCGAAGCGAGGTGACAGGCTTATCCTCAAGGGGCTTGGGAGCCGTCTTTGCGAATTGTGGCCGCGGCTTTTTGAAAAACGAGCTTTTACCTTCAAATTTGTTGTCGAATTTGCTGTCCGGGCGCGGCGCATCATGTCTTGCGCGCTCGAAGCTGCGCTCCTGCTTGCCGCCCGACGGCTTTTTGCCTTTTCCTTTTGGCGTCTTCACCCGAAACTCCACTCATCATGATTGAGGTCTAGGTAGGATAAACAGGGGCCGTGTGGAAGGGGGAAAACGACGTTCAATCGCGCACAAAAGGCTTTTCAAGACTTGAAAACCCGGAAGTTTTGCTTCCGGGTTGGGGAATAGTGGGGCTTTCAGACGTTCGCGACCGGTATATTGCGCCTTTCGGCGGCGGTGCTGCGTTCAAGCAGGCGCGCGGCTTCCTGTTTGTACATCCGTTCCTTACGGCGATGTTTGCCCTGCGTGAGCCACGTCACCAGAGAGCCGATAACAACGCCAAGAAGGAGTGCGCCAAACAGCCACAAGAACAGTGGCGCATTATAGGACAGAGCAGGATTGCCCGGATTGAACGGATCGATCGTGAATTGCACCGATGCGCGATTGGCCACAGACAATGCAATCAGGACCACTGCGAGCGGCACGAGAACGATGATGGCGATGATGCGTTTTGCCGCCATGGTGTCTATCAGACTGCGCCGTTGAGACGGTCGCGCAGCTCCTTGCCAGTCTTGAAGAAGGGGACCCATTTTTCTTCCACGTCCACCGTTTCGCCGGTGCGCGGATTACGGCCGCTGCGTGCCGGGCGGTTTTTCACCGAAAAGGCGCCGAAGCCGCGCAACTCAACACGATTGCCTTCGGCAAGGGCGTTTGTGATCTCGTCGAATACCGCGCCCACGATGTTTTCGACATCGCGTTGAAAGAGATGCGGATTACGGCTGGCGATAATCTGAACGAGTTCCGATTTGATCACGGCTTTAAACCCCTGTTCTTCTGTTTGTTTCATCCGGTATTTACCGGATATTGTGTAAGTTTGCCCGGCTGGCGTCAATTCGCTTCAGGCGTACCGTCAACGTGCCAAACCGAGAGAAGTCCGTCAAGAAAGATGCGTTCCCTGGCGATTTCCTTCAATATGCCATTGGCTTCCTGCGGTACGCCGATGAGACGAGCGCCGGCATGAATGATGAGATCGCGCAACGAAAAACCCGTTTCGCTATTGACCGGCTTCCATTCCAGGCGCGGCAAATCCTTGGAAAGCCCCTTGCTCGCAAGCCAGGCAACAGCTTCCTCTTCGCCGCCCAAGCCGTCGATCAATTTTTTATCCAGCGCCTGCCGCCCGGTAAAAACGGCACCATTGGCGAGCGCGAGCGCCTGTTCATGCGTAAACGAACGACGCTTTTCGACAATGTCCACGAACCATGCATAGGAATCCATAATCATGTTGCGGATCATGCCCTTGGCCTCTTCGCTGGCCGGGCTGAAATAATTGGGTTCCGCCTTGAGTGGCGAGGATTTGATGGTTTCGACCTTTACACCGATCGTATCGAGAAGCTTCGAGACATCTGGATATTGAAACAAAACCCCGATTGAGCCGACGATGGATGTCTGTCGCGCCACGATATGGTCGGATGCGCTGGCAATCATATAGCCGGCAGAGGCGGCAAGTGTACCCACCTGGGTGACGACCGGCTTTTTCTCGGCAATCTTGCGCACGGCACCGAAAATCGCTTCGCCGCCCACTGTGGTTCCTCCGGGCGAATCGAGAATCAAAATCACACCTTTGACGGCGTCGTCCTTGGCGATCTTTTCGAGGCGCTTCAGCAATTCCTCGTTCTCGAAGATCGTGCCCTCGATGCGAACCTTGGCGATATGCGGCTGGTTGAAATTGGCGCCGCGCAAGGAGCATGAAGCGAAGGCAGCGATCAGAGCTGCGATCAGAAGCAGGAAGGCTGCGCGCCAGACCGTAAGCTTTCTGCGCAATTTCCTGCGTTCGATGATTGCTTCGGCGTCCTGAGCCATTCCCGTCCATCCGTTCGTTTAGCTAGCGCAGCTCGCGCCCGACGAGTCACCTTTTGCCTCGAATGAAGGCATGCGGCAAGTCTCTTCGATAAAGCCGGTCTGGCTAAGATAGTGCTCGAAATACATATTGTAATGAAACAGTGTAAGATTCTGAAGCTTGTCGTCAGGTTGCCTCCAACGCTGTGCCGTACATGGCTGTAACTTGTCCCCCTTTTGTGGTATCAAAGAGTTGATTAGCATTCTACTTAATTGGGTGGAATGCTAATTGGGCTGAATTATCAAAAGCATACCCCGTTCCTGCTTGCCGTTTGCGAGGCGGGTGCGATATTTTGCGCGGAATAAAGCTATTGAGCGACCGACTATTTCACCCCAAATAAACCTAATTGAAATAGAAAAGCGCGACACAGCCGCGCTTAATTATCGAATTCCATGAAAGCCGTTGAGGTATCAAACGCTATATGACCGCCGACACTACACATAGCCATGCACCGCAGAACGCGACCGCTCCAGGTCGCGGCACAGGTGGCATGCGTTTTGGTGCGTCGGAGAAAGCCGATTCGCTTTTCCATGCTGCGCAACGCCATTCGGTCCGTGTCCGGGTTTTGAAGACGGCGCTTCCGGTCGCCGCGATTATCGTGGGGGCCGTATTTTCATGGTACACGTTTCTTGCAACACCGAATACGCCTGTAAAGGTGGAAGTGAATAACGGTGGCGAAAGCGGCAAGCTCGTCATGACCAGTCCGCATCTCAACGGATATACCAAGGATAATCGACCCTATTCGATGACTGCGGCCAAGGCGACGCAGGACGCGAAGAACAGCGGTGCGATTACGCTTGAGGGTATTTCCGCCGAGTTGCCGGTTGGTGAAAAAGGCATGGCCAAGGTCGAGGCAACATCCGGCGTTTACGATAATGCCAATGGGCGTTTGCAACTTGATAAGGACTTTATTGTTACAACAGACGACGGTTTACGTGCGGTGCTGCGTTCTGCGGACGTAAATCTCAAGAGCGGGCAGATCACGACTGATAAGCCCGTCGATATCCGCAGCGGCAGCACGCATATTCTGGCCGACAGCATGCAGGTCAAAGACAACGGCAAGGTTCTGATTTTCGAGAACAAGGTTCGAATGACTGTTGACGGCAGCGTTGTTTCGCCCAACAAGGTTCCCTGAGAAGGGTGTCTGATGTGAGACAGGGAAAGTGTTCGTGCCGATTTATATCTGTGCGGCGCCTGAGTACATTCTGAAGTCAATTTTCAGACTGAAATGTGCTCGAAAACAAATTGTTAGAACGTGTTTCTGATGCAATCAGAGTGCAATACGCTCTAAACCGCTTTTTTGATCGCATTTTGCGATGCCGAATGTTCCCATTTGGCCGCAAAGTGCTTAATGTTGCGTCTGACCGCATGTCGGCCCAGGGAGGGCCGAATGCTTCGGGGAGCTGAAGATATATGGAACGCGAGACGGGCAAGATGAATAAGGGTAAGATGGCCCGCACTTTGCGGATGGGATTTGCCGTTCTGGCGCTTGGGCTTGTCGCAGCTCCGGCGGCTTCTCTGGCACAGGAAGGCGCAGCCGTGAACGGCTTGAAGCTTTCCAACAGCAAAGCGCCCGTCAAGATAGACGCTGACAAGCTGGAAATGCGCGACAAGGAAGGCATTGCCGTATTCACTGGAAATGTTGCCGTTTCGCAGGGCGATGCCTTGCTGAAGGCGGGGCAGATGACAGTCTATTACAATAAGGCCAAGAAAGACGGCGAGGCACAAGCCTCGGAGCCGGCTAGTGCTGGTGTTGGAGGTCTTGATTCATCGAGTATCGATCATATCGACATCTCGGGAAAAGTTTATCTCAAGTCCGGCACGCAGGTCGCAACCGGCGATACCGGTCGTTATGATGCTAAAAATCAGGTGATGGTTCTCCAGGGGCAGAAGGTTGTCCTGACCGATGGCGACAATATCGTGACCGGCTGCAAACTGACAGCGCATCTCGATACGGGTCGCGCTAATGTCGAAAGCTGCAAGGGCCAGACCAAGGGGCGCGTATCGATCATCATGGCCCCGAAAGATCAACAGCAGGGCGGCGCGGCGCCCAAGCAGAACTGACCGGAGCACGCGTGGGATTGTTCTGGAACAAGAAGGTCGACGGGCCGCAAGCCGCATCGCAAACTATGAACGCACCATCCGATGCCGCGGGCGCTATGCCCGGCCAGCCGGGTAAATCGGCACGCCTCAAGGGAACATTGGTGGCGCGCGGTCTTTGCAAGAGCTATCGCGGACGGCAAGTCGTCAATGGCGTGTCGTTCGGTGTGCGTGCAGGCGAGGCCGTCGGTATTCTTGGGCCGAACGGCGCAGGCAAGACGACGTGTTTCTATATGGTGACGGGACTTGTTCCGGCCGATGCTGGTTCTATCGAAATCGACGGCTTCGACGTGACGTCCATGCCGATGTATCGTCGCTCCCGTCTGGGCATCGGTTATCTGCCGCAGGAAGCCTCTATTTTCCGGGGGCTTTCGGTGGAGAACAACATCAAGGCCGTGCTGGAAGTAGTGGAAAAGGATCGCTCCAAACGTGCTTCCGAGCTGGACGCGCTGCTGGAAGAATTTCACATCGCCCATCTGCGCAAGGCACCCGCTATCTCGCTTTCCGGCGGGGAGCGCCGTCGTCTCGAAATCGCGCGCGCGCTCGCGTCACGCCCAAACTTCATGCTGCTTGATGAGCCTTTTGCCGGGGTCGATCCGATCGCCGTTTCGGATATTCAGCAGCTCGTTCGCCATCTGACGAGCCGTGGCATCGGCGTTCTGATCACCGACCATAATGTGCGTGAAACGCTCGGCCTTATCGACCGTGCCTATATTATCCACGCCGGTCAGGTTTTGACGCATGGACGTCCTGCTGAGATTGTGGCGAATCCGGACGTGCGCCGACTCTATCTCGGCGACCAGTTTACGCTCTGATATTCAGGGCATTTGCAGATCGTCTCACTTTTCTCTGGAAGTGCCCTCACGCTGACCGATCATCGGTTTGAGCCTGTCATGTTCTGTACAACGTTACAGAAAGTGCCGCTGCACCGCGACTATTTCTCCTTTTGTCCTGAAGCCGCACATTCTGAATTGACAAGCAAGGTTCATACCAGTTTTCATTCAAATGCCCTTTCAGCCTAAAATGGCTGGGAGCGGACGGCCTATTCTTCTGTAGGGGCTCGGCCCCATGTCGATGGGGTCGTCTGAAAACAAGTTTGCTGTCAAGGTAACCTGCACGTTGACCATGTTATTGGCAGGGTTTAATTGGGGAGAATAACCTGTCGCATGGCACTGTCGCCCAAGCTCGATTTCCGCCAATCTCAATCGCTGGTGATGACACCGCAGTTGATGCAGTCGATCAAGCTGCTGCAGATGACGCATATGGAGCTGGAGCAATTTCTCGACGTCGAAATCGAGAAAAATCCGCTGCTGGAACGAATCGAAGTCGCGAATGATGATTTTAGGGAGGATGAATCGGCACGCGACAGTGCCGAAACTGGCGGGGACGATGCAGCATTATCGGACGACGACTGGTTCAAAACGGATGCTTCGGATAATGCCGAGAGCCTCTCATCCACTTTCGACAGTTCGCTTGAGAATATCTTTCCAGATGATCCGGGACGCTTTGACGAGATCGGCCCCGATCTTTCCGCACAATGGAAATCGTCGGTCGGGGACGGCTATGTTGCTGGCAGCAGCTACGATATCGATCAGGTTATTGCCAGCCGCATCTCACTGAGCCAGCATGTGGCCGAACAGATCGCGCTGAGTTTTTCCAGAACGGTGGACCGGTTCATTGCGACAGCGCTCGCCGACGCGTTGGATGAAAGCGGCTATCTACGTATCGATATTGTCGCGTTTGCCCAGAATCTAGGCGTGGAAACGGTCGAGATAGAACATATTCTTGGATTGATGCAAACCTTTGATCCGCCAGGTCTTTTTGCTCGCGACCTACGGGAGTGCCTGGCGATACAATTGCGTCTCAAGGATCGTTTCGATCCGGCCATGGAAGCGTTGATCGACAATCTCGATCTTCTGGCGCGGCGGGATTTCGCGGCGCTCAAGAAACTGTGCGGCGTCGATCAGGTCGATATTCTCGATATGCTGTCCGAAATCCGTATGCTCGACCCAAAGCCCGGCGCTCTGTTCGAGGTCTCCCTGGCCGATGCAATCGTGCCGGATGCACTGGTGACACCATCGCGCGATGGTGGTTGGGCTATCGAGCTGAATGCGGCCGCAATGCCTCGTCTCATCGTCAACAACGAGTATTATGCGGAGGTGAGTACCTCCGTGAAAGCAGAGGAAAAAGCGTTTCTCTCGGACTGCATGCAGACGGCGAGCTGGCTGGTGCGCAGCCTTGATCAGCGCGCGCGGACTATTCTGAAGGTCACACAGGAAATCGTCCGGCAGCAGGACGGCTTTCTGCGCCATGGGGTGACCCATTTGAAGCCTCTTAATCTGCGGACCGTGGCAGATGCGGTTGGCATGCATGAATCGACCATCAGCCGCGTGACGGCGAACAAATTCATGGCCACGCCGCGCGGCATGTTTGAGCTGCGCTATTTCTTTACGGCGTCTATTGCCTCTTCCGAGGGTGGCGACGCCCATTCATCTGAAAGCGTGCGCCATCGTATCCGCCGGATGATTGATGCGGAAAAGGCCGATGAGGTGTTGTCCGATGATGCCATCGTGGATGTACTGAAGAAGGACGGTGTGGATATCGCGCGAAGAACGGTCGCAAAATATAGGGAATCGATGAATATTGCTTCATCAGTTCAGCGCAGGCGTGAAAAGCAGGCAAGATTGTCAGCTTCCTGATTGCGCAGCCAGGACAGTCTCACAGATTGCGCTGCGAAGATATTGTTTTAAATTAACGATTGTACCTCAAGGGCTTTGTTCTCGTATTAGGAGAGCGGCTTATGCTCTAAAATTTTGGATCTACAGATCCGTTTTTTCAAAAAAATTCTATCTTGATTTGTGGAATGAACAGTATTGCAAGATGACCAACTGGCAGGAGGACCAATTGACAACCGCCAATTCACCCAATAGAAGCCCGGCTCGCGCTGCGGCAAATATCTGGAATGCCCGGTTTCCGGGGTAACCGTGATATGTCGTTTGAGTGTGATGACATGGTTTTTGCAGACAGCGTTTAATAATCTGACTGCAATTTCTGGAAGAAATTGCGGTTGTTCATATGTGTGAAGGAAGGGCAAAGTGACGTTCCGGAATAATCCGGGCAACGGACCGGCTACTGGGGCGTTACGTAAAATAGCGATGTGCGGCGACCATCCCTTCAAGGGGCTTTATCTTGGAACAGCCACGACTTCGAAGGCTTTTGGGAAGGTGTTTCAACGCCTTGCCGGAAAGTGTGCCCAAGAAGCGTGTTTGCACCATGAATTTAGTCGGAAAACGCACAGGACGAAACGCATCTTTGATGCTGGTTCGCTTTGCGCTTCGCTCGCCTTGTGATTAGACTGAGTCCTGTGGTGTAACGCAAATGAGGTGTGCCAAATGACTCTGCGTGTATCTGGAAAGCATATGGACGTCGGTGAAGCTTTCACTACCCGGATCATAGATCGGGTGAATGAAGCTGTCGGCAAATATTTTGATCATGGCTTTTCCGGACAGGTTACGGTCACCAAGTCCGGTTCGCGTTACAGTGCGGATTGCACTTTGCACCTCGATAGCGGTGCAACTCTGCAAAGCACTGGCGACGCGCAGGATCCGCAGTTGGCTTTTGAAGCGGCTGCGGACAAGATCGAAACCCGCCTTCGCCGCTATAAGCGCCGTCTGAAGTCGCGCCCGGCTACGCAGCCAGATGCGATCTATGATGACGTTGCATATCGTGTTATGGCACCGCTGTCGGAGGAAGAGGAGGATCTTCCGGCGGATTACGCGCCGACAATTGTTGCGGAAACATCCGTCGCCCTGCGCACTATGTCTGTGGCATCGGCGGTCGTTGAGCTGGATCTGATCGAGAACCCGGTTCTGGTATTCCGCAATGCCGGCAATGATGAAGTTAACATCGTCTACCGTCGCGCGGACGGCAATATCGGCTGGGTCGATCCATCGATGGTCACCCGCCAGGCCGCGCCACGCGCCTGACGGCAAACCTGAAGCGCACGCAGCGGATCGCGATTAGGCGGCCGCGTGCGCTTCCCCAAACCGGGCCGCAAAGGCCTGATTGAAGAAGGAACGGAGAGAATGGATCTTAGTGATCTGATTCAGCCTGGGGCGATTATCCCGGCGCTGAAAGCCAGCTCCAAAAAACAGCTTTTGCAGATTTTGTCTGAGAAGGCTGCGGAACTGACCGGTCTCCCTGAGCGTGAAGTTTTCGAAACAATTCTCCAGCGTGAGCGCCTCGGTTCCACCGGGGTCGGCAATGGCGTTGCCATTCCGCACGGTAAGCTGGCGAACATCAACAAAATAGCCGGAATCTTCGCTCGTCTGGAAACCCCGGTCGATTTCGAGGCGCTGGACGATCAACCCGTCGATCTTGTTTTTCTGCTTCTCGCGCCGGAAAATGCCGGCGCGGATCATCTGAAGGCACTTTCGCGCATCGCCCGTATGCTGCGCGACGCCGATACTGTTGCCAAATTGCGCGGTACACATGACGCGCAGGCACTTTATTCATTCCTGACCGCTCAACCAGCCTCCAACGCTGCTTGAGTTCAAATAGTTTCTCGTAAACAAAACCGCCGTTCATCTCGAACGGCGGTTTTTCTTGTTCGCTTGCGAAACAATTTGTGCAGGAATGGAAACGCTCCAAGCAAAGCCATGCGGAGAAACGATACCGGCGATGACCGGTATCGCATCAAACCTTAGTGCAGCATCACTGTGCGCAGTTCGTGGTCCTGTGCGCCTTGTAGTGCGGTGGCGCGAACATCGGAGAGCACGATCGGCTCACCGCTGGCGCCGAAGAGCGCCCAAAGTTCCAGGCCCGGCTCGATCGGTGGGAGGGCAGGGAAGCTGCGGGCAAGGTCATCTGAACGGATCTTGCGCACATAGGCAACTTCACCTTCGCCGAGGTGGGCGAATTCGTTTTCGGTGAATATATGTCTGTTCATGGTCTTAGCCTCCATTTAGTCGGCATGTCATTTGCGACCATGCCGCATCAGAGCTTCACATTTTCAATATAACGGTAATGTACTGAACAAAAACTGAACAAGATCAGTCTTTCACCGCTATGTTGATTCGCTTAACCAGCCGCTCGGGTTCCGGACGGTCGAGATCAATGGCCAGAAGACCATTCTTTAGATCGCAACCGAGAACCCTCATACCGTCAGCCAGAACGAAAACGCGCTGGAACTGTCGGGCAGCTATGCCGCGATGCAGAAATTCGCGTTCGGTATCGTCGGTCTGGCGTCCGCGGATGACGAGCTGATTGTCTTCCGTCATGACTTCGAGGTCGTCGCTGGAGAAACCGGCCACCGCCAAGGTGATGCGCAAGCGTTCGGAACCCGTCTCGCCGCGCAGGCGTTCTATATTGTAGGGCGGATAACCGTCGCCGGATTTAGCGATCCGTTCCAGCGTCTTTTCCATCGTGTCGAATCCGAGCAGCAGAGGGCTCGAAAACGGTGTCATTCTTGTCATTGCATCAGTCCTTGATGAGAAGCGACCGTTATGAGGAGAACCCTTACGGCGTATCTCCTTGTTTACTGATATGGCTTGTGAAAAGCCCGACTTCAAGGGCCTATCCGGATTCCTTCGTTTCAGGATAAAACGAAGTTCGGATGCAAGATACCCGGCAATATTAATGCATGTCTCCCAAAAGTGGGAACCGGTTTTGGGATAAAGACATGCATAAAAACAAAAACTTAAAGCGTGTCGTAAGAGTACGATAAAACGCGACACGCTTTAGGGTGTTGCTAGAGCACATCCCGAAAAGTGTGAAACGCCTACGCAGGGAAATCAGTCCACTGGACTGACTTCTGATTCTACTTCGATCAGATAAGATGCGCGTAAAAAAAATAGTTAGAGCGCCGATCTGATTCAATCAGATCGAAACGCGCTCTATCGACGTGCTTCTGCAAGTGCTGCACCGAAAGCCGTTGCAAAGCTTTCGCGGTCATCCGGCGTGAGGAAGCTCCCGATCGCGACACTCCTTTCACGACTTTCGACGCTCATGCCTGTGATTCCTATATCCGGCTTTCGCGCAACCTTGAAGCGCGTCCAGAATGGATTGAAGCGATGCGCCGTCATTTTGCCGGACGCTGCATATTTGCGAATATGTAAGGCAGAGCGTGACATGGAGATTTCCTCGCGAGCACGGGCTGCGCGGTAATTCCAGCGAAAAGCCAGATAAATCAGCAGAACATCGAGACCGAAAAACCCGAAGATCGGCCACGCGCCGATGGACCAGAAAAGTATGCCGACGAACATCCAGCAGGCGATCAGAGCTCCCATGAGGATGATGAAGCCTGTGCGCCCCAATGAACGATAGGGGGTCAACAGGGCTTCGAAAATGGGTTTGTCGAACCGGTCAGGTTCTGCGCCGTCTGGATGGTACATCGTTTTCAGATCATCTTGCAGGGCTGTAACGGGCCTGCGTCAAGCTGCTGATTGTTTTGTCGATAGGGAAACCATTATAGAGGCGGAATGGAAAAGGCCAAAATCAAATCGCCTATGAACGCTTCTCCTGCCGCGCCCCGCCAGCGTCGTGTGCGGGGTACGCTTTATACAGCGGATGAAATTCATGAGATATTCCGCCGTTTCTCCATCCAGAGACCGGAGCCGAAGGGCGAGCTTGAACATGTGAATGCCTTCACGCTCCTTGTCGCCGTTGTTTTATCGGCACAGGCCACCGATGCGGGGGTCAACAAGGCGACCCGTGGGCTCTTTGCCGTTGCCGATACGCCGCAGAAAATGCTGGCTCTTGGAGAGGAAAAAGTCGGCGACTACATTCGCACCATAGGTCTTTGGCGCAACAAAGCGAAGAACGTCATTCTCCTGTCCGAAGCCCTGATTCGCGATTATGGCGGTGCGGTGCCGGGAGATCGGGATGAGCTGGTAAAGCTGCCGGGCGTTGGCCGTAAGACGGCCAATGTGGTGCTGAACATGGCTTTTGGCCAGCCGACAATGGCGGTGGATACGCATATCCTGCGCATCGGCAACCGGATCGGCCTTGCGCCGGGAAAAACGCCGGAGGCAGTCGAAGCCATTCTGGTGCGGGTCATTCCCGCAGAATACATGCTTCATGCGCATCACTGGCTGATCCTGCACGGGCGTTATGTGTGCAAGGCGCGCAAGCCGGAATGTGAGAAATGCGTGATTGCCGATATCTGCAAATATCCGGCGAAAACCTGCGACGTGCCTGCGCCTCTTATCCCCTTGCCGCCACAGGTTTAGAGCGCATCCCGAAAAGTGTGAAACGGTTTTCGGAATAAGATGCGCGGTTCAAAACAAAACAGTTAGAGTGCCTCGCGCTGCGAGATGGCTTTATGCAGATGCACCATCATTGTTGCCGCAAAAAGCGGTGTCAGCAGATTGACGATGGGAATAGCCATGAAGCCCGCAATCAACAATCCGGCCAGAAAGACCGTTACGCCATAATGCGACCTTAGTGCCTTGGCTTCGGATTCAGATCGGTAGCGCATGGCTGCAAACTCGAAAAACTCCCGTCCGAGCAGATAGGCGTTGATGACGAAGAATGCGATCAGATTGACGCCGGGTATGAACAGCATCAGCAAGGCGACAATATTGCCGAGGATGACGATACCGAGAAATTTCAGCGAAACGACAACGGAACGGGCAATCGGCAAGGATGTGCCTGGAGGATCGCCCGGATAGTCCTCGCGCTCGACCACTTCTGCCACGTCATCGAGAAACAGGCCCGCCACAAGTGCGGTGACGGGTGCAATCATTAATGCCAGCACAAGCGCTAGACCAAGGCCTGCGACGATGGCGGCGGCGATACCGAACCAGCCCGCCCATCCCGGCATTCCGGGCAAAATCTGCTCCATCCATGGCCAGGCAAAAGTAAAAAAGATTTGACGGACTGCGGCCCAAAGGCCGACCAGCAGCAATAGCGTCAATCCGAGTGTCTTCCAGAAAACCGCGCGCAGTTCCGGTGTTGTCAGGCGTTTCAGGGCCTTCAAGGCAGCATCCAAGATCATTTTCGACCCAATTCTGACTGTGGACGAAGAGGGAAATAGGTATGCCTTCACCTTGGCGCAACCTGCACTACCCACAATGTGGGAGGTGTGCAGGGTAGCCAAAGGGGTTGCAAACAGCTAAACCGGCACGCACATGACTGTCGCATATCCAGCCTGATGCATGTTGCGGAAAAGTGCATAGCCACTTTCCGATAATGATCTGCTCCAGGCGGACAGGAGACTAATCAAAAGGGGAGCTTCTCGCGCTCATGGCCACATTTGACGTTCTTTGCATCGGCAATGCCATTGTCGATATTCTTTCGCGCACCGATGACTCTTTTCTGGAAACGAATGGTATCGTCAAAGGCGCGATGAACCTGATCGATGCAGAGCGTGCGGAATTGCTCTATAGCCGGATTGCCGGCCCGGCGACGGAAATGTCCGGCGGCAGTGCCGGCAATACGGCAGCAGGGGTAGCAAGCCTCGGCGGACGTTCAGCCTATTTCGGCAAGGTGGCAACCGATAATCTTGGGCGCGTTTTTGCGCATGATATCCGCTCGCAGGGCGTCGCCTTTGATACACGCCCGCTGGAGAAAGGATCGCCGACCGCTCGCTCCATGATTTTTGTGACGCCGGATGGCGAACGCTCGATGAACACCTATCTTGGCGCCTGTTTGGAGCTGGGACCGGAGGATGTCGAGACCTCCAAGGTTTCCGATGCGAAGGTGACTTATTTCGAAGGCTATCTTTGGGATCCGCCGCGTGCCAAGGAAGCGATCGTGATGGCATCGAAGATCGCTCATGAGAAAAATCGCCAGATGGCAATGACGCTTTCTGATCCGTTTTGTGTCGACCGATATCGTGAGGAGTTTCTGGAACTCATGCGTTCGCGCACTGTCGATATCGTCTTTGCCAACGAGGAAGAAGCCAAGTCGCTGTATAAGACGAAGTCGCTTGAGACGGCGATAGCCTCCATGCGCATGGATTGCGCGCTTTCGATCGTCACCCGTTCTGAAAAAGGCGCGATCGTCGTTACGCCTGATCAGACCTTGACCGTCCCTGCTATTGAAATCGATGCACTGGTCGACACGACAGGGGCAGGTGATCTCTACGCAGCCGGTTTCCTTTATGGGTATACCAAAGAGCGTTCGCTTGAAGATTGCGCCCGTCTCGGTTCACTAGCGGCAGGCCTCATCATTCAGCAAATGGGTCCGCGTCCACAGCTCAGCCTGCAGGCTGCTGCAAGCCAGGCTGGGCTGGCATAAGGGTTTATTCCGGCCTGATGATCCGGTCGCGCTGAAGCTCTTCTTCGGTGCGCCCGGGACGACTTTTGTAGACAGGCAATGTCCAGCCGAAATAAAGCGCGCCGCCGCGAACAACAAACGCGATCAGGGCGGCTGCAATGGCACATATGGCAGGCTCGATTTGCAGCCACGCAAGCAAAACATAAAGACACGCACCGGCGAGCGAAGCCGTGACATAGATTTCACGGCGCATCAGCACAGAAGGCTCGCCAGCCACCATATCGCGTAATATGCCGCCGAGGGTAGCGGTGGATATGCCTGTCACGATAGCGACGGATGGCCCGAAGCCAAGTGCCATCCCCTTGGCTGCACCTAGCACGGTATAAGCGGCCATGCCGATGGCATCGAGCCAGAGCAATACGCGGTAGCGCGACTCGACCATATGGGCCGTGAAATAGACAAAGATGGCTGCCAGTGTACCGGCCAGCAGATAAGCGGGTTCGACAACCCAGAAAACCGGTGCACCAAGGACGAGATCACGCAGCGTTCCACCACCGATGCCGGTAATATTGGCAAGGAACAGGAATCCGATAATGTCGAGCTGGCGGCGCGAAGCGGCAAGTGCACCGGTCGCAGCGAAAACGAAAACGCCTGCGAAGTTCAAAAACTCGGGAATCGTCACGCTGCAGATCTCCTCCACATATCCAGTGACAACTTTTCACCGGTTTGCTGCAATAGCAATATGCACATTACTGCAAACCAGACTGCAGATATGAAAAGAGCGGCAGACAAAGCTGCCGCTCCCGGTTCATCGGCTCTTGCTGAAATCAGCCATTACCATCGGTAGTAGCGCCACCATTATCAGCGGTTGCCTTCGGACCGCCTTTCGAAACGCCGACCATAGCCGGGCGCAGAACCCGGTCGCCAATGGCATAACCGTCTTGCACGACCTGCACGACGGTGTTGTTCGGCAAGTCCGGATTCGGTACTTCGAACATGGCCTGATGGAAATTCGGGTCGAACTTCTGGCCTTCCGGTTCCAGTTTCTTGACCCCGTGACGCTCCAGGGCAAGCAGCATGGCGCGTTCCGTCATTTCGACGCCGTCTGCGAGCGATTTCAGGCTCGCATCCGTCGCCAGAGCATCGGTAGGGATAGCTTCGAGTGCACGGCGCAGATTGTCGGAAACCGACAGCATATCGCGGGCGAAGTTGGTCACGGCATAGGCGCGTGCATCCTGCACATCGCGCTGGGTGCGCTTGCGCAAATTTTCCATCTCAGCCGCAGCACGCAGCAGCTGGTCCTTCAACTCACCGTTGTCTGCTTCGAGCATGGCGATCCGGTTTGCGGTTTCATCTACGGCCGCCTCAGCTTCATCTTCGGCCGCTTCCGCACGCGCTTCTGCCTTGCGCGCCTTCAAAAAATCGTCGGCGGCACGGTTCAGCGCCTCACGATCCCGGGGATTGTTGATGTCGCGCTGCTCAAGATCGGGGTTCTGGGATTTGTTTTTTTCGTCAGCCATAATGCTACTTCCGTCTTGAATAACTTCTGGGGCGGATATCGAGTTTCATGCCAATAAAATCAAGGTCTATTTTCAGGGGCATGGTTAGCCCCGGCAAGTCTGACAGTTACCGCAGGAGTCGGGATACGATTTGGGCGGTATAGTCCACCATCGGCACGATCCGCGCATAGTTGAGCCGTGTAGGCCCGATGACTCCCAAAGCACCAATAACCCTTTGCTCGCTGTCGCGATAGGGGGCGACCACCAGTGATGAGCCGGAAAGGGAGAAAAGCTTGTTCTCCGAGCCGATGAAAATGCGCACGCCCGAACCGGCTTCGGCAAGATCGAGAAGCTGGACCATGCCATCCTTGGTTTCGAGGTCATCGAACAGATGACGCAGGCGCTCGATATCTTCCTGCGCATGGATGTTTTCCAGAAGATTGGCGCGTCCGCGAACAATCAGCCGCGCTGGTTGATCCGTTCCGGCGCCGCTCCAGACTGCCAGCCCCTGGGAAACCAGTTCCTGCGACAGCTGGTCAAGTTCCTGCCGGGTTTCTTCTGTCAATTTTTTCAGTTCGGCTTTGGCTTCGGAAAGCGTGTGGCCGTGAATATGCGCATTGAGAAAGTTCGACGCCTCGACCAGCTGCGAGTTGCTGATCCCGATGGGCAGATTGACGACCCGGTTTTCGACATCGCCATTCTGCATGACCAGAACGGCGAGCGCTCGCGTCGGTTCGAGACGAACGAATTCAATATGTTTCAGTGCGCCTTCCGCCTTGTTGGCAAGCACGAGACCCGCGCCGCGCGACAAGCCTGAAAGGACCTGGCTTGCTTCGGTAAGGACGCTTTCGACAGAGTTGTTCGTGCCGGCGGACCGGACTTGCGCTTCGATGGAGGAACGTTCCTCCGGAGGCAGGTCGCCCACTTCCAGAAACGCGTCAACAAAGAAGCGCAGACCGATCTGCGTCGGGAGGCGTCCGGCTGAAATATGCGGTGCGTAGATCAGGCCCAGATGCTCCAGATCGCTCATGACATTGCGGATGGTTGCAGGCGAAAGCGCGTGCGGCAGAAGCCTTGACAGATTGCGCGAGCCGAGAGGATCGCCCTCGTTGAGATAGGTTTCCACAATCAACCGGAAAATATCGCGCGAGCGCTGATCGAGCGAACTCAAAAGCTGGTGTTCCGGCGGTTTTATCATGTTATGGTAGCGAACCTTATGAATAGCGTACGATAATATAAGATTGTAAGTCGAAGCGTCAAAGTCTTTAGCTCTGTCCTGGCAGAGCTCTCAACACTTCTCGACCTATCTTTGGGCTGGCAAAGCGCAAAATTCCTTTCTATTTGCTCCCGGGGCGCCTAAAAAGCCGCACAGAACCGTTTGAATCCCTAAAAACTCGATCAAGGAAATTGATATATGCGTCCATCCAAGCGTGCTGCCGACGAAATGCGCGCCGTTTCTTTCGAGCGCGGCATCTCCAAACATGCGGAAGGCTCCTGCCTGGTCAAATTCGGCGACACCCATGTTCTGTGCACGGCAAGCCTTGAAGAAAAGGTGCCAGGCTGGATGCGCAACACCGGCAAGGGCTGGGTCACGGCGGAATATGGCATGCTGCCGCGTTCGACCGGCGACCGCATGCGCCGTGAAGCCGCCGCTGGCAAGCAGGGCGGTCGCACGCAGGAAATCCAGCGTCTGATCGGACGATCCTTGCGCGCCGTCGTGGACATGCAGGCGCTGGGCGAAGTGCAGATCACGGTGGACTGCGATGTCATTCAGGCCGATGGCGGCACGCGCACGGCAGCCATCACCGGCGGCTGGGTGGCCCTGCATGAATGCCTGCGCTGGATGGAAGCGCGCCAGATGGTGCGGGTCGAGAAGGTTTTGAAGGACCATGTCGCCGCCATTTCCTGCGGCATCTATGAAGGCGCTCCTGTTCTCGATCTCGACTATGCGGAAGATTCCGTCGCCCAGACCGACAGCAATTTCGTCATGACCGGCACCGGCGGCATTGTTGAAATTCAGGGCACCGCCGAAGGCACGCCTTTCTCGGAAGAAGAGTTCCTGAACCTGATGAAGCTCGCACGCAGCGGCGTCGATCGTCTTGTGTCCCTGCAGAAGATGGCCGTCGCCTGACGGTTCGCGTTATTCCGGCTCTGGCGGCCTGCAAATGGCGTTCTTTTTCGCTTCCGGTGCTCATGTACTTTAAGTACACTTCGCTCCGGGTCTTAAAGACCACCATTTTCGGCTCGCCATAACCGGAATCTCACTGAACCGCATACCGTATCGGATGCGTCGCAACCGAAGGGAAATCCATGCGCGCTGCACGTATTCTTGAAACGGCACTCTATGTTCGTGACGTTGCCGAAGCGGTAGAATTCTATCGCAACACGATGGGGCTGGAACCGGTGGGGCAGCTCAGCGAACGCAATGCTTTCTTCCGTTGCGGCGATGGCATATTGCTGCTCTTCAAGGCGGAGGAGACATTGAAGCCGCCTTTACCCGGCCATCTGCCAGTGCCGCCGCATGGCACGCACGGTCCCGGCCATGTCTGTTTTGCCGCAAGCCGGGAGGAGATGGAGGGGTGGCGGAAACATCTGGAACGACATGGCGTTGCCATTGAGGCCGAGTTCGATTGGCCGAATGGCGCGCATTCGATTTATTTCCGCGATCCATCCGGCAATTCGCTGGAGATTGCCGAACCCAAACTATGGAAATGAAAATGAGAACGCTGGAAAAGGGCAAGCTGATTGTCGCCTCGCATAACGCAGGCAAGCTGAAGGAATTCGACGGGCTGATCGGTCCGTTCGGCTTCGATGTCAGCTCTGTTGCAGCACTTGGCCTGCCGGAGCCGGACGAGACCGGCACCACGTTTGAGGAAAACGCCTATATCAAGGCGCTTGCTGCGGCAGAAGCCACCGGCTTGCCCGCATTGTCCGATGATTCCGGCCTGATGGTTGATGCGCTGGACGGCGAGCCGGGCGTTTACACGGCCAACTGGGCCGAGGCCGAAGACGGTACGCGCGATTTTGACATGGCGATGCGCAAGGTCGAAGATCTTTTGCAGGAAAAGGGTGCGACGACTGCGGACAAGCGCAAGGCGCGTTTCGTCTCCGTCATCTGCCTTGCATGGCCGGACGGCAAAGCGGAATATTTCCGTGGCGAAGTGGAAGGCGTGCTGATCTGGCCGCCACGCGGCACGACCGGCTTCGGCTATGATCCGGTGTTTCTGCCGGATGGTCATGAAAAAACCTTTGGCGAAATGACCGCCGACGAGAAGCACGGCTGGAAGCCGGGCGACGCCGAGGCCCTGTCGCACCGCGCCCGCGCTTTCAAACTTTTTGCCGAAAAGGCGCTCAGCGTGGAGCCGGTTTCCGCGAAATGAACAAGCCGTTTCCCTCTTCACCGGCGTTAGCGGACGGCGTGAGCACGATTCCCATCGCGCGTGCGAATGGGGAAACCGCATTCGGCGTTTATGTTCACTGGCCGTTCTGTCTGGCCAAATGCCCTTATTGCGACTTCAACAGCCATGTCCGCCACAAGCCGGTCGATCAGGCGCGGTTTTCCGAGGCCTTCCGGCGCGAGATGGAAACGCTGCGCGAACGCACCGGCCCGCGCACCGTCACCAGCATTTTTCTGGGCGGCGGCACACCGTCGCTGATGCAGCCCGAAACGGTGGGCGCGCTTCTTGATGGCATTGCCTCGCATTGGTCTGTTGCGCCGGACATCGAAGTGACGCTGGAAGCCAATCCGACCAGTGTGGAAGCCGACCGGTTTCGTGGCTATCGCACGGCAGGCGTCAACCGCGTGTCGCTCGGCATTCAGGCGCTGAACGATCCCGATCTGCGTCGCCTCGGGCGCATGCATTCGGTCGAGGAGGCGAAGGCGGCCATTCGACTGGCGCGCGAGATCTTTCCGCGCTTGTCGTTCGATCTGATTTATGCGCGCCCGAACCAGTCCATCGAGGCCTGGCGCGAAGAGCTGAAGGAAGCCATCGGATTGGCTGCCGATCACCTCTCGCTCTATCAGCTGACCATTGAGGAAGGCACGCAGTTCTACAATCTCTGGAAGGCTGGAAAGCTGACCACACCGGAGCCGGATCATGCCGCAGCGCTTTATGAAGAAACGCAAAGGGTGACGGCTGAGCATGGCCTTCCGGCCTATGAGATTTCCAATCACGCAGTGCCGGGGCGTGAGTCGCAGCACAATCTGGTCTATTGGCGCTATGGGCAATATGTCGGCATCGGCCCCGGTGCGCATGGGCGTTTCGTGGAAAACGATGTGCGCACGGTGACCATGACCGAAAAACACCCGGAAACCTGGCTGGACAAGGTCGAACGCAGCGGCCACGGCATTATCGAGGAGGAATATCTCGATGGCGGGCAGGAAGGCGATGAGTTCCTGATGATGGGGCTTCGTCTGCGCGAAGGCATTGATCTGGATCGCTACAAGCGGCTATCGGGCCAGAGCGTTGACCAGAAGCGTCTGGCGAAACTGATTGCCGAGGGCATGATCGAACCAATGGGCGGTAACATCATTCGTGCAACGCCGGACGGTGCGCTGGTGCTGGATGCATTGGTCGCCGATCTGGCCGCATGAGGGATAAGCAATGACTGAAGATACGGGCGATGGGCGACGGGAATATGTGGTGGGCGGCACGACGATGCGCGCCCGTCCGCTGGAGCCCGCCCTTTATATCGTCTCGACGCCGATTGGTAATCTTGGCGACATGACGCTGCGCGGCATCGAAACGCTTGCCGCAGCTGATGTTCTGGCCTGCGAGGACACCCGCGTGACCCGCGTTCTCCTCGACCGTTATGGTATAGCGCGTCGCCCCATCAGCTATCACGAACACAATGCCGCCGAGGCCGGTGAGAAGCTGATTGCCGCGCTGACGGCGGGCAAAAGTGTTGCGCTGGTGTCGGATGCGGGCACGCCGCTCGTTTCCGATCCGGGCTTCCGGCTGGTCGGCGAAGCGCGCGAGGCGGGTATTCGCGTTGTCCCCATTCCCGGCGCTTCCGCCGTTCTGGCAGCCCTTGCCGCTTCGGGCCTCCCGACCGATGCCTTCATGTTCTGCGGCTTCCTGCCCTCCAAGCATGGGCAAAAACAGGCGAAGCTCGAAAGCCTCAAGGGCATCGAGGCGACGCTGGTTTTCTATGAATCGCCCAACCGGACGGCAGCGACGCTGGCCGAAATGGCTGAAGTGTTCGGGCCGGATCGTCTGGGTGCGCTCTGCCGTGAACTGACCAAGGCCTATGAGACCATTCGCACCGCGCCACTGGGTGAGCTAGCGGCGGAATTCGACGGCGAGGATCGCATTCGCGGTGAAGTGGTTCTGCTGGTCGGTCCACCCACGGGCAACGCCATTCCGCAAAGCGAGGAAGATATCGACAGGCTGCTTCTGTCGCTTGCCGCCGAACTGCCGCCATCCAAGGCCGCAGGCGAGGCGGCGCGCATGACCGGCGGGCAGAAATCGGTTCTCTATCAGCGCCTCATGCAACTGAAATCGGATCAGCGATGACAGAGCTGCGCGAGAAAAAGCGCATCGCTTTCTTTCGCGGACACAGCGCTGAACGCTTTGCGGCGATGGCGCTTCTTTTGAAAGGCTTTCGCATCGTCGCGCGGCGCTATCGGACTCGACTCGGCGAAATCGATCTGATCGCCCGGCGGGGCAATCTGGTGCTGATCGTCGAGGTCAAGGCGCGCAGCAGCCTTGAAGCCGCGCATCTCGCCGTCACGCCGCAGGCCATGCATCGCATCGAAGCCGCAGCCGATCTGTGGCTGCAATGCCAGCCCGACCATGACTGTCTGTCGCTGCGTTTCGACCTGATTGCCGTGCTGCCGCGCCGCTGGCCGAAACATGTTCCGGCCTTCTTCACGAGCGGCGGTTACCGATAAGCCTATGTAAACCCTATAAAAATTGTGGGATATATTTTCGGCCTTACGGGAAATTAAAATCCCGCAATCGACCGTTTTGAGAAAAAGTGATGCTCGCCGTGATTTTCACGCGCAAGCCCGTTTCTTATAAATCTCCCGCTCTCCATGGAT
The DNA here is from genome assembly GCF_041929965.1 of Brucella oryzae. Taxonomy (NCBI): domain Bacteria; kingdom Pseudomonadati; phylum Pseudomonadota; class Alphaproteobacteria; order Hyphomicrobiales; family Brucellaceae; genus Brucella; species Brucella oryzae. Next base: position 121,889 of record NZ_JBHEEO010000002.1, on the reverse strand, counting down.
AATGGCGCCAACTTTCACAAGGCGTATTTCCACACGCGAAACCGGTCTCCACTTTCGCTGGAAATGCTCTCAAGGATGGCATCGTGTCTCTACCGCAAAAGCGTTTACTGGCTGATTTTCCTGCCTTCTTCCGGGTGTCGGAAGAGGTGGTAGTCGTCGTTGGCGGCGGCGAGGAAGCCTTGAACAAGGCGCGCCTCGTGGCGCAGACATCCGCGCGCCTGCGCATCGTGGCCGAGGAAACCGAACATCATCTGGCCGATTTCATCGCAAGCCATGGTGCGGAGCATGTGGCGGCACCTTTTGCCCCGGAACATGTCGCGGGCGCAAAGCTGGTTTTCGTGGCGACCGGCGATGAAGCGCAGGATCGCGCCATTGCTGCCGTGGTCAAGGCGGAGAAGGTTCCGGTCAATGTCGTTGACCGTCCCGCCCTTTGCGATTTTCTGACGCCTGCCATCGTCAACCGTGCGCCGCTGACGATTGCCATTGGTTCGGAAGGAAGCGCTCCGGTACTGGCGCAGATGGTTCGTGCGCGCATTGATGCCGCCTTCTCGCCGCGCCTTGGCGAGCTTGCGCATTTTGCCGAAAGCTGGCGTCCGCTGGTCGAGCGCGCACTGCCCAAGGGGCTGGCGCGCCGCAGTTTCTGGCGCGGTTTCTTTTCGGGCCGTGTTGCCAAGGCAATCGAAAATGGCAACCACGTGGAAGCCTATAAGGCTGCTAACGACCTGATCGAGCAGCGTGACAGTGCCGCCGGTTATGTCTGGCTGGTCGGCGCCGGTCCGGGTGCCGAAGACCTGCTGACCCTGCGCGCCCATCGCGCTTTGATGGAAGCCGATGTGATCGTGCATGATGCGCTGGTGCCGGAAGGCGTGATCGCCATGGGTCGCCGCGATGCCGAGCGTCTTGCCGTCGGCAAGCGCAAGGGCTGCCATTCCAAAAGCCAGGAAGAGATCAACCGCCTGCTGGTTTCGCTCGGGCAGCAGGGCAAGCGCGTTGTGCGGCTGAAATCCGGCGATCCATTGGTGTTCGGACGCGCAGGCGAGGAAATGACGGCGCTGCGTGCCGCCGGTATCGGTTTCGAGATCGTGCCCGGCATCACCTCGGCCTTTGCTGCCGCTGCCGATATGGAATTGCCGCTGACGCTGCGCGGTGTCGCCTCGTCGCTGGTGTTCACCACCGGCCATGACATGACGGGCGATGTGCTGCCGGGCTGGGCGAAGCTCGCCGTCTCCGGCGCAACCATTGCTGTCTATATGGGCTCGACCGTCGCCGCATCGGTTGCCGCGCGCCTGATTGCTGCGGGTCTGCACGAAGATACCGCGGTTGCGGTGGTGGAAAATGCGAGCCGACAGGACAAGCGCCTGTTCCACGGCACGCTCAAGGATTTGCCGGATCTGGAAAGCCGCAAGGAGCTTTCCGGCCCGGTCATGGTGATCATTGGCGATGCCGTTGCCGGTGCCGCAATCGACAAAGCCGAAGCGCTGGCCCTCAAGCCGGTTTCCGTCGCAGCCTGAACCCGCAGGATGCGCGGTTAACAAAAGTTTGGAGTTTGGAAATGGTTGTAAAAGTTCTCACTGCAAACCGGCTGATCGACGGGCAGGCTGTGTGGCTCGGTGCCGACGGTTCGTGGCAGGAAACAATCGACGGCGCGCTGGTCGCCCGGCACGCCGAGGCCGTCGAGGCGCTTGAAGATGCGGGCAATCTGGCTGCGAAGGCCAATCTGGTCGTTGATGTGAATGTGATCGATGTCGAGGAGCGCGGGGAGGGGCTTTATCCGATCCGCCTGCGCGAGCGCATCCGCCTGTCGGGACCCTCCATCGTTACATTCGGACATGCGCCGCTGAAACGTGCCTCCTGATCTTGTTGTTGGAATAGCTCATGTACCGTTATGATGAATTCGACCGCGATTTTGTTGCGGCCCGCGTTGCCCAGTTCAAGGATCAGGTTGAGCGTCGCCTGTCAGGAGAACTGACGGAGGACCAGTTCAAGCCGCTGCGCCTGATGAATGGCCTTTATCTGCAATTGCACGCCTATATGCTGCGTGTGGCTATTCCCTATGGCACGCTGTCGAGCCGCCAGCTGCGCAAGCTCGGCCACATCGCGCGCGTTTATGATCGCGGCTTCGGCCATTTCACCACGCGCCAGAATATCCAGTATAACTGGCCTGCCCTGAAGGACGTTCCGCGCATTCTGGAAGAACTGGCGGAAGTCGAAATGCACGCCATCCAGACCTCCGGCAATTGCATTCGCAATGTGACCGCTGATCATTTCGCAGGCGCTGCCGCCGACGAAGTGGCTGACCCGCGCCCGTTCGCCGAAATTCTGCGGCAGTGGTCGTCGCTGCATCCGGAGTTTTCCTATCTGCCGCGCAAGTTCAAGATTGCCATTGTCGGCTCGGAGCATGACCGCGCCGCCATTCAGGTGCATGACATCGGCTTGCAGCTGAAGAAGAACGAGGCGGGCGATCTGGGACTGGCGGTCTATATTGGCGGCGGTCAAGGCCGCACGCCCATGGTGGCGAAGAAAATCCGCGACTTTCTGCCCATCGAGGACATGCTGACCTATGTGACGGCCATCGTGCGCGTCTATAATCTGCATGGCCGTCGCGACAACAAGTTCAAGGCGCGCATCAAGATATTGGTCCATGAAACCGGCATTGAGGAACTGACCCGCGAGATCGACGCTGAATGGGAAAATATCCGTGATAATGAGCTGAAGCTGCCGCAGCGCGATATAGACACCATCGAAAGCTATTTCCGCATGCCGAACTTGCCGCAACGGCCGGAAGGCTGGGAAGTGCTGGCTGTTACCCAGAAGGCCGACGCGGAATTTGCAAGCTGGGTGGCGCGCAATGTCACGCCGCACAAGCACCCGGATTATGCCGTCGTCACCATTTCGCTGAAACCCATTGGCGGCATTCCGGGCGACGCAAGCGCCGAGCAGATGGAACTGGTGGCGGATATTGCGGAAACCTATTCCTTCGATGAAATCCGCGTCAGCCACGAGCAGAATCTGGTTCTGCCGCATGTGGCTAAGGCCGATCTCGCAGCTGTCTACGATCTCCTGCAATCGGATGGTCTGGTGACGCCGAATGCCGGTCTCATCACCGATATCATCGCTTGCCCCGGTCTCGACTATTGCGCCCTTGCCAATGCGCGCTCAATCCCGGTGGCGCAGCGCATTTCCGAGCGTTTTGGCGATCAGCAGCGCCAGCTTGAAATCGGCGATCTCAAGATCAAGATTTCCGGCTGCATCAATGCCTGCGGCCATCACCATGTCGGCCATATCGGCATTCTGGGCGTTGAGAAGAAGGGTGAGGAACTCTATCAGATCACGCTTGGCGGTTCGGCGGATGAGCAGTCGGCCATCGGTGAAATCACCGGGCGCGGCTTCTCGTCGGAAGCTGTGGTGGATGCCATCGAAACCATTGTCGATACCTATCTGGCCTTGCGGGAAAGCCCGGAGGAAACCTTCCTCGCCGCCTATCGCCGCGTTGGCATGGAGCCGTTCAAACGCGCGCTTTATGGAGAAATAAGCCGTGCAGCTTGATGCTGAAGAAAGTGCTGCCGCCGAAGCCCGCCTTCTGGAGGCAAGCCACGGCGCGTCTACCCCGCAGGAAGTGATCGCGCTCGTCACGCGCGAACTCTATGAGGGGCAGATCGCGGTCGTCTCTTCCTTCGGGGCGGAATCGGCGGTGCTTCTGCACATGATCTCGGAAATTGATCCGGCGACACCGGTTCTGTTTCTCGATACGGGAAAGCACTTTCGGGCAACGCTCGATTATCGTCACGATCTGGTGGACCGGCTGGGGCTGACCGATGTGCAGGATGTCCTGCCGCTTGAGGACAGTCTTAAAAGCGATGATCCGTTCGGCGCGCTGTCGATGACCGATAAGGACCGCTGCTGCTTCATCCGCAAGGTTGAGCCGATGGCGCGCGCCGTCGCGCCCTATCGTGCCTGGATGACCGGCCGCAAGCAGTTTCAGGCGTCGACACGCCAAAGCCTGCCGGTTTTCGAATCGGTCGGACCGCGCATCCGCATCAATCCGCTGGCGCGCTGGCAGGCAGCCGATCTCAAGGCTTATGCGGAAAAGCATGATCTGCCGCCGCACCCTCTGACGGCGCAGGGCTATCGCTCCATCGGCTGTATGCCCTGCACGCGGCCCGTGAGCGATGGCGAGGATCAGCGTGCCGGACGCTGGGCGGGGTCGGAAAAGACAGAATGCGGCATCCACCTGACTGGCCTTGCCGACAGCCTTAAGACACTGGGAGCCGTGGACCGGAAATGAGCGATATCAACGAAACCAAACTCTGGTCTGCCGATGGCTTTCGCGAAGACGATTATATCTTTGCCGACGATCTTGAAGCGGCGGGCGACGCCCCGGCGATCATTATTCCGTTCTCCGTCTGGCTTGGACTGGATGAAGAGCGCCGCCGCGCTTCCAACCGCCGGATCGGTGTTACGGTTGCGCCGGGCGAAGCCATTGAACCGCTTCTCAAGGAGCTGGACAGCCTGCCGTTGATCGCCTTGCAGTTCCCGGCTTTCAACGACGGTCGCTCCTATTCCAAGGCCGAGATTTTGCGCCGCGAAGGTTTTGCGGGCGAGTTGCGCGCCGTCGGCGATGTGCTGATCGATCAGGCCGCCCTGATGCTGCGCACCGGCTTCGACAGCCTTCAGGTGACCAACAAGGTTGCCCAAGGTCGTCTCGGCGAAAAGCGGCTTGTCGATACGCCCGGCTATTATCAGCCGGGACGCGGTTCCGTTCCAGAGGAGGGTGGGTTTGCCTGGCGTCGCGTCAAGGCAAGTTAGGCACATCGCTCAAATTTGCCATTTTTCTGCGGGCCTTGATGCGCTAGACACGCCTCACCAACTTCAGGGAGTCGCGGCGTGATCCGGCATATTGTTTTCTTCAGCGTCAAAGAAGGTCAGGACATAGAGACGGTCAAAAAGGGGCTGGAGCAACTCGGCACCATTCCTCATGCTGACCTTTTTGAAGTTCTGCCGAATTCCAGGGTCGATCCGATGTGCGACCGCATTGATCTCGTGGTCTATGCCGAGTTCAAAGATGAGGAAGCGCTTTTCGCTTTCAAGAAACATCCGACCTATGACGCGACGACGCAACTGGTGCGTCCGATGCGCGAATTGCGCTTTTCAGCCGATGTCGTGACAGATAAGGCTTGATTACCAGTCGGCCTGCAGTCGTTCCTGCAGTGGCAATCCGCCGAAAAGATCAGGCTCGCTGGACGTTCTCGCCCGTTCAATATTGAGAAGCTTGAGCTTTGTTGTCGTTCCGCCAGCCGCCGAAAAACCACCGACCTTGCCATTAGAACCGAGAACCCGATGGCATGGCACGATGATTGGAAACGGGTTTTTGCCCAGTGCATAGCCGACAGCCTGTGAGAGACTTACATCGCCGAGCCGTCGGGCAATCGCACCATAGGTCGTCGTCTCGCCCGGCTTCAGCTCAAGGATGATTTCATAGACCTGCCGGTTGAGATCGGGCACCGTATCGAGCGCCAGCGGTGTACCCGAAAAATCGACATCGGCCCCTGTCAGAAGCGCTCGCACACCTTGGACTGCATGAGTAACGAAATCCGGCACATTGGTATCTTCTGCGCCGGGAAACCGTTCGCCGAGCCGATAACGGGTTTCCTTCTCGTCAGCATCTCCGATCTCGACGCCAACAATTGTCTGGCCGCGCCAGGCAATCCCGCACGGTCCGATGTCCGTTTTGAAAATAATGATGCCTGACGATTCCATGGAAGTAATATTAGCACGGTTTTCACCGCGACAAATGCTGGTTATCGGGTAACGATAGGAACGTTCGCGTGAAAAGTCGTAACAATTGCGGAAAATGGCGCAGTGAAATGGTTGAAGAACGACACGAATAATGATTGTGTGATGGCAACCGGCCAATGCCCTTAAATGGCCAAACGGATTGACGAGAGTTTCCGATACCTGTCTCGGCGGGAGTGGAACCAAGGAATTTAAATGGACGATTACGAGCGATATGCCACAGGGTTGATGATCGTTTTTGGCGCGCTGATTATCGGTGGCCTTATGGCGGCTAACCTGTACCACGGTGACAAGCCGGGCTTTTTATTCGCGCTAGGCGCTGCGGTTGTCAGCTGGTTTGCGGCTTTTGCCGTCCTGTTCGACAAGCCGCGCGTTTATGGCGTAATGATTGCAGTTGCGATCGGTCTGGTCGCGGCTTCAATCGGTGCTTACGTTACCTGATTACTGAACCATTTTATTGAAGAGAAAGCCCCGGAGTCGTCCGGGGCTTTTCGTTTCAGAGATAGGGCGAATAGCACTGACGCCGCGGCCCGTAATTGGGCTGGAAGGTGTTATCATAGGCGCGGTATGACCGATAACGGTTGTAGCACCAGCGTACATGGGGGTTGCCACCGCGATAGATCGGCGCCGGACGGTAGCGGCGGACAGGTGGCGGTCCCCAATAACGGCGATCATAGCGATAGTACGGGCGATAACGCGGACCGTGATGTCGCCAGTGACGACGATGTTCCCGCCAATAGCGGCGGTCGCCGCGGTAGTCGTAATACTGAACGTTTTGTATATTCGGTGCCGAGGTCTGTGCGGACGGTGTCGCCATCAAAGATGACTGTGCCGCATTTGCATTCCCGACCGCGGCGGATAGTCCCATGCCGAGTGACAAACATGCGGCAAACAGGGAATAAGCAAACCTTTTCATAGGTCTCTCCTCGCAGCGCATACCGAAAAGCGTGAAACGGTTTTCGGATAAGATGCGCGTAAAAATGAACAACATATATCGTCCCTGCGATTATTTTAGGCCGGACATTGTGGCAGAGCGGTGGCCCTGCGCAGTCACAATTTCTTGGGTCCGGCAACAGATCGGTGATGTCTGGATAACAAGATGGGAAATGCTTGCTCCGAATTGACATAAAGATATGTTTATGTCATTAAGCGACTTTCGCAATGTGCGTATGACAGGTAATTTAGGTTGATATGTCCCGAACAGACCTGTTGCCTGAGAACAGATTGAATACAGGCGGTACTTTTATGGCGTCTTCTCTCGACGATCTCTTCGGTGCAACGGCTGCGAAGCCGGATGGTTCGGAAGTGCTGGCGGCACTGACGAAGGCAGCGCGTGAGCGTATTCTGATCCTCGATGGTGCGATGGGAACGCAGATTCAGGGGCTTGGCTTCCACGAAGAACACTTTCGGGGTGAGCGTTTTGGCGCCTGCGACTGTCAGCTTCAGGGCAATAATGACCTTCTGACGCTGACCCAGCCCAAGGCCATTGAGGAAATCCACTATGCCTACGCCATTGCGGGCGCGGACATTCTCGAAACCAACACTTTTTCTTCCACGACAATCGCACAGGCCGATTACGGCATGGAAGCGCAGGTCTATGAGCTGAACCGCGATGGCGCGCGCCTTGCCCGCCGCGCGGCCTTGCGCGCCGAGCAAAAGGACGGTCGCCGCCGTTTCGTTGCGGGTGCTCTGGGGCCGACGAACCGCACCGCTTCGCTGTCGCCGGATGTCAACAATCCGGGCTTCCGTGCTGTCACCTTCGATGATCTGCGCATTGCCTATGCCGAGCAGATCCGAGGTCTGATCGATGGCGGTTCCGACATCATCCTGATCGAAACAATCTTCGACACGCTGAACGCCAAGGCTGCTGTCTTCGCTTCGGAAGAAGTGTTCGAGGAAAAGGGCGTTCGCCTCCCGGTGATGATTTCCGGCACGATCACCGATCTTTCCGGCCGCACCTTGTCCGGCCAGACGCCGACGGCATTCTGGCATTCGCTGCGCCATGCCAAGCCGTTTACCATCGGACTTAACTGCGCGCTGGGCGCCAACGCCATGCGCGCCCATCTCGACGAATTGTCGACTATCGCCGACACATTTGTTTGCGCTTATCCGAATGCCGGTCTGCCGAACGAATTCGGCCAGTATGACGAAACGCCGGAAGCGATGGCCGCCCAGATCGAAGGCTTTGCCCGTGATGGTCTGGTCAATGTCGTCGGCGGCTGCTGCGGTTCCACGCCGGACCATATCCGCGCCATTGCCGAGGCCGTTGCAAAGCATCCGCCGCGCAAGCCCGCCAAGGTTGCGCCGCTGATGCGCCTGTCGGGCCTCGAACCCTTTACGCTGACTGAGGATATTCCCTTCGTCAATGTCGGCGAACGCACCAACGTGACCGGCTCCGCCCGCTTCCGCAAACTCATCAAGGCGGGCGATTTCGCGGCTGCGCTCGATGTCGCGCGCGATCAGGTTGCCAATGGCGCCCAGATCATCGACATCAATATGGATGAAGGCCTGATCGATTCCGAAAAGGCGATGGTCGAGTTTCTCAATCTGATCGCCGCCGAGCCGGATATTGCCCGCGTGCCGATCATGATCGACAGTTCCAAATGGGACGTCATCGAGGCTGGCCTGAAATGCGTTCAGGGCAAAGCGGTGGTCAACTCCATTTCGATGAAGGAAGGCGAGGAAGCCTTCATTCATCATGCAAAGCTCGTCCGCGCCTATGGGGCAGCGGTCGTGGTCATGGCGTTCGATGAAACCGGACAGGCCGATACCGAGGCGCGCAAGATCGAAATCTGTACCCGCGCCTACAATATCCTGACCGAGCAGGTCGGTTTCCCGCCGGAAGACATCATCTTCGATCCGAATATTTTCGCGGTGGCGACAGGTATCGAGGAACACAATAATTACGGGGTCGACTTCATCGAAGCGACCCGGCAGATCATCGCCACCCTGCCGCATGTCCATGTGTCGGGCGGCGTGTCGAACCTATCCTTCTCCTTCCGCGGCAATGAGCCTGTGCGCGAGGCGATGCATGCCGTGTTCCTCTACCACGCCATTCAGGCGGGCATGGATATGGGCATCGTCAATGCCGGTCAGCTGGCGGTTTACGATGCCATCGATCCGGAACTGCGCGAGGCCTGTGAGGACGTGGTGTTGAACCGCCGCTCCGACGCGACCGAGCGCCTGCTGGAAATCGCCGAGCGCTTCCGCGATTCCGGTTCCAGGGAAGCCAAAGCGCAGGATTTGACCTGGCGCGAATGGCCGGTGGAAAAGCGCCTCGAACATGCACTGGTCAACGGCATTACCGAATATATCGAAGCCGACACGGAAGAGGCGCGCCAGGCAGCCGAACGTCCGCTGCATGTTATCGAAGGTCCGCTGATGGCCGGCATGAATGTGGTGGGCGACCTGTTCGGCGCGGGCAAGATGTTCCTGCCGCAGGTGGTCAAATCCGCCCGCGTTATGAAGCAGGCGGTGGCGGTTCTCCTGCCATACATGGAAGAGGAAAAGCGCCGCAATGCGGAAAACGGCGTCGATGGCGGTGAACGCCAGAGCGCCGGCAAGGTGCTGATGGCGACCGTGAAGGGCGATGTGCACGATATCGGCAAGAATATCGTCGGCGTCGTGCTGGCCTGCAACAATTACGAAATCATCGATCTTGGCGTGATGGTGCCGTCGCAGAAAATCCTGCAGGTGGCGCGCGACGAAAAGGTGGATATCATCGGCCTTTCCGGCCTCATCACGCCCTCGCTCGACGAAATGGCGCATGTGGCGGCGGAAATGGAGCGCGAAGGTTTTGACATTCCGCTTCTGATCGGCGGTGCGACGACCAGCCGTGTCCATACGGCGGTGAAGATTCATCCGCGCTATGAACGTGGGCAGGCGGTCTATGTCATCGACGCCAGCCGTGCCGTCGGCGTGGTTTCCAACCTGCTGTCGCCGGAAGGCAAGCAGAGCTATATTGATGGGCTGCGCGGCGAATATGCCAAGGTTGCAGCCGCTCATGCGCGCAACGAAGCCGAAAAGCAGCGCCTGCCGATCGCGCGCGCCCGCGCCAATGCGCATAAGCTCGACTGGGACAACTTTGTTCCGGCAAAACCGACCTTCACCGGCACCAAGACCTTCGATGATTATGATCTGGCCGAAATCGCGCGCTATATCGACTGGACGCCATTCTTCCAGACCTGGGAGTTGAAGGGCCGTTATCCTGCCATCCTTGAAGACGAGAAGCAGGGCGAGGCAGCCCGGCAGCTTTGGGACGACGCGCAGGCGATGCTGAAAAAGATCATCGACGAAAAATGGTTCGCGCCGAAAGCAGTCGTCGGCTTCTGGCCGGCCAATGCGATCGGCGACGATATTCGTCTTTTCACCGATGAAAGCCGGAACGAGGAACTCGCCACTTTCTTCACACTGCGCCAGCAATTGAGCAAGCGCGATGGCCGCCCGAATGTAGCCATGTCCGATTTCGTAGCACCTGTCGAAAGCGGAAAGCAGGATTATGTCGGCGGTTTTGTCGTGACGGCGGGTATTGGTGAAGTGGCGATAGCCGAACGTTTCGAGCGCGCCAATGACGATTATTCGGCCATTCTTGTGAAGGCGCTCGCCGACCGTTTTGCGGAAGCTTTCGCAGAACTGATGCATGAGCGTGTCCGCAAGGAATTCTGGGCTTATGCGTCCAACGAAGCCTATACGCCTGAAGAATTGATCGGGGAGCCTTATAAGGGCATTCGTCCGGCGCCGGGCTATCCGGCTCAGCCCGACCATACCGAAAAGTCTACACTTTTCCGCCTTCTGGATGCGACCTCGAAGACGGGCGTGGAATTGACTGAAAGCTATGCGATGTGGCCCGGTTCTTCTGTATCGGGTCTCTATATCGGCCATCCGGAAAGCTATTATTTCGGCGTGGCCAAGGTTGAACGTGATCAGGTCGAGGATTACGCGAACCGCAAGGGAATGAGTGTCGAGGATGTGGAACGCTGGCTTACACCGATCCTCAACTACACGCCGGGTGCGGCTGCCGAAGAGGCTGCGGAATAATCAATGTCGTCGCTTGATTAACTGAATCTCAGACACTCGTATTTCTGACAGATGCGCCAGACGCGTTCGACTGGTTTGTAGTTGTTTATCAATTGCAAGCCGGCGGACGTGGCTGCGTCCTGCCGGCACTCCAAGTTTGGAAGGCTGATTGATTTGCCGTCAAGATTGGTGATGCCAATACAATAAGTAATTAATTATGAAAGTAGTTTATAATTTAGATATATGTATTTCTTATACAAAACAGATATTTATATCATCAAAAGGTGTATAGCGAAATTTAGATAAGCGTGTTAGTGATTTGTTGGCGTTTTATTTAAGTTCGCCGAATTTCAATAATCATCAATAGTTGTATTTTTGTTGGGAAGTCTGCAATGAAATGGGAACAAATTTATGAATCCATGCAATCTGCTGACAATGCCGGACAGCTCCTTGAATATATAGATACCTATGCCAGAAAGTGCGGTTTTGCACATACGGCATATGTCATGCGCGTTCCTTTGCTAAACGGCACTGTCAGGTGGCTTAGTTTCGGATCGTTGCCGCAGGAGTGGATAGATCACTATGCGGCCAGAAAATATGCGGATGTCGACCCATTGGTTCGCAAAGCATTGAATAGTATCGAGCCCTTGGTATGGTCGGCCAAGCTTTTTGCAGATGCGCCGCAGATATGGGCGGATGCCCAGCGCTTCAACCTCAAGGTAGGAATTTCCCAGCCGTGCTGGGCGGCGCAGGGCGTGTTCGGAATGCTGTCTTTCCTGAGAAATGGTCCGGCATTGTCTTCCGGTGAGATTTCAATGTTGCGGCGTCAGATGCAGATCGCTGCCAATCTGCTACATTTATCTATGTATGAACATCTCGATGTTCCGACGATGAATTGTGTCTCTGAAGTGAACCTGACGGCACGCGAGCGGGAAATCCTGCGCTGGACGAGTGAAGGAAAGACTGCCGAGATCATCGGCACGATCCTCAATATCTCGACACGTACGGTGAATTTCCACATCAGCAACGTGCTGACCAAGCTCATTGCGGTCAATAAAGTTCAGGCGGTCGCCAAAGCCCGTACCTTCGGACTTCTATAAATATCTTCCAGGTCCCTCGGCGGTTTGATCCGAAGGGCATTTTCAGCGGCTTTCCGGTTTGCGCTTTTTCTGAAACGGGCTACAAATTCATTATCTTTCCCGGAGGATCAATGAATGACTGCTCAGCCAAACTCTCTTGAAGCCCGCGATATCCGTTATCACCTCCATTCCTACACCGATGCTGTCCGCCTCGAAGCGGAAGGTCCGCTCGTCATCGAGCGTGGCGATGGGATCTACGTCGAGGACGTAACTGGCAAGCGCTACATTGAAGCGATGTCAGGTCTTTGGAGTGTCGGCGTGGGCTTTTCGGAGCCGCGTCTGGCCGAAGCAGCTGCACGGCAGATGAAGAAGCTGCCTTTCTATCATACATTTTCCTACCGCTCGCATGGCCCGGTCATCGATCTGGCCGAAAAGCTTGTCTCGATGGCCCCTGTGCCGATGAGCAAGGCTTACTTCACCAATTCGGGTTCCGAAGCCAACGATACGGTCATCAAGCTGATCTGGTATCGCTCCAATGCGCTGGGCGAACCGGAGCGCAAGAAAATCATCTCGCGCAAGCGCGGTTATCATGGCGTAACGATTGCCTCTGCGAGCCTGACGGGCCTGCCCAACAATCACCGTTCCTTCGACCTGCCGATCGACCGTATTCTCCATACGGGTTGCCCTCACCATTATCGCGATGCGCTGCCAGGCGAGAGCGAGGAACAATTCGCAACACGGCTGGCGGATGAGCTGGAGCAATTGATCCTCGCCGAAGGGCCTCACACCATTGCCGCTTTCATCGGAGAGCCGGTGATGGGCGCAGGCGGGGTGGTCGTGCCGCCGAAAACCTATTGGGAAAAGGTGCAGGCGGTCCTTAATCGCTACAATATTCTACTGGTCGCCGACGAAGTCATTTGCGGCTTCGGTCGTACCGGTAACCTGTTCGGCAGCCAGACTTTCGATATGAAGCCGGATATTCTGGTCATGTCGAAGCAGCTTTCGTCATCCTATCTGCCGATTTCGGCCTTCCTTATCAATGAGCGCGTTTACGCACCGATTGCAGAAGAAAGCCACAAGATCGGCACGCTTGGGACGGGCTTTACGGCATCCGGCCATCCGGTGGCGGCAGCGGTAGCGCTGGAAAACCTCGCGATCATCGAAGAACGCGATCTGGTCGCCAATGCACGCGACCGCGGCGCCTATATGCAGAAGCGCCTGCGCGAGCTGCAGGATCACCCGCTGGTTGGCGAAGTGCGCGGCGTCGGTCTCATTGCCGGTGTCGAGCTTGTCACCGATAAACAGGCCAAGACAGGCCTTGAGCAGGCGGGCGCTCTAGGTGCCCAGGCAAATGCTGTTCTTCAGGAGCGGAGCGTCATTTCCCGTGCGATGGGCGATACACTTGCCTTCTGTCCGCCGCTCATCATCAATGACGAGCAGATCGATACGATGGTATCGGCGCTGGAGGCGACGCTGAACGATGTTCAGGCGAGCCTCGCCCAAGTAATACTCGCCAAGTAATAATTTGCTCTGGAGCTGTCCGAATGACGGGCAGCTCCAAAGCGGAAATTTGTTTAATATCACAAAAATTGTATGATTTTCCGTGACTTGGCCGAAAATCAGCTTTTGTGAGCGCGCGCAAGTTTGTTCCGGCCCTGCTTGCAAATACGGTAAGTTTTTCGCGCAAGCCGGTCGCAATACGCGATAGGGTTCTTTCACTTTCCCGCATCATTTCACGACAATGCGCGCATCGCGGCTTTTGCCGCATCTGTGCCGGATGAAGGCATTTGCCATCCCTCCCGCCAGTATCGAGACCCCATCCGGTTGCCGGGAGTAACTAGTCGTGCATCATGCATCCCTGACCAAGAACCTGACGCATCTTCAGCGCCTTGAGGCGGAAGCTATCCATATTTTTCGCGAGGTCGCGGCAAGTTTTTCCAACCCGGTAATGCTTTATTCGGTCGGCAAGGATTCGTCGGTGATGCTGCATCTGGCGATGAAGGCATTCTATCCTGCTCCACCGCCATTTCCTTTCCTGCATGTTGATACGACATGGAAGTTTCGGGAGATGATCGAATTTCGCGATGCTCAGGCACGTGAAAAGGGTTTCGAGCTGCTCGTGCATATCAACGAGGACGGCGTGCGCGAGAATATTGGCCCCTTTAGCCACGGGTCGAATGTCCACACCCATGTGATGAAGACGGTCGCCTTGCGGCAGGCGCTCGACAAGTACAAGTTCGATGCCGCTTTTGGCGGCGCCCGTCGCGACGAGGAGAAATCGCGCGCCAAGGAGCGCATTTTTTCCTTCCGTAACGCACAGCATGGATGGGACCCCAAGAACCAGCGTCCGGAAATGTGGAAGATCTACAATACCCGCGTTTCCGCAGGGGAATCGATCCGCGTCTTTCCGTTGTCGAACTGGACTGAGCTCGATATCTGGCAATATATCCTGCAGGAGAATATCCCCATCGTGCCGCTTTATTTTGCGGCGCATCGTCCCGTGGTTGAGCGTGACGGCATGCTGATTATGGTCGACGATGACCGCATGAAATTGCGCCCGGACGAACGGGTGGAAAACCGGCTGGTGCGTTTCCGCACGCTTGGCTGCTATCCGCTGACCGGCGCAATTGAATCCAGTGCTGCGGACCTTTCCGATATTGTCGAAGAAATGCTGATTGCCCGTACATCCGAGCGGCAGGGCCGGGCCATTGATCGCGACGAAGCCGGTTCGATGGAGAAAAAGAAGCGCGAGGGCTATTTCTGATGAATGCGATAATCAAGCCTGTTGCGACCAATGCCGCAGTCAGCGACTTTCTGGCCGATCAGGAGCGCAAGACGCTGTTGCGCTTCCTCACTTGCGGGTCGGTGGACGACGGCAAATCGACGCTCATCGGGCGCCTGCTCTATGACACGAAACTGATCTTCGAGGACCAGCTCGCATCGTTGAAGAACGATAGCCGCAAGTTCGGCACCACGGATGACGACTTCGATTTCGCATTGCTGGTTGACGGTCTGGAGGCAGAGCGAGAGCAGGGCATCACCATTGATGTCGCCTATCGCTTCTTTTCGACGCCGCGCCGCAAGTTCATCGTCGCGGACACGCCGGGGCATGCGCAATATACGCGCAACATGGCAACAGGGGCCTCTACCGCTGATCTTGCCATCGTGCTGGTCGATGCGCGTCAGGGTGTGCTGACCCAGACACGGCGCCATTCCTTTATTGCTGCCGCACTTGGTATTCGTCACATCGTTTTGGCCGTGAACAAGATCGATCTGGTCGATTTTTCGCAAGAAGCCTTCGAGCGTATTGTCGCGGACTATATGAGCTTCGCCAAAGAGCTTGGCTTTGTCAGCGTGCAGCCGATCCCGCTCTCGGCGCGCTTCGGCGACAATGTCATGCTGCCGTCGCCCCGCATGGGCTGGTATCAAGGGCCGCATCTGCTCGAACATCTGGAAACCGTGCGCATCGATACGGAGGCGGCGGCAAAGCCCTTTCGTTTTCCGGTGCAATATGTGAACCGGCCCAATCTCGATTTTCGCGGTTTCTCCGGCACTGTGGCCTCCGGTTCGATCAGCGCCGGTGATGCCGTGGTGGTTGCCAAATCCGGCAAGACCTCCCGCGTGAAACGCATTGCCACCTATGACGGTGACCTGCCGCGGGCATCCGAAGGGCAGGCCGTCACGCTGGTGCTGGAGGACGAGATCGAGGTTTCGCGCGGCAATATGCTGGTAGGGAAGGAGGCCCGGCCCGAAGTGGCTGATCGCTTCGCCGCGAATATAGTCTGGTTCGGTGAGGAGGCGTTGCATCCCGGCCGATCCTATATCCTGCGCACCGAGACCGACCAGACGCCGGTAACGATCAACGAGATCGTATACAGAACCGATATCGATAGTTTCACCCGCCAGGGAGCTTCTCGTCTCGACCTCAACGAGATTGGACTTTGTCATCTCCAGACCGTGGATCAGATTGCATTCGATCCTTACGCCGACAATCGCGTAACCGGCGCGTTCGTGTTGATCGACCGGCTTACAAACGCGACTGTGGGTGCTGGGATGATCGATAGTGCGCTTCGTCAGGCGACGAATGTGCATCTGCAATCCTTCGATCTCGACAAGCAGACGCGCGCGGCGCAGAAGTTCCAGAAACCGGCAGTACTCTGGTTTACGGGTCTGTCCGGCTCCGGCAAATCCACCATTGCAAACAGGCTGGAGCAGCGGCTTCATGCGCTGGGCAAGCACACCTATCTGCTGGATGGCGACAATGTCCGCCATGGCCTCAACAGCGATCTGGGCTTCTCCGAGAAGGACAGGGCCGAAAATATTCGTCGTGTCGGAGAGGTCGCCCGTTTGATGACCGATGCGGGCCTGATCGTCCTGGTCTCCTTCATTTCGCCTTTCCGGGCCGAGCGGGATCGCGTTCGCACCCGCCTGCCGGAGGGCGAATTTGTCGAGATTTTCGTGGATACGCCGATAGAGGAATGTATGGCCCGCGATCCGAAGGGGCTTTATGCGCAGGCGTTGCGCGGCGAGATCAAGGCTTTCACCGGCATTGATTCTCCGTATGAAGCGCCCCTTTCGCCGGAACTCCGCCTGAATACGACGGGCCGTGACGTTGACGAACTCGTCGCGGAAGTGGAAAGATATCTTGCCGAACGTGGTATCATCGGCAGTTATGGCAGCGATTCCTGGTCGATCTGAACAATGAAGATTTCCGCCTCTCCGAAAGCCGGTCCGAACGGCGAAGCAATGCTCGTCGTCCTGCAGGAAGCTGCACTGGAGGCGGGGCGCGTCATCATGAAGCATTATGCCAATGGTTGCGCGGTTCAGAGCAAGAAGGATTCCTCACCCGTCACGGAGGCGGATCGCGATGCGGAGGCCATCATTCTTGCGGCAATTGCTTCCGTCGCTTCAGATATTCCCGTCGTGGCGGAAGAAGAAGTGGCGGCAGGGCGGCTTCCGTCACAGCTGGGGCGGCGGTTTCTACTGGTCGATCCGCTGGACGGGACACGTGAGTTTCTGCTGCGTAACGGCGATTTCACGGTGAATATCGGCCTGATCGAGGATGGTGTTCCGGTTCTCGGTATCGTTTATGCGCCGGTTCGCAATCGCTTGTTTATTGGAGATAGCAGCGGTGCTGAAGAAATAACGACGACCAAAGATCATGCAGTCCAAACACGGCGTGGGATAGCGGTGCGTGTTCACGGGGCGGAACAGATCGCTGTCTGCAGCCGGTCACACAACAATCCGGAAACGAAAAAGTTCTTGAGCGACAACAGGATCAGCAACTGCGTTTCTGTCGGTTCGTCGCTAAAATTCTGCTTGATTGCCAGCGGAGAGGCCGACATCTATCCGCGTTTCGGCCCAACAATGGAATGGGATACCGCGGCGGGCGATGCCGTGTTACGCGCTGCTGGCGGTCTTACCACCACTTTCGAGGGAGAGCCGCTCTCTTATGGCCAGCGCGCCAATGAAGGTGTTGCAGGTTTCGCCAATCCTGATTTTGTGGCTTTTGGCGGTGGCACGAAGCCCGTTTTTGCTGCGGTTTGATGCTTGCTGGAAAGATGTTTCCGACTTTTCAAGTCAGGCGTTTAAAAAAACGACAAGATGCTCTTGCGGCTTGAAATTTGGGGCGTTATAAGCCGCCTCAATGGTCACGGCCACATGGTCACGGAGTGTAGCGCAGCCTGGTAGCGCACCTCGTTCGGGACGAGGGGGTCGGAGGTTCGAATCCTCTCACTCCGACCATTTTTCCCGGAGGTTTCGCCTTATTCTGCTTTCCCGAAAACCGACATGCGCATGAACTCTCCATCATACTGGGCGAGGGCGACCACGCGTTTGCGATCCAGTATTTCCACACGATTTGACCGGAACAGGATCAGACCTTCTTCACGCAGGTCGCGCAGCATTCGATTGAGGTGGATCGGTGTCAATCCCAAGGCATCGGCAAGCTGATACTGCGTCAGCGGGCAATAGAAAGAATCCGGATCGCCCATCCCGCATGATTGCACACGATCAGAAAGCTCAAGAAACAGATGTGCGGTTCGGACGAAAGCGGCCCGACATCCGATATTGGTAAGATGCTCAATTAACATTGACCGCTGGCGCGCAAGAAGCTCGATGAGGATCAGGCTGAGGCGCGGCGCACTCTCAATCGAGGCTTCAAGCGAGGCAAGCGAAATTTCGAAAACCGACATAGGTGTGATCGCAGCTATGGTGTTGTAGCTGTATCCGTCGGCGGTTCGGAGGCCCAGAAAATCGCTTCGCATTGGGAAATCGATAATCTGCCGTTCACCGCTCGACAGATCGCGATAAACACACCCCCAGCCGGAGCGCACGAGATGGATACTTCTGACGCGCGCACCCTGTTCGATAATGGTGGCATCGGCGGTAAAATCGCTTTCAATAATGGTCAGCGAAGAAAGCGCGTCTGTTTCCCGCGCTTCAAGCTTGGCAAGAATTGGAGCTGACTCCAATAAACCAATCAGCGCTTCAATCGATGGGTCTGTGGTCTGCTTGCCACTGTGCATTTTCAACCCGTTGGAACCTATCTCGAAAGATGCGAAACTGTCCCTTTATGTCGATCAATTCAGTAAAATTGAAAACCAAATAAACGAAAGATATAGGCACTATATCCTCCCGCTCTGCAAGTCGTTCTTATGGGCGGTCATAAATTTCTGCATTGCTAACATAAGTTAATGACACGATTATTTCCCGGTAGCAATATTTACCATGAACCAGCCTACAGGTCTATCAAGGCAAACACAGGAAATCATTCGTCTCTGACGAAAGTAATAGTTGGATGCATAAACATAGAGCAACTTGAGTAGCGCCGGGAGTATCGCATGTTGGAGACGAGAGGGGATAGCCTCTGGGCTGCGTCGGAGAGCGTGGGCGACAGAGCTAACGCTGCGAGCATTGAGGCAGCGCGTGGACGGCGTATGCTGCTCGTATGCAGGAGCAATCTCGAGCGGCAGTGCCTTTATAATGGCCTTGTGCTGAATGGCCTCAAGCTTCCGGTGGAGACACAAGCGGCGATTGAGCTGGCGGATCCAGCAGACGATATTGCTGTTGTTCTTATCAATATAGGTTCGAAGCGGCTGGCGGATCCGTTCTTCTCGGAAAAATTGCAGGCTGTGATCGAACTCTGGCGTCCGGTTCCAGTCGTTTTTCTTGCTGAGCGTGAGGAATGGGCACAGGTCGCACGCGCCATGGAAATCGGAGCTCGTGGCTATATCCCCACTTCCGTCGATATAAAGGTCTGCGTCGAGGCCATTCATCTGGCTACTGCTGGCGGCATGTACGTGCCCGCTTCGATGGTTTTCCAGAGTGCACCGACGGATGTCGATGATGATGTTTTGGGTGAATTGCTCACGGCGCGGGAAATCGAAGTCGTCCACGCCATTCGTATTGGCAAGTCGAACAAGATCATTGCTTTTGAACTCGGTATGAGTGAAGGCACGGTCAAGGCGCATGTACATAATATCATGAAGAAGATCGGCGCCGCGAACCGCACGGAAGTGGCATGCAAGCTGCACAGAATGTACGGCGAGAAATTCGATCTCGACTAAAATGCCGGGTTTTTATGCATGTCTCCCGAAACCGGCTCCTCCTTTGACCAGGGTGAGACAGCCCATAGTCCTGCTTTGCGATTTCGCTTGAACTCGCAGCTCAACATTCGTTGGCGAAAAATCCCGGAAAGCGAATGCCATTCGCGGCCATGCGAACTGAAGTGGTTGCTTTCTATCAAAAAACCGCGAAATTACCCGAACGCAATCCGAAGAATTTTAGCTCTGGGATAAAAATGCAGCTTACCCCCCGTCACAACGCAATTCTTGAGCTCGCTCGCAAGCAGGGGCAGGTTCTGGTGGATGACCTTGCTGCGGCTTTCGAAGTGACGCCGCAGACGGTGCGAAAGGATTTGAACGACCTTTGCCGCGCCCGGATGTTGCGTCGCATTCATGGGGGGGCACTCTATCCGTCTGGCGTGGAGAACATGGAATATGAAGCGCGACGCCGCATCGCCGCGCACGAAAAGGAATCAATCGGGCGTGCCGCCGCTGAAATTATCCCGGACGGAGCTTCCTTGTTCATCAATATTGGCACTACGACCGAAGCCGTCGCCCAAGCGCTGGTCGACCACGACAATTTGATGGTCATTACCAATAATATTAACGTCGCGAACACGTTGCGCGTTCATCCCTCGATCGAGGTGGTGGTTGCAGGTGGTGTCGTGCGTCCGTCTGATGGGGGCATCGTCGGTGAAGCTGCGGTTGATTTCATCCGGCAGTTCAAGGTCGATTATGCGATTATCGGCGCTTCCGCCATGGACGAGGACGGAGCTCTTCTCGATTTCGATTTCCGCGAAGTGAAAGTGGCGCAAGCCATCATCGCCAATGCCCGGCACGTCATTCTCGTGACTGACTCCACGAAACTGGAACGGACCGCTCCGGTGCGCATCGGTCATATATCGCAAATCGACACCTTCATCACGGACCATTGTCCGTCGAACCAGTTGCGAGAATTATGCCGGGAAAGCGAGGTCGATCTCATCGAAACCCTTGGAGAAAGCCAGACGGAAGAAAAACGGGCGTAGGTTCGTTTCATTTTCGGTTTGCTTTCGTATTAAATGAATTATATTCGCTTTGGTTTTCGGAGACTGGTCTTCGGGGTTCGCCATGGCGCAAGAGAAACTATTCGACATTTTTGTAATCGGCGGCGGCATTAACGGCTGCGGTATCGCGCGTGATGCGGTTGGCCGGGGATTTTCAGTTGGCCTTGCTGAAATGAATGATCTGGCAAGCGGCACCTCCTCGCGGGCAACCAAACTCATTCACGGCGGTTTGCGCTATTTGGAGCACTACGAATTTCGTCTGGTGCGCGAGGCGCTGATGGAGCGCGAGGTGCTGTGGGCCAATGCACCGCACATCATTCATCCGATGCGGTTCGTGTTGCCTTATCATAAAGGCGGAATGCGCCCTGCATGGTTGTTGAGGCTCGGATTGTTTCTCTATGACCATTTGGGCGGGCGTAAAAAGCTCCCCGCGACGCGTACGCTCGATATGCGCTCCGACCCGGCAGCGCAGCCCCTGAAGCCCCTTTTTACGAAGGCCTTTGAATACTCCGATTGCTGGGTGGACGACGCGCGTTTCGTTGCTTTGACCGCCCGTGATGCCGCGGATCGTGGCGCGATGATCAAAACCCGAACCAAAGTCGTGGCGGCTCGTCGTGACAGCGAATACTGGACCATTACGCTGGAAGATACCGGTACATATGAGCGCGAGGAAGTTCGCGCTCGCCTACTGGTCAATGCTGCTGGTCCCTGGGCCGACAAGGTATTGCAGGGTGTCGAGGGAGACCGACAGCTGCACAATGTCCGGCTGGTTCAGGGCAGCCATATCGTGGTGCGCAAGAAATTCTCCGGTCCCCGTTCCTATTTCTTCCAGAACAATGACGGGCGCATCATCTTTGCCATTCCCTATGAGGACGACTTTACCCTGATCGGCACGACCGATCAGGATTATCAGGGTGATCCGGCCAAGGTTGCGATCACCGATGGCGAGACTGACTATCTTTGCGCGGCAGCCAGCGAATATTTCAAGGATCCGGTCAATCGTTCGGATATCGTCTGGACTTATTCCGGTGTGCGCCCGCTTTATGATGACGGCGCGAGCAAGGCACAGGAAGCAACACGCGATTATGTGTTGAAAGAGGATGCGCCGGATGGGCTTGCTCCTCTGATCAATGTGTTCGGGGGCAAGTTGACCACGGCGCGGCGACTTGCCGAACATATGCTGGAGAAGATCGAGCATCGGCTGGGGCAAAAAGGTGCGCCGTGGACCCATGCAGCACCCTTGCCCGGCGGTGATTTCGTGGATATCGAGTTTGAGCGTGAGCTGCAAAAGGTGACTGCCGCCTATCCTTTCCTGACGCCCACTCATGCGCGGCGTCTGTTCCGGCAATATGGAACGCGTATTCATGTTCTGCTTGGAGAAGCCGTTTCACTTGCCGACCTCGGACAGCATTTCGGTGCCGATCTTTATGAAGCCGAAGTGCGGTATCTGCTTGAGAATGAATGGGCAGTGAGCGCCGAGGATATTTTGTGGCGGCGTACGAAACTTGGTCTTCGCCTCAATGCGGCGGATGTTTCCTCACTTGAGGAGTATCTGAAGCCAGCACGCGTCGCCTAAGCTCTCTCAATCTTTAGCCGCACTTGCCAGTTATGCCGTGAGCCGTCATTATCCTCCCATAAAGCGGGTTCCAGCCTTCCTGGGAGGAAAAGATGGGCACGCCGCAAGACCGAACACATGCTGATCGGATTCAGTCTGCAATCATGACGGCGAGTGGGGCTGCCAGATCCGCTCTGGTCGCCTCATGGCGGCGCTCGGCGGAACTGCATGGGCTTGATCCTGCCGAGCTGGGTTCGGTGCGCACCCTTTCCGACGGTGAGTTCAGAACCGCACATCAGCGTATCGAGCGCCTCGTGAGTATTGCGCAAGCCAGTATGGACCGCCTTTATCTGGCCGTTGGCGGGGTCGGTTGTTGCGTGCTTCTGGCCGATAGCGAGGGCGTGCCGGTCGAACGTCGCGGCGCACCCGGCGACGATGATACCTTTTATCGCTGGGGGCTTTGGACCGGCGCTGTCTGGAGCGAGCAAAGCGAAGGCACGAACGGGATCGGCACCTGCATTGTTGAACAGCGCCCGCTGACAATTCATCGCGACCAGCATTTTCATACCCGTAATATCGGGCTTTCCTGTACGGTCGCCCCGATCCATGATCATCAAGGGCGCCTGATGGCAGCACTTGATGTTTCGTCATGCCGCGCCGATCTGACGGAGGCTTTTGCGCAGCTTATATCTGTCGCCGTGATCGATGCTGCACGGCGCATCGAGGCTGAAAATTTCCGTCAGGCTTTTCCCGAGGCTCGTATCATGCTGGCGCCAAGCCCCGACAGAACCGGCGGCGCACTGATCGCGGTCGACAAGGATGATCTGGTTATCGGCGCCACACGTGCGGCGCGTCTGGCCATGGGGCTTGACGATGCCGCTCTTGCGGTTCCGTTGCCTGCAGCCGATCTTCTCGGCTGGCATGCCGATCCACGTGAAGATATGGCGGAATCGGAGCGGAGCGTAATTCTGCGCGCTCTTGCGCGTGCAGAAGGGAATATCTCGGCTGCTGCCGGGCTGTTGGGCATCAGTCGCGCCACGCTTCATCGCAAGCTCAACCGGCTGAAGATCATTCGTCCGCACTAATCAGAAATAAGCGGACACAACTGTCTCAATATTGCGACACATAACCTTGCAAGCTTGAATGTGCGGGATGACTCTTTCCCACGGTCGCGCGATCCTCACGCATGAAACGCTGTAGGAGCAGCGTGGTGTTGGGAGGAATGTCATGAACAAGGTTGAATTCAGCCGGACCGTGAAGCCGGCTTTCGCAAAACGCTACGGAAATTTCATCGGGGGCAAATGGGTCGAGCCTAAGTCGGGCCGCTATTTCGAAAACACTTCGCCAGTCAACGGTCAGGTGCTTTGCGAAGTAGCCCGTTCGGATGCCGCCGATGTTGAAGCGGCTCTCGATGCAGCGCATGCCGCCAAGGATGCCTGGGGCAAGACGAGCGCGGCTGAACGCGCGCTCATCCTCAATCGCATTGCTGACCGGATTGAGGAAAATCTGCCTGCGCTCGCTGCTGCAGAAACTTGGGACAACGGCAAGCCAATCCGCGAAACCACCGCTGCCGATCTGCCTCTGGCCATTGACCATTTCCGCTATTTCGCAGGTGTCATCCGTGCGCAGGAAGGCGGCATTTCCGAAATCGACCACGACACGGTCGCCTATCATTTCCATGAACCGCTCGGCGTTGTCGGCCAGATCATTCCGTGGAACTTTCCACTGCTCATGGCAACGTGGAAGCTCGCTCCGGCCCTTGCGGCAGGCAATTGCGTCGTCCTGAAACCGGCTGAACAGACCCCGGCGTCGATCCTCGTGCTTATGGATCTGATCGGCGACCTTCTGCCGCCCGGTGTAATCAATGTCGTCAACGGGTTTGGCCTTGAGGCCGGAAAACCGTTGGCATCGAGCCCGCGCATCGCCAAGATCGCCTTTACCGGCGAAACGACGACCGGTCGACTGATCATGCAATATGCCAGCCAGAACCTCATCCCGGTTACGCTCGAACTTGGCGGCAAATCGCCGAACATCTTCTTCAAGGATGTTGCTGCGGAAGACGACGACTTCCTCGACAAGGCCATCGAAGGCTTTGTGATGTTTGCGCTCAATCAGGGCGAGGTGTGCACCTGTCCGAGCCGCGCTCTCATTCATGAATCGATCTATGACAAGTTCATGGAAAAGGCGCTGAAGCGTGTGGAT
This sequence comes from Brucella oryzae, assembly GCF_041929965.1. Lineage (NCBI taxonomy): Bacteria > Pseudomonadati > Pseudomonadota > Alphaproteobacteria > Hyphomicrobiales > Brucellaceae > Brucella > Brucella oryzae. The sequence continues at coordinate 97,633 of NZ_JBHEEO010000002.1, read as the reverse complement.
GCGATCGTGCAGGGCGATCCGCTTGATCCTGCCACGATGATCGGCGCGCAGGCCTCCAGCGAACAGCTTGAAAAAATCCTGAGCTATCTCGACATCGGCCGTCAGGAAGGTGCTGAAGTGCTGGCAGGTGGCGAGCGCAATATCCTGCCGGGCGATCTGGCTGGCGGCTACTATGTCAAGCCGACCGTATTCAAGGGCACCAACAAGATGCGTATTTTCCAGGAGGAAATCTTCGGACCGGTCGTGTCTGTTGCTACCTTCAAGGACGATGCGGAGGCGCTATCGATTGCCAACGATACGCTTTACGGTCTGGGTGCCGGTATATGGACCCGTGACGGGACACGTGCCTATCGCTTCGGGCGTGCCATTCAGGCCGGTCGTGTCTGGACCAATTGCTACCATGCCTATCCGGCCCATGCGGCATTCGGCGGTTATAAGCAGTCGGGTATCGGTCGCGAAAACCATCTGAAAATGCTGGACCATTATCAGAACACCAAGAATATGCTGGTGAGCTACAGCCCGAAGAAACTGGGTTTCTTCTAACCAAAGTTGAACCCGCAACCGCAATACGGAGAAAAATCTTCGTATTGCGCTCAATCAAGGGGCAGAGCCGTTCTTCATGCCAGTATTGCATCGAGCATAACGGCTTCCAATACCCTCCCAAGGGGGCCTGGGCGGAAACGCCCGGGTGACCTTTTTCTGGAGCACATCCCGAAAAGTGTGAAACGGATTTCGGACGAGATGCGCTCTAATGTCTCCGTAAAGCATTCATTTCTTCCGTCTTCCAGGAAGCCAGCGCAGTTCGACAACGAAGGAGAAACTTCATGGCAAAGACAATGAAAGCCGCCGTGGTGCGGGCATTCGGAAAGCCGCTGACGATCGATGAAGTGCCAGTACCTGAGCCCGGTCCGGGGCAGATACAGGTTGCCATCCATGCGTCCGGCGTTTGCCATACCGATCTGCATGCAGCCGAAGGCGACTGGCCCGTGAAGCCCAATCCGCCATTCATTCCGGGGCATGAAGGCGTCGGTTATGTGTCGGCTGTGGGGCGTGGTGTCAAACACGTAAAAGAGGGGGATCGCGTCGGCGTTCCATGGCTTTACACTGCGTGCGGACACTGTCGTCATTGTCTGGGCGGATGGGAAACGCTCTGCGAAGAACAGCTTAATACAGGCTATTCGGTCAATGGCGGCTTTGCCGAATATGTCGTGGCCGACCCGAACTTTGTCGGACATCTGCCGAAGAATATCGATTTTAACGAAATCGCGCCGGTTCTCTGTGCTGGCGTGACGGTCTATAAGGGCCTTAAGGTAACCGACACCAAACCGGGCGACTGGGTGGTGATTTCAGGTGTCGGCGGGCTTGGCCATATGGCCGTGCAATATGCCAGGGCCATGGGACTGAATGTTGCCGCCGTCGATATCGATGACCGCAAGCTCGATCTCGCGCGGAAACTTGGTGCGACGGTAACCGTCAACGCCAAGACGCATAACGATCCGGCGGCCTATATCAAAAAAGAAACCGATGGCGGCGCACAAGGCGTGCTGGTTACGGCTGTTTCGCCGATTGCATTCGAACAGGCCCTGGGTATGGTATCGCGGGGTGGGACTGTATCGCTGAACGGTCTGCCACCTGGCGATTTCCCGCTCTCTATCTTCAACATGGTGCTGAACGGCGTAACCGTGCGCGGCTCAATCGTCGGTACGCGGCTCGATTTGCAGGAGTCGCTGGATTTTGCAGCCGACGGCAAGGTCAAGGCCACCATCCATACCAGCAAGCTGGAAGACATCAACGCCATCTTCGACGATATGCGCCAAGGCAATATTGAAGGCCGCATCGTGATGGACCTGACTCAATAGGCGGCTTGAGTTAATATGCGAATGGGCGGTGGAATTCCGCCCTTTCGTATCATGGAGGAGGATATGGTTGAGCAAGCTTCCGGCGGCAAGGGGCAGGTGAGCGCTACCTCGGCTGCGCTCGATCTCATCCGCGAACTGCAGGCCGAATATGGGCCGATCATGTTCCATCAGTCCGGCGGTTGCTGCGACGGTTCATCGCCCATGTGCTATCCGCAGGGCGAATTCATCGTCGGCGATACGGACGTGAAGCTCGGTGAGATCGGCGGCGCGCCGGTCTATATCAGCGGCCCGCAATATGAGGCATGGAAACATACCGAACTCATCATCGATGTCGTGCCGGGGCGCGGCGGCATGTTCTCGCTCGACAATGGGCGCGAGGTTCGGTTTCTGACGCGCTCGCGTGTCTGTTCGGTTCCCTGATTTTCCTTTTCGTTTCCCGGCAAAGCGGTTAGTTAGGGCGGAGAGGGAGGGAGACGATCCGATATGACCGCAGCTGGAAAACGAGCAACCATTCATGATGTGGCACGCCTTGCCGGGGTGTCGATCAAGACAGTTTCACGCGTTTATAATGACGAACCGAATGTTCGCGACGCCATTCGCGAAAAGGTCAGGCAGGCGGGGAGTGAGCTGCGTTATCGTCCCAATGCCGCCGCCCGCAATCTCGTTGAGCGGCGTTCTCATCTGATCGGGCTGTTTTTCGAGAATCCGAGCGCCAGCTATGTCACCGAACTGCAGATGGGTGCGCTGGAACGATTGCGTGACACGCGATACCGGCTGCTGATCTTCCCTGTCGAAAATCGCGACGATATCCGCGGGGCGCTGATCGAAACGGCGCATGCTTCCGGCCTTGATGGCATCATCGTGACGCCGCCCATGTCGGACGATCCTGAAATTCTGGCCGAATTGATCGCGTCTGCCATGCCCTTTGCCCGTGTCGCCGGCGATGTGAACGTACACCCGACCGACAGCGTTACCATCGATGATGAAACGGCGGCTGTCGATCTGATGAACTATCTCCTCCAGCTCGGGCATCGTCGGATTGCTATCGTGATCGGTGATCCGACGCACCGTTCGGCAGAGCTGCGTCTTGCAGGCTATCGGCGCGCGCTGGAAGAGGCGAGGATCGAGCGCAATCCGGATTATGAGGTGCAGGGCGGATTCAGTTTTGCGAGTGGCCTCGCTGCCGGAAAGAAGCTGCTCTCGCTTGAGGAACCACCGACAGCCGTGTTTGCGTCCAATGACGATATGGCCGCTGCCGTCATGCAGATTGCCTATGACCGTAACATCGCGATACCGGATCAGCTGACAGTGGTCGGCTTCGATGACAGTGCGATCGCCAGCATGGTTTCGCCGCAGATCACCACCGTCCGCCAGCCGATTTTCGAGATGGCCCGCGATGCCGCTGATATGCTTCTGAACCAGATTGACACGGGCCATTTATCGGCTTCCCGGCGGATTGAGTATAAACTCATCGTCCGCCAGTCATCAGGCAAGGTTCCCGCCTGATGCGACAGGTCAGCTTTGCGATTGCGGGCCGGGGAAGAAACGCTCGCGGGCGAAATTGCTGCCGAAGATCATGTCATATTGCAGCATCTGATAGTCACGCAGGAGCGGCGGGAATGGCGGCCTCTGTTGCCAGCCTTCCTCGGCATTTTCCGACCGGTCGAAAATCGCATGATTATCGACGACGCGGTATTGCTCGTGCAACTGACGCAGGAAGCCTGTGTAATAGGGATGCTGCATCCCTGCCATATCCAGAATGTGCAGCGGCAGGAAGGCGGGGCTGATCGTGCCTGTTCCCCGCTCGGCGCCCCGCTTGTTCGACCAGAGCACCAGAGGCGTTTCGTGCTGCAGCATCATATCGGCAGCAGGCGCCGTACGGCTTGCGACCCGACTTGTCATAAATCCGGTCTCGACATAGGCGGGGCCGAGCGGCGGCAGATGGTCGCCGAAGAAGACGAGAATGGTTTCGCGGTCGCGCCTGGACGCCCATTTCATCAATCGCTCAAGGCTTGCATCGGCATCCATGGCACCTTGCGAATAGGAACGGACCGACTGGCGTGTGTGTTCGCTGGCGTCGGTCTGCACCTCAAGCTTGGAATCCGGGTAGCGATTGGCTTGGTAAGGGCCATGTCCCTGAAGGGAAACCGCGAAGAAGAAGAAGGGTGCATCCATGGAATCTGCTTCGCGGATGATTTCATCGGTCAGGGCCGCGTCGGAGGCCAATGAGCCGCGCTTTTCCAGCGGCGGCATGTTTTCTTCCGACATGAACTTGTCGAAGCCCATGTTTTCATAGACGGGACCACGGTTCCAGAACCATTGACGGTAGGGATGAATGGCGCGCGTCGCGTAACCCTGTTCCTTGAAAAAGCTTGCAAGCGAGGGAAGAGGACGGCGGATATATTGTTGATACGGGATACTGCCGGACGGCAGGAAGGCCTTGGAAAATCCGGTCAGAGCCTCGAACTCGACATTGGCGGTCATGCCGCCAAATTCCGGCGAGAAGACATGGCCGGATTGTTCCGCGCGCACCGTCGGAATGGGGTCCGCACTGAAAGCCACACCCGGAAGGCGCGTCGGGTCCCAGAAGGATTCGCTCATCACCATGATGACGTCGGGTTTTCTGGCATCGAACGCGGCAGGGATCAGCTGCGCAGGCGGTTCGATAGCGGCAATTGCTTCTGGAGAATAGCCTTCCGGCGCGAAGACGGTCGCCATCGGCACATTCAGGATGAAGGCCATGGTAAAGCCGTTATGGGCGTAGTTTTCCTTCTGGTCCCACATGATCGGCAGAATACGCAGACGGTCACGTGCCAGCGAAAAGCTGGCATAGTCGGAAATGACTGCGAACCAGGCGAGCAGCGGCAGCGCGAAGGCGAGACGCAGCATTCGCCCCTTCCACGGAATTGGATCGAAGCGCCTCCACCAGAACAGTGTCACGGTAATCATCAATGCTGCGGAAGCAATGAGAAGCAAGGCTATGCCGACAGCACTCCACGGACGGTCACGCACCAAGAGCGGCAAAAGATCGACGATCTGACGGGCGTAGAGAAAATCGCTCGGATAAAGCGGGTCGCCGAGATAAAGGCTCTTTTCGCGCGCGGTCGTTGCCGCAATCAGCGCCAGCGGGCCGACAACAAAGAAGCCATAGTGAATCCGTCCGAAAATAGCGTCGCTTGCCGTTAGTACGACGACGAAGAGCGCAACCGTCGTCCATGCAGGCTTATGCGGCGTGCGGAAGAACTGCATCGTATCGGTGAACGAACCGCGTACGATCCATTCGATGGCGAAAACCAGAAGGGTGGACAGCACGATGGAAGCAAGCGCAATCACTGCGAGGCGCAGCGGCCAGGCAATACGGGCAGGCCCGAAAATCGCGGCATCGCTCCAGCGACGCGCTGCGGTATTTTCCATCACACCCGGCATGTTTTACTCATCAACTCCCAAACTTTTACAAAAATCCTGTCACATTTCTGTCATGGAAATGTCAACTCACGTTTGAAGCACGCTTGGGCGGCGAGTGATACGCACCGTGATCTGAATGGATGATGAATGGAGCATTTAAAATGAGAACAGGGCCGGAATTGATCCGGCCCTGTCCATGGCTATATAGCGGATTGGATTACGAAAAGACGTCTTCCAGTCCCTTGGTCAGTTCCAGCGCCTGCCGCTCGAACAGGCGGCGATAGATGCCGCCCGGCTTGCGGATAAGCGCGTCGTGATCGCCTTCTTCAAGGATCTTGCCCTTGTCGAAGACCAGCAGCCGGTCAAGTGCACGAACCGTCGAAAGCCGGTGCGCAATGACAAGCGTTGTACGACCCACCATCAGCCGTTCCATTGCCTGCTGGATCAGCACTTCCGATTCTGAATCGAGGCTCGATGTGGCCTCATCCAGAATAAGGATTGGTGCATCTGCCAGAAATGCACGGGCAATCGCGACACGCTGACGCTCGCCGCCCGAAAGCTTCACGCCGCGTTCACCGACAAGCGTTGCATAGCCCTTTGGCAGGCGGCTGATGAAGTCGTGCGCGCTTGCAAGCTTCGCAGCTTCTTCGATCTCCGCCTGTGTCGCGCCGGGGCGTGCATAGGCGATGTTCTCGGCCAGCGTCCGGTGAAACAGGATCGGCTCCTGCTGCACGATAGCGATCTGCGATCTGAGCGATGCCTGCGTAACATCGGCAATGTTCTGCCCGTCGATCAGGATGGCACCGCCACTGACATCGTAGAGACGTTGGATGAGCTTGACGAATGTCGTCTTGCCCGAACCCGAATGACCGACCAGACCAACCCGTTCGCCAGCTTCGATCTTGACCGAAAAGTCGCGATAGAGAGCGGCTTCGTGGTTGCCATAGTGGAAAGTGACGTGATCGAAAGTGATCTCGCCGTTTCCGATCTTGATCGCCGGTGCACCTGGCTTGTCGGCAATGCCGTAAGGCTGCGCCTCAATGTCGACCAGTTCCTCCATGTCGTTGACCGAACGCTGCAGGTTGCGGATGTGCATGCCGACGTCGCGCAGATAGCCTTGCAGCATGAAGAAGGCTGTCAGGACGAAGGTGATATCGCCCGCCGTTGCCTTGCCCTGGCTCCACAGATAGAGCGCAAAGGCAATGACCACACCGCGCATTACCAGCAGGTTGGCGCCTTGAATGAAACCGTTCAGCGTACCGATCAGCCATGTGCGACGAGTACGGCCGCGCCACTTGGTAACGACCTTTGCCAGACGCACATCTTCGCGGCTTTCCGCACCGAATGCCTTGACAACGGCATTGCACGAAATGGCATCGGCCAGAGCGCCGCCCATACGTGTGTCCCAGCTATTGGCAAGCGTTGCCGCTGGCGCGACAAAGCCAAGCGAAATCACAATCGTGCAGACGATGAAAAGCACCGAACCGATTGCGACCAGCAGTCCCATCAGTGGCCAATACCACGATAGAAGTACCACCGAACCAACCAGCATCAGGATCGATGGTAACAGTGCCACGATCAGCGTATCGTTAAGCAGGTCGAGCGCCCACATGGCACGCGAGACCTTGCGGACCGTCGATCCGGCAAAGGCATTGGCGTGCCAGTCGGTCGAAAAGCGCTGCAGCTTGCGGAACGAACTTGCTGCCATGTCGCTCATGATCTTCAAGGTGAAGTCCGTGATGACATAGAAGGTCAGCTGGCGCGTAACCAAGGCGAGCGCACCAAGCGCAAGCAGGATGATCAAAGCGTGAATGGCAGCATCCCACGCACCTTCGTTACCTAATGAAAGCGCGTCGACCAATCGACCGGAATAGAGCGGTGTCAGAACATCTGCGGCTGTTGCGAGCAGCATGCCGATTATCATCAGCGTCAGCCGCAAGGGCTGACTTCGCCAGTGGCCGAATGTGTAGCCGAGGACATTGCGGAAGGCAGGTCCCCGGAAATCTATGCGAAACCGAGTCATATCTACAATACCAGGCCGCGTTTGGGCGGATTCTGGTTCCTTTAAAAGCATTTTCAGCAAAAGTGCGAAGCGGTTTGGCGTCGGACAATGCGTGAAAACAAAGACGAAACAAGCAGCCGGTGAGGGCTGCGGCAAATTTGGAAATGTTGGAATCTGCCCTTTTAGGGAGGGCGTTCAGGCCTCAGCCTGCAATGCGGGCCGAAGACTTAAAGCTTGGAAGCGCCCGCGTTAACACTGGGCACCATCGGGAATGGGTCATAGACACGCATCTCATACCTCTTGCCAGTGTTGCAGATGCGTGCACAATAAATGAGCAGAAAGTTTTGCCAAGGCGCAAAATGACGAATTTTCTATCCAATCATTTGACTGTGACAAATTTGCAAGCCTTGCTTTAAAGCGCGTCGATATAGCTTTCAGACCTGTGTCTGGCGCGTATTTCACTTTTTTCGTTATAAGGCGGCTCCGGCCTTGCAATTCCGTCGCTCATGGGTGAAGGGTCATCCTGAGATATATCAGTGCGGTGCACAGGGAGAGTTTCATGACAATTCATCAAAATCTGATTGCGGGCGAATGGGTCGGCGGCGACGCGAGCGCCAACATCAATCCTTCGGACACCAATGATGTCGTGGGAACCTATGCGCGGGCAACTGCCGAGGACACCAAGGCTGCGATTGCTGCTGCGAAAGCCGCTTTCCCGGCCTGGTCGCGTTCCGGCATTCTGGAGCGCCATGCCATCCTGCGCAAAACCGCCGACGAAATTCTGGCGCGCAAGGACGAGCTTGGCCGTCTTCTGTCGCGCGAAGAAGGCAAGACGCTGGCCGAAGGCATTGGTGAAACCATCCGCGCCAGCCAGATTTTCGATTTCTTCGCAGGCGAGTGCCTCCGCCTCGCTGGCGAGGTTCTGCCTTCTGCCCGTCCGGGCATCGGCGTCGAGATCACCCGCGAGCCGGTCGGCGTGGTCGGCATCATCACGCCGTGGAATTTCCCGATTGCCATCCCGGCCTGGAAGATCGCTCCGGCACTTTGCTACGGCAACACGATTGTGTTCAAACCGGCTGATCTCGTGCCCGGCTGCTCCTGGGCGATTGTCGATATCCTGCACCGCGCGGGTCTTCCGAAGGGCGTTCTCAACCTCGTCATGGGCAAGGGCTCGGTTGTCGGCCAGACCATTCTGGACAGTGCGGACGTCAACGCCGTCACCTTCACCGGCTCGACCGGTACGGGCAAGCGCGTTGCCGCCGCCTCCATCGAGCATAACCGCCGTTTCCAGCTTGAAATGGGCGGCAAGAACCCGGTAGTTGTTCTGGACGATGCCGATCTCAATGTCGCGGTCGAATCCGTGGTCAATTCGGCCTTCTTCTCGACCGGCCAGCGCTGCACCGCGTCTTCGCGCATCATCGTGACGGAAGGCATCCACGACAAGTTCGTCGCCGCGGCAATCGAAAAGCTCAAGACCGTCGTGGTCGACAATGCCCTGAAGCAGGGCACGCATATCGGCCCGGTCGTGGATGAAAGCCAGCTCAAGCAGGACATGGATTATATCGAGATCGGCCGCAAGGAAGGCGCGAAGCTTGCCTTTGGCGGCGAGCGTCTCAACCGCGAAACACCGGGCTTCTATCTCCAGCCAGCGCTCTTCACCGAAGCCACCAACCAGATGCGCATCAGCCGCGAGGAAATTTTTGGGCCCGTCGCTTCGGTCATCCGCGTCAAGGATTATGAGGAAGCGCTTGCCACGGCCAATGATACGAGCTTCGGCCTGTCATCGGGCATCTGCACGACGAGCCTGAAATATGCCACGCATTTCAAGCGCAATTCGGAAGCGGGCATGGTGATGGTCAATCTGCCGACCGCCGGCGTCGATTTCCACGTGCCGTTCGGCGGGCGCAAGGGTTCGAGCTACGGTCCGCGCGAGCAGGGCCGTTATGCAGCCGAGTTCTACACCACCGTCAAGACGGCCTATACGCTGGCCTGATAAAGCATGTCTCCCGAAAGTGGGAACCGGTTTCGGGATAAAGACATGCGTAAAAACAAAAGCTTAAAGCGTGTCGCGTGAATATGATTGAACGCGACACGCTTTAGCGGTCTGAGTGGATGCAAAAACCGGCGGGAAACCGCCGGTTTTTTATGCGGCTTTTTTCGGCCAGGCGGCAAGCTTGCGGGCGAAATGCGATACCGTGCCGTGCAGCAGCATGGTGAAAGCCGCCAGAACAAACAGGCAGGCGAACATCAGATCCACCTTGGCACGCCCATTGGCGAGCAGCATCAGATAGCCGAGCCCCTTGGATGCACCGACCCATTCGCCGACCACCGCCCCGATGGGCGCATAGACGGCGGCGAGGCTCAGACCCGACGCCAGCGAAGGAAAGGCGGAGGGGATGCGGATGCGAAACAGGATCGCCATGCGTCCGGCTCCGAGAATTTCCGCCGCGTCGATCAGGCTCGTTTCGGTGCGCCGCATCCCGTCGAAGAAGGTTGAAACGACGGGAAAGAAGATCATCAGCACGGTGACTGCAATCTTGGAAGCCGGTCCATAACCAAGCCAGAGGGTCAGGATGGGGGCGAGCGCGAAGATCGGAATCGCTTGGCTGAACACCATCACCGGCATGACAAGTCGCTGCGCAAGCGGCGACATCATCAGTCCGATGGCGGTGGCGATGCCGACCGCAGAGCCGAGCACCAGACCGCCCAGAACTTCGCCGATGGTGGCAGCGGCATTCTCCGCGATCAGTCCCGCATTGGTCACGAGCGCCTGCACGACATCGAGCGGTCCCGGCAGGATGAAGCGCGGCATCTGACCGATGCTCACCACCGCCTGCCATATGGCGAGTGCCGCCGCCGCCGACAGCAATCCATCGGCGACGCGCTTTATTCGACTTCGGTTCTGGAGTGCTTCGTTCACTATCCGGCTTTCAAACCCATGGACCAGAAATCGGCTTCGAGCCTACTTGCCGTGGCGAAAATCTGGCAGAGTCTTGGCCAGCGCGGGCTTTTTTCGAAGTCGTCGCCGATGCGGTCTTTGGCAGCCTGATCGAAAAGCCTGCCCACCGTGTGGCACATGTCCTGATATTCAGCCCCGGCATAGGTATCGATCCATTCCTGATAGGGCGTGCCGGGCAAGGCGGTCGCGGCGAGATTGAGGCCGATCTCGCCATAGCCATGCGCGCAGGGCACAAGCGCCGTCAGCAGGTCGAGGAAATCGCCTGCCTGTCCGCAATCGAGCACATAGCGCGTATAGGCAAGGTTTTCCGGCTCCTCCTTCGTTGCGTAAAGCTCGTCTTCGTTGATCCCTTCGCGGGCGCAGATGCCGATATGAAGCGGCAGCTCCGTCACTGTCAGACCATGCATAATCTGGGCGCAAAGCCTTGTTTCCTGCAAGGTGTTGGCCTTGACGACGCCGAGCGCGAAGGCGCGGGCGTAATGATGCAGATAGACATAATCCTGACGGAGATAATGCAGGAAAGCAGCCTTCGGCAGCGTGCCGTCACCCAGCCCGCGCACGAAGTCGTGCTCGATATAAGGCTTCCAGTCACCAAGTGTTGCGGCGCGAAGGCGCGTGAACAGTTCGGATGAATAATGCGGCTGCGGCTGGCTCATGATTTGCTCCCTTCGGCATTGACATCGATGGCGAATTTTTCGACCGGCAGGATGGAGGGCACCAGATTGTGCTCCTTGAGATAGGCCTCATAACGCTGCCAGCGTCCATAATCGAGGCTTGCAGGCGCGCGCGAGAAGCGGGCAACCGTGTCTTTCCACGCGCGCTGGTTCAATTCGTCCTTCAGTTCCGTGCTGTAGGAGGCAAAGACCTCGTAACTCTTCTCGGGGTGATTGACGATATATTGCGCGGCCTTCTCGGTGGCGGCGAGGAAGCGCGAAATCTTGTCCTTTTCCGCCGCATCCAGTTTGTTCGTGGCGGCGACATAGACCAGTTCGTCATAGACCGGCACGCCTTCCTCCTCGACGAAAAAGCATTTGCCGGGAACGCCTTCGACAGCCATCTGGTTCAATTCGACATTGCGATAAGCGCCCATCACGGCATCGACCTGCTTCGACATCAGCGATGGCGCCAGCGAGAAATTCACATTGATGAGTTCGACATCGGAGAGTTTGACGCCGTGCTGGCCAAGAATGGTGCCAAGCAAAGTTTCCTCGGTTCCGGCGACCGAATAACCGATCTTCTTGCCCTTGAGGTCGGCAATTGCATTCACCGATCCGTCGTCGCGGGTCATCAGGCAGTTGAGCGGCGAGTCGATCAGCGTGCCGACGCGAACAAGCGGCAGGCCTTCATGCACCTGAAGATGTACCTGCTGCTGATAGGAAATGGCGAGATCGGCCTGTCCCGCCGCCACCATCTTGGTTGGTGTCGAAGCATCGGCAGGCGCGACGATATCCACATCCAGCCCGGCATCCTTGAAGTAGCCGAGCTTGTCGGCAACGATGATCGGCCCGTGATCGGGGTTCACATACCAGTCGAGGATGAGCTTCAGCCTGTCGCCCGCCTGGGCGGCCTGAGCCGAAATCAGGGCAAACGAAGCCGTGGCGCTGAAGAGCGCTGCAAAAACCAGTTTTTTCAATGTTTCCTCCAGAAACTAGAGCATTTCCAGCAAAAGTGCGAAGCGGTTTTGCGTAAGATAATGCGACAAAACAGATAGTTAGAGCGGTTCCAGCGATTCCGTTTAACCGGAACCGCTCTAAGTTACATAGGGCCGTGTAATTTCGATCCATTCCCGCGCGCGGGCCTCCGGATCGGGGTTAAGGGTAATGTCGGTGACGACGGAAACGATATCGGCGCCCGCATCGAAAACGCCTGGCGCGCGTTCAACGCTCATGCCACCGATGCCGACGAGCGGAATGTTGCCGATCCGCGCCTTCCATTCCCCAAGGCGGGGGAGGCCCTGTTCGTGCCATTTCATCTTTTTCAAAATGGTCGGGTAGATGGGGCCGAGCGCGATATAGTCTGGCTTTACCGACAAAGCGCGATCGAGTTCGGCCTCGTCATGGCTTGAAACGCCGAGCTTCAAACCACCGGCGCGAATGGCGTCGAGATCGGCATCGTCAAGGTCTTCCTGTCCGAGATGGATGAAGTCGCAACCTTCCTCCAGCGCGAGCTTCCAGTAGTCGTTGACGATCAGCTGGCAGTCATGTGCAAGGCAGATTTCCCGTGCGGCGCGGATTTCACTGCGCAGTTCGGGCTCGGTCTTGTCCTTGACGCGCAACTGCACCAGCCTGACGCCGAGCGGCACCATGCGCTCCAGCCACTTGGCGCTGTCGAAGATAGGGTAGAACGGATCAAGGGCCATTACAGAAATGCCTTTCCGAGAAGGGGAGTGGAGGGGGCCGCCATGTCGCGCGCTTCGATGGCGTCGGCCTCGAAAGCGAGCCGCCCGGCTTCGACCGCAAGCGCGAAACCGCGCGCCATGGCGACGGGATCGCCTGCCTTGGCGACAGCGGTGTTGATGAGCACGGCGTCATAGCCCAGCTCCATCGCCTCTGCCGCATGGGATGGCACGCCGATGCCAGCATCCACGACGAGCGGAATATCGGGGAAATGCGCCCGCATGGTCTTCAGCGCGTAAGGATTGTTGAGGCCACGGCCCGAGCCGATGGGCGCGCCCCAGGGCATCAGCACCTTGCAACCAGCTTCAATGAGCTTTTCCGCGACGACCAGATCGTCATTCATATAGGGAAAGACCTCAAAACCGTCGTCGCAGAGCGTGCGCGCTGCTTCCACAAGGCCGAACGGATCGGGCTGCAGCGTGTCGTGATCGCCGATCACTTCCAGCTTGATCCAGCTGGTGCCGAAGATTTCACGCGCCATCTTGGCCGTGGTCACGGCTTCACGCGGCGTGTGACAGCCTGCCGTATTGGGCAGAATAGCCACGCCCAGTTTCCGGATCAGCGCCCAGAAGTCCTGCCCGGCGCGGGCCTCGCCGCTTTCGCGACGCAGCGACACGGTCACGATCCCCGCCCGCGATGCGCGCACCGCATCGGCAAGAATAGCGGGCGATGGATATTGCGCCGTGCCGAGCAGCAGGCGGCTTTCAAATTTTTGACCATAGAATTCGAGCATCTCAGCCTCCCTGCATCGGGGCGAGAACCTCAATGCGATCACCAGCCGACAGGATCGCGGCGGCGCGCTCGTCGCTTGCCACGAATTCGCCGTTCAGCGCGGTTGCGACCACGGCTTCGTCCAGTTCGATCTCGGCGAGCAGCGCCGCCAGATTGGTCGCTGCCGTGGTGATGACTTCACCGTTCAGCACGATTGTCATGCATAATCCTCCACAAATTCGGGCATAGTTTCGGGCATGGTCGCAGCTGCGACCGCCATGCGCGCTATCGCCGGCGAAAGCAGGAAGCCGTGGCGGTAAAGCCCGTTGACATAGATGGTTTTGCCGCGCCGTTTTACGCGGGGCAGATTGTCGGGAAAGGCCGGGCGCGCATCGACGCCGGTTTCTAGAATTTCCGCCTCGCCGAATGCCGGATGCAAGGCGTAAGCCGCGCTCAAAAGTTCCAGTGTCGAGCGCACGCTTATGCCGTGGCGGTCGTCGCTTTCGATCATCGTCGCGCCGATCATGTGCACACCGTCGCCGCGTGGTACGATGTAGAGGGGAATGCGCGGATGCAGGAGGCGGACGGGCCGCCTGAGATTGATGTCGCGTGAGCGGACAATGAGCATCTCGCCCTTGACGCCGCGTAGATCCTGCAGCTGATCACGCGCTGCAAGGCCACGTGCATCGACGGTTATATCGGCCTCGACTTTTATGTTTTTCGCATCCTGCCCCAGATGAAAGACCACGCCTTTCTTCTGCAGTTTTTCGGCAAGCTCAATCAATGTTTTGCGTGGGTTGAGATGGCCTTCTGCCGCGAAGAAAAGTCCCTGCCGAAAACGGCCTGCAAGGTCTGGTTCGAGCGTATCGATCTGCTCATGATCAATGGTGTCAAATGCCTCTGTCCTGCGGGCAAAGCGACGAAGTTCGGTCGCATCGCGTGTGTGCGAGAGTACAAGCGTGCCCTTGCGATGGACTGTCGAAACGTGCTGTTCCCACCAGCCGATTGCTTCCTGTCCCAAGCGAACGACCGGCTCTTCTGCGCTCTCACCCTCACACCAGGGTGCCAGCATTCCACCCGCAAACCACGAGCAGCTGTCCGAGCCAATCTCGCTGCTCTTGGCGATGACGGTGACGGCATGGCCCTGATCGGTGAACTCGGCGGCGGTGGCAAGCCCGGCGACGCCCGCTCCGATGACAGTGACGCGCATCATGCAATCTCCTCCGTTCGGATTGTCCAGAGATCGTGGAAATGATGCACAGGCCCATGGCCGTGTCCGATCTTCAACGTATCGGCGGCGCGGATTGCCCCTTGCAGATAGGCATGAGCGCTCAGCACTGCTTTTTCGAGCGGCAGGTTCTTGGCAAGCTCCGCAGCAATGGCCGAAGAAAGCGTGCAGCCTGTGCCATGGGTATTGCCGGTCCGGATACGCGGCGCTTCGACACGCAGCGTCGGCTGATCGCGGCGCACCAGCAGGTCGACGCAGATTTCGCCTTCCGCATGGCCGCCTTTCATCAGAACCGCCTTCGCGCCGAGTTCGAGCAATGCGTGGCCCTGTTGTTCGGCGTCTGCATCATCCAGCGCCAGACCACAGCCGAGCAGGCAGGCCGCTTCGGGCCGGTTGGGGGTCAAAAGCGTGGCGAGCGGAATGAGTTTCTGTCGCAGAAGCGCAATGGAGTTTTCGCTCAAAAGCCGGTCACCCGACTTTGCCACCATCACCGGATCGACGACGACGGGGCCGGAAAAATGGGCAAGGCCGCGCGCGATGGCTTCAATGGTTTCAGGCACGGAAACCATGCCGATCTTCACCGCCGCCACGTCGAGATCGCTGAAAACCGCATCGATCTGCCCCGCGACGATGGCGGGCGGGATGTCGTGCACCGCGCTCACCGTGCAGGTGTTCTGTACGGTCACGGCAGCAATGACGCTCGCGCCATAGGCGCCAAGCGCCGAAAACGTCTTGAGGTCGGCCTGAATCCCGGCGCCGCCGCCGCTGTCGGAACCGGCAATGGTCACACAGATGGGAGGTACGCAGGTGGGCACAGACCGTGTCTGGCCATTATGGTTTTGGGTTCGGGAGAAACTGTGTTTTTGGTCCATTCTATCGTCTCTCATTCCGAACGGAAAGATGAGACGTCATGAACCTGTAGGGAGCGTAAGCTCCGAGTGGGATAAATCCCGTCCGCGACGCATCAAACTCCGTTCCCTACGCAGGTATTACCCGGATCAGGTTCAATGGGTTAACGCGAGAACGCGCCTCTCAGCCTCTTGCGAGGCACCCCAACGAATTTTGCATCTATAGGCATAGGCCGGAAGTTGAAGCCGGTCAAGCGATGGAAAAATGCAGTTTTAAAGAAAATCCTTAAATCGACCCTCAATTTGTATATGGTTTATTAAAATTCTCAGCTTTAATCTATGGTCGGGGTGCATCTTCCACGTGTTGCTCATAGTGCTATGAAACGAGACGGTCTGCTCATGAAGCAGGTCGGAATTGTCCTTTAGGATCAGTCGGATGAGGGGTTTAGGATGAGGAAGGGAAGGGGCGCTTCGGCTTCGGCTGAAGACACGATGGCGCGCACGTCCGAACCGGACTTCCGTATCCTTTTCACGACACACCCGACACCTATGTGGGTTTATGACCCGGAAACACTGCGTTTCATCGTTATGAATGATGCTGCGTACACGCTCTACGGCTATACCGCAGACGAAATTCCAGGCATGACAGTGCTCGATATTCGGCCACAAACCGAACGGGATAGAATGCTGACTGCAATTCGGGACCGCAGCGATCTTGAGCGGCCCGAGCGCTGGCAGCATCTGCGCGCCAATGGTGAAACCATCGATGTTCTGACTTACGGGCGCCAGGTGATATTCGACGGCAAGGAAGCGATTCTGGCTATTGTCCAGGATAGGACAGAGTTGGCAGAGGCCAATCGTCAGGCAAACCACGCCCAAACCTTGCTGGACAGTCTCGTCAACAATCTGCCGCTCGGTGTTTTCGTCAAGGATATGCACGACGATGGCCGTTATGTGCTTTACAATCAGGCTGCATCAACTGCGAGCGGGCAGGCGATAGATCAAGCTATCGGATCGACAGACCTTGAACTATTTCCCGAGCGCGAGGCCATTGCCTTCGGCCAGCAAGATCGCATGGCAATGCGACGCCGGGATGTGTTAAGCGTCGAACGCGAGGTCGAGCGCAAGGACGGAACGTCGAGAACGATGCGGATCATCAAATGTTCGATCCCGCCCGTCGAAGGCAATGAACCCCGCTATTTGATCGGCCTCGTTGAGGATATAACTGAACGGCGCGAGATTGAGGAACGTATGGCACATATTGCCATGCATGACAGTCTAACCGGCCTGCCGAACCGTGCCTATTTTGCCCACCATGTCGAGAGCCTGTTGAAAAAGGGCGGGGATTCAGAACCCTTCGCATTGTTTTATCTCGATATCGATCATTTCAAGAACATCAATGACAGTATCGGTCATCAGGCGGGTGACCAACTTTTGCAGGAAGTGGCGCATCGTCTGAAGCAAATCACGACTTCGGATGAATTCATCGCGCGGTTGGGCGGCGATGAATTCGCCATCGTTTATCGCAGTGGAACGCTGGGGCAAATCGCGATGTTTGCTGACCGGATCCTTTCGGCTTTTCAGGATGCGTTCAAGCTGGTGGGCAATTCTGAATTTGTCACCTGCAGCATGGGTATTGCCCAGGCGCCGTTGCATGGCGACAATCCCGATGGGCTGATGCGCAATGCCGATCTTGCGCTTTATGCCTCAAAATCCGGTGGACGCCGCACATTTCGTTTCTATCAGCACTCCTTGCGCCTGGCCGCGGAGAAGCGCCACGTTATGACGGGCGAACTTCGCCAGGCCCTGCTGGAGGAACAGTTCGAGCTTCATTATCAACCGATATTCAATCTTGAAAGCGGCAGGATTTCGGGTTTTGAGGCGCTGATTCGCTGGCGTCATCCTGACCGTGGCATGGTTTCACCGGCAGAATTTATTCCATTGGCGGAAGAAACCGGATTGATCGGGCCGATCGGAGACTGGGTTCTGGGAATGGCGTGTCGGGAAGCTGCGCTGTGGCCGGAGGACATAAAGGTTTCGGTCAATCTTTCACCGGTCCAGTTCAATCAGACGACGCTCTTGCGCTCAGTCACGGATGCCCTTGAAGCGGCAGGCCTGCCCCCGGACAGGCTCGAGCTTGAAATCACCGAGTCGGTTTTTCTTTCGAACAGCAAGAACAATATCGAGCTCCTGTTCGAACTTCGCCGACTGGGTGTTCGCATTGCGATGGATGATTTTGGAACCGGTTACTCTTCGCTCAGCTATCTGCGATCATTTCCGTTCGATAAAATAAAGATCGATCGCAGTTTCGTTTCCGGGATCGAGGTGGATACGCGCGATCTGGCCATCATCCAGGCCGTGGCAACGCTTGGCGCAGGCTTCAATATTGTTACCACGGCTGAAGGTGTAGAAACGGCACAGCAGCTGGAACGTTTGAGAACCGAGCGTTTTGGCGAGGTTCAGGGCTTCCTGACCGGTCGGCCAATGCCCGCCGGGGACGTGCATTCCTTCATCCAGAATCGCAGCAATACTGGTCTGAAAATACCTGCCGCGCACAACAGATTGCCGATTTAGGATATCGTTATCGCCCGATAAAAGCTTGAAAAAAAAGCGCGGTCTGAGCCGCGCTTTTTACTTCAGTGCGTTCCGACAGCCTTGCCGTAAGTGCGCACGACGTTGCGGACGGCTTCCACCATCAGGGCATGCGGTGTTGCTTCAACTGCACCCGATGCGACCGCCGGATAAAGCGTGCCGAGATACTGGCTGATCAGCGTTTCCGGTATCTTGCGGCCTTCCAGACGTTTCAAAAGCGCATCGACGGCAGCGGTTGCGACCGGATGTGGCCAGTAATAGCGAATGCGGTCGCTATAGGAGAAATGGCGTTGCAGGCGCAGTTCCTCCGCGTCGCCGTGATAGTATTTTTCCCAATTCTTCGGTTCGGCCAGAAGCAGCGCTTCCATCTTGCCGCGCAGGGTTTCTTCTTCCGGCAGCTTGTCGAGAAAAGCCGCAATCTGGTCGAGACCGTAAAGCGCCTCGCGCAGCGCGAAAGTCAGGCCGGGGCCGACTTTCAAAATGGCAAAGCCGTCATGCACCAGATCGGAGAGCGCTTCCACCGGCTGATAATCGGTCGAATGCGCTTCAAAAACGAATTGCGGCATTTCGCTCAGAACACCGCTCAGTGCGGTCGCCTTCTCGCTGTTGTAGAAGACCACATTTTCGTTGCCGAATTCGACGCCCGGCTGCACCACGACGCCGATGGCGCGGGCGAAGGCATCTTCCAGTCCCAGCGCCGCGAAAGCCTTGCGGTGAATGGCAACGGTTTCGACTGCCGCGCCCGGCTTGGTCAGCTCCAGCTCTTCAATTTCTTCCATCGCACCGCCGGGAATCGGTACTTCGGTGCCGATGATATAGACCGGCAGGTCATATCCGGCTTCACGGGCCGCCGTTTCGGAAACCTTGGCCAGACGCGCGGCGCGCTCGGCGGTCACGGCATCAGGCAGTGCAACCGGTTCGCCAGCGCAACCCATCGACGTGTCGAGATGGATCTTGGTGAAGCCCGCGCGCACGAAGGCATCGATCATCACATCCGACTTCGCAAGGGCTTCTTCGGCGGGCAGATGCTTCCAGGGGTTGGGGCCGAGATGGTCGCCGCCCAGAATAAGCCGCTTGGTGTCGAAGCCGACGCGGGCCGCGATGTCTTCCACAAAGCGGCGGAAGTCGGCAGGCGTCATGCCCGTATAGCCGCCATCCTGATTGACCTGATTGCAGGTAGCCTCGATCAGCACGTCCGTATTGGTCGCAACGCCTTCCAGAAGGGCGGCTTCGATCACCAGAGGATGCGCAGAGCAGATCGACGTGATGCCGCCGCGAACTCCGCTGGCGTAACGTGCGGGAAGTGCGCTCAGAACTTTCGTGCTGCTCATGCTGGAACTCCGTTTTTCTGAAGGAATGCTTCAATTTCGGCCATGGTCGAGGTGCCTTCCATCGGCCCCTTGACGCCGACGGCGCGCGCGCCAGTGGCGTTGGCGATGACAAGAGCGTCCTTCGGCGCCATGTCGCGCAGCCAGCAGGTGACGAATGCCGCGCCAAAACTGTCGCCTGCTCCGGTAGGGTCGATTTCCTCCACCTTGAAAGCAGGTGCGAAAACTTCGCCGGACTGGTCGAAATAGCTTGCGCCTTCCGCGCCGCGCTTGACCACAACGGCTTTGACACCGCGCGCCAGCAGTTCTTCCACGGCGGCCTTTTCTTCGGTCGCCTTGGTGAAGAGGAAGATTTCCGGGCCGCTCGGCATGAACAGGTCGGTGTTCTCCAGCGCATGGGCCAATGCCTGACGCATGCCCGGCAATTCCAGCATTTCCTTGCGGATATTCGGGTCGAAGGACACGGTGCCGCCCTTCGCCTTGATGCGGATCGTCGCCTCGTGGATCGCCGAAACAATGCCGTCGGAGAACAGCGCCGAACCCATGATATGCAGATGATCGGCAGTCTCGATCAGCTTTTCGGCTTCCGGCGTCAGGCCGATGGCGCTGCATGCGCTGTGCTTGATGTTGAAGATGAAATCGCGATTGCCATCCGGGCGATAGCGCACAAAGGCGCTGCCGGTGGCGGCTGTCGGATGCACGCCGATGGCCGATACATCCACGCCGTCTTTTTGCAGGCGCTCGACATTGAGCGCGCCGAAATCGTCATTGCCGACCGCGCTGACCATGCCGCAAGGCTGGCCCATCTTGGCCGCCTGATCGATGAAGATCGCAGGCGCGCCGGAAGCGAACGGACCGATCAACGGGATGGCGGTCTTGAAACCGTTGCCGGTTTCCACGGCCATGATCTCGACGACGATTTCGCCGATGGTGATGATCTTTTTCATGTGAGTACCGCGATTACGTCCGTACGGATTTAGAGCGCACGTCGAGCCAGACCGCGACCAGAATGACCATGCCCTTGACGATGAGCTGATAGAAGTAAGGCACCGACAGCATGTTCATGCCGTTATTGATGACGCCGATGATGAGCGCACCGAGAATGGTGCCGACCATCGTGCCGACGCCGCCAGCAAGTGAGGTGCCGCCCAGCACCACCGCCGCAATGGCGTCGAGTTCATAGCCCATGCCCGCATTGGTCTGCGCGGAGGACAGGCGCGACGAGAGCAGAATGCCGCTGATCGCTGCCATGATGCCGGAAAGCATGAAGACAATGATCTTGATGCGGTCGACGCGGATACCCGAATAGATCGCCGCTTCCTTGTTGCCGCCCGACAGATAGATGCGGCGACCGAAAACGGTCTTCGACAGCAGGATATAGTTGAAGATGAACAGGACGCCGACAATCCAGATGATGATCGGCAGGCCGAGCCAGTTTTCCGAGCCGATGGCGAGCCAGGTGTCGTTCTCGATGATTTCAGGCGCGCCATTGGTTGGCAGGCTGACCATGCCGCGATAGATGCCCATGGTCGCCACCGTCACGATGAAGGATGGCAGCATCAGCTTTGCCGAAAGCACGCCGTTCAGCCCGCCCATGATGGCGCCCGCCGCAAGGGTGAAAACCACGGTCGGCACAAAGCCGAAGCCCATGGAGAAGGCTTGCGCCGCCACCATGCCGGAAACCGCGATGATGGAGCCGATGGAAAGATCGATTTCACCGAGCAGGATCACATAGGTCATGCCATAGGCGGCAACGGCAATCACCGCCACCTGCTGCATGATGTTCATGAAATTGTTGAAGGCGAGAAAGCGCGGATTCAACACCGCGAAGACCACGCAGAGCACGGCCAGAGAGATGATGATGCCGCCATATTGACGGATCAGCGGGGAGCTGAAAAGCGAACGGCGGACTTCCGCGTCCACGGCTTTCTTCTGAATATCTGCATTGCTCATTGATGCATTCCTGCTGCGTAGCTCATGACGGTTTCGGGCGTAAGGCCATCGGCATCGACAATGGCGGCGACATGCTTGTTATGCATGATCGCCACGCGGTCGCTGAGACCCAGCACTTCCGGCAGTTCGGAGGAAACCATCAGGATCGCCGCGCCATTGGCGGCAAGTTCACGGATGATGCGATAGATTTCAAATTTCGCGCCAACATCGACGCCGCGTGTCGGCTCATCGAGAATGAGGATGCGCGGCTTTGTCTGCAGCCACTTTGCCAGCACGATCTTCTGCTGGTTGCCGCCGCTGAGCGACCCGGCAATCGTGTCGAGCGACGCGGTCTTGATCGCGAGGCGCAGCACTTCCGCTTTCGCCGAAGCGCGCTCTGCTGATGAACGCATGAGGCCGAAAGGCCCTGCAAGCTGGCCGAGCCCTACCATGTTGATATTGCGTTCAACGCTGTGCGGAAGAACGAGACCTTCTTCCTTGCGGTTCTCGGTCACGAAAGCAATGCCGTTGCGAATGGCATCGGTCGGCGAGGCAAGGGTGATGGCTTCGCCGTCGAGCCTGATTTCGCCCGTGGGCCGCAGCATCCCGAACAGTGCCTTCATCACGTCCGAACGGCCAGAACCGACCAACCCGAAAAGCCCAAGGACTTCGCCGGGTTTCACATCGATGGAGACGTCGTGAAATTTGCCCGCAACCGAGAGGTTCTTCGTTTCAAGTATGGGCGGCACGCTTGCCGATGGTCTCGGCGCTTCACGCGGCGGGTAAATGTCGTTCATCTCGCGACCGACCATCAGCGCGATCAATCGCTCGATTGTGGTCTCACTCTTTTCCGTGGTCGTTACATATTCGCCATCGCGAACGACCGTAATGTCGTCGGAAAGCCGCATGATTTCTTCCATGCGATGCGAAATATAAATAACGGCTGTGCCCCTGGCTTTCAGGCGCTCGATAATCGAAAACAGGATTTCCGCTTCGCTGTCGGAAAGCGATGAGGTCGGCTCATCCAGAATGACGACGTCAGCAGGCTGGCTCAATCCCTTGGCGATTTCGACGAGCTGGCGCTGGGCAATCGAAAGATCACCGACTTTCGCGCGCGCATCGACCGGCAGGCCGAGATCGGCCACCAGCTTCATCGCTTCCGCATTCAGCGTGCGCTCGCGGATGAAACCGAAGCGGCTTGGCTCATGATTGGCGAAGATATTTTCGGCCACAGTGAGATTGCGCGACAGGCTCAGTTCCTGAAAGACAATGGCAATGCCGCTGGCGCGCGCATCGCGCGGGTTTTTCGGCGCATAGGGCGCGCCTTTGAGCAGGATGGTGCCGGAGGTGGGCTTGAACACGCCGGCCAGAATCTTCATCAGCGTGGATTTGCCCGCACCGTTTTCGCCGAGCAGCGTATGCACGCGGCCACGGCGCACGGTCAGGTTCATGCGCTTCAGCGCGATAACCGGGCCGAAGGATTTCGCTACATCGCGAATTTCAAGAACCATATCCGGCATGGCGTTTCGTTCGGATTTGGTGGCTGTCTCGGTGTCTGTCACTTTGGGGGCCTCCACTCTCCGTTATTCAGTTCCGCAGACGGATTTTAAGATTGATTCCGAGCAAAGTCTGCAATTCAAAAGGGTTGCGGCGGCGGCAAGGCGCGTGGTGTTCGCCGGGCCGCCGCACGCAGAATGGAAACAGCGACTGGGAGGAGCGTCGCTGTTTCACGCGGTGTTACTTGGTTTCGCCGTCCTTGGTGACGACGCCCGGAACGATCGGCTGCTTGGCGGGCACTTCCTCACCCTTGATGACCTTGGCCGCGGTTTCAACTGCAACCTTGCCCATCTGATCCGGATACTGTGCGATGACGCCGACCATGACCGGATCATTTTTCACGGCATTGCGGGCTTCTTCCATGCCGTCGAAACCGATCACCTTGACCTGGCTTTCAAGCTTGGCCGACTTTACTGCCGAGGCGGCGGCAAGTGCTGCATCGTCACCGAAGCCGAAAATGCCGACGATATCAGGATTGGCCTGAAGGATGTTCTGTGCAGCCGAAAGCGCTTCCGGACGTGTGATGCCCGGCTGGATCGCCACGATCTTGACGTCCGGATATTTGGCGATGCCCTTCTTGAAGCCTTCAACGCGGTCGACGACCGACTGAACGGTCGGGTAGTCGATAATCGCGACATTGCCCTTCTCACCGATGGACTTCGCCATCAGTTCGGCGGCCTTTTCGCCGCCCGCGAAGTTGTCCGTGCCCACAAAGGAGGTCACATCGACATTGTTGGCCGGTACATCGACGGTGATGACCTTGATGCCAGCCTTTTCAGCCTTGTTGATGGCCGAGCGAACGCCCTTGCTGTCAACCGGCGAGATGATGATGACGTCGACGCCCTTGGTGATGAAAT
The DNA here is from genome assembly GCF_041929965.1 of Brucella oryzae. Lineage (NCBI taxonomy): Bacteria > Pseudomonadati > Pseudomonadota > Alphaproteobacteria > Hyphomicrobiales > Brucellaceae > Brucella > Brucella oryzae. The sequence goes on along the minus strand of NZ_JBHEEO010000002.1, from coordinate 73,959 downwards.
CTTCCACATCGGCGAGCTGCTTGCTCAGGTCCTGATTGGCGATGGAGACTTCCAGCGGCACATTCTCTGCCTGCGCTTCCTTCTTCATCGCATCTGCGAGCGAGATGTAGAAAGGATGCTGCTGGGTGAGAAGCGATGCGCCGATGCCTTCGGCAGATGCAGCACCTGCCATCATTGCCAGAGCTACGCCGGAAAAGAGAATACGGCTGAGCGATTTGCGAAACATGATTTCCTCCGAATGACCGGCGCTCGCCGGGACGTCCTTCTATGGGACATGAACAACGGTTTTCCTGCTGGTTCATCGGTTGTCGCCAACTTCAAACCTCCCGAAGGGCAGGGCCTCCAGCTCATGATTGAGCATCCTCTAGACATGCTGGAGCTTGTTCATCGTGTCAATATAAAATTTTTCACGTGTAAAAATTATAACGATTAAATCTCGTTTTGAACCACCTGCATGAGCGGGGAATTGCGGAGGAAACACGCATCGCCGACCGGAGAAGCATGAAAGTGGCTTGCTTCTGTGTGAAAATAAATTTACGCATGAAAAGAAAAATGGATGGCGTTGAAAAATCGCCTCGATACCCGCGATGGGAAAACAAGGCATGGCCGAACATAAGATCAGGACGATGGAAGAGTTTGCAGCGGCAAGCGGATTGTCCCGTCCGACGGTCTCGAAATATTTTGACAATCCTGAAAATGTAAAGCCTTCCACACGCGCCCGTATCGAGAAGGCGCTGAAAGACTATAATTATCAGCCGAATATCTTTGCGATCAGTCTCAATCGCAAGAAGCCGAAGAACATCGGCGTTATCGTCCCGCACATTTCCGATCCATTCTATGCGGAGATCATCCGCCAGATCGAAATGCGCTGTCTGGCGGAGGGCTACTGGACCATCGTGCTCTCCTCCCATGGCGAACGAAAACTTGAGGCGAGGGCAATGCGAACCCTGATGTCCCTCAAGATCGCCGGTGTCCTGATGGCTCCGCTCGGCTTCGACACGGATGTGAAACTGCTTTCCAGCCTGTCGGATTCGATACCTGCCGTTTTTCTGGACAGCCGTATCGGCGACGACCAGCCTTTTGTCGGCACTGATAACCGCCAGAGCATCGGCAACATCACCGAATATCTTTATCGAACCGGGGAGCATCCCTGCTTTCTGGAAATGCCTCTCGTCAACCAGAACGCGGTGGAACGGCGCGCCGCCTATATTGAAACGATGGAAAGGCTCGGTGTCGAGCCGATAGTCCTGCCCATTGCCGCCAGAAGCTGGAATTTCGAGGAACTGGGTTATCAGGAGGCTGGCCGCATTTTCGATCGCGGCGGATTTCCGACGCGCACCGTTCTATGTGCCAATGATCGTCTCGCCTTCGGCGTGATCTCAGCCGCTTTCGAGCGCAAGCTGCGGGTCGGGCGCGAGGAAGGCTGCGATCTGCGCGTTGCAGGCCATGACGATCATCCCTTGAGCCGCTTCACCTGTCCGGCACTGACCACCGTTGCGCAGGATTACCGGCAGATTGCGCAGCTTGGTCTTGATATGCTCTTTTCCCGTATCAATGGCCGGGAAAATACCCCGTCCGGACAGTCGGAAATTCGCCATCTGGATAGCCAGCTTTTCATGCGCAGCTCGGCCTGACGCCGCCAAAAAGCCACGATTTCACCATGCGTTCGCCGCAATTGATGAGCGGCAATACGCCTGTTTGCGCATCGTTTCACGTCTTTTGACAGCCTAAAACCCCGTTGCCTTCACTTTGCCTTAATTAAGGGCGGGCGCCTCCTTTCGCTCCGTCCGGCAAAAGAAACATTCTGCTGCCGCCTAGATTTTTTCCGTGACCGCCTATGTCAACCATTAGGCAGCATATGATCGGTTCTGACGGACATGTCCGGAGGAACAGTGACACGATCTGAAAGGGGACCCTGTCGTGCTTATCTGGTTGACATCCATCGTTCTGCTCCTCATCGGACTTGCACTTGGTGCAGGAGGCATCTGGCTCGCTGCACTTGGCGGCAGCTGGTACTATATTGTCACGGCGATCGGCTTCCTGCTGACCGCCGTTCTGCTTTTCAAACGTAGCGCCGCAGCGCTATGGATTTATGCTCTTGTCATTCTCGGTTCGCTCGGCTGGGCCTATTACGAGGTCGGTTTCGACTGGTGGCAGCTTGGCGCACGCGGCGGCCTTATCGTCTTGATCGGGCTGTGGATGCTGACACCCTGGATCAGACGACCGCTGAACAACGGAGCGGGCGGCGGCAGTCTGCCGCTTGCCGTCGCCTCGCTGGTCGCCTTGGTCGTTGCCGTCTATTCGATGACGCAGGACCCCTACGATATCGCAGGCAATCTGCCGACGGAAAAGGTCGCGGCAACGCCGGATATGGGCGGCAATGTTCCCGACGGCGAATGGCATCAATATGGGCGCACGCCCTACGGCCAGCGCTATTCGCCGCTGGCGCAGATCACGCCGGAAAATGTTTCCAAGCTTCAGGTCGCCTGGCAATATCAGACGGGCGATGTGAAGCAGCCGCAGGATGTGGGCGAAACGACCTATCAGGTTACGCCGCTTAAGATTGGCGATTCCCTTTATCTGTGCACGCCGCATAACTGGGCCATCGCGCTGGATGCGGCCACCGGCAAGGAAAAGTGGAAATTCGATCCCAAGGTCGGCTTCAACACGGACCGCCAGCACCAGACCTGCCGTGGCGTGAGCTATTGGAAGGATGCGTCGGCCACCGCTGGCGCAAAGTGCGCGGAGCGCGTTTATCTGCCGACGTCCGATGCACGCCTGATCGCGCTCGACACGGCCACCGGAGAAATCTGCACGGATTTCGCCAATGGCGGCACGCTCGATCTCAGCCATGGCATGAAATACAATCCGGCAGGGTATTATTACTCCACCTCACCGCCGGTGGTGGTCGATGACAAGATCATCGTCGGCGGTGCGGTGAACGACAATTATTCGACCGAAGAACAGTCGGGCGTCATCCGCGCATTCGATATCCGCACCGGCCAGCTCCTGTGGAACTGGGATTCCGGCAATCCGGACGTGACCACGCCGCTGCCGGAGGGCGAGCATTACACGACCAACTCACCCAACAGCTGGTCCGTTTCCAGCGTCGATGAAAAGCTTGGTCTGATCTTTGTGCCGCTTGGCAACAAGGTACCTGACCAGCTTGGCATGGACCGCAGCGAGAGCGTGGAGAAATTCTCTTCATCCATCGTGGCGCTCGATGTGAACACCGGACAGGTCCGCTGGGTACGCCAGACCGTCCACCACGACCTTTGGGATATGGATGTTCCCGCCCAGCCGGTGCTTCTCGACATCAATGGCGTTCCGGCGCTGGTCGGCCCGACCAAACAGGGCGATCTCTACGTTCTGGATCGGCGCACCGGCGAGCCGATTATTCCGGTCAGGGAAATTCCTGCTCCGACGGGTGCAATTCCAGAGGACCATACCGCTCCGACACAGCCTATCTCCGACCTTACTTTCAGCCCGCCGCCCTTGCGCGAAAGCGACATGTGGGGCGTGACCATGTTCGATCAGCTTGCCTGTCGCATCAAGTTCCACCAGCTCTTCTATGAGGGGCGCTACACGCCGCCTTCATTGCGCGGAACGATCGTCTATCCCGGCAATTTCGGTGTGTTCAACTGGGGCAGCGTGGCGGTCGATCCGGTGCGGCAAGTCATGTTTGGTATGCCGACCTACCTTGCCTTCACATCACGTCTGGTTCCACGCGCGGACATTCCGCCGAAAGGACAGGATGAAAAGGGAAGCGAGCAGGGCTTGAACCGCAACGATGGCGCCCCCTATGGCGTTTTCATGGGACCGTTCCTCGGCCCGCTCGGCATTCCCTGCCAGACGCCGCCATGGGGGTATGTTGCTGGCGTCGACTTGCGTACCGGCAAGATTGCCTACAAGCATCGCAACGGCACCATCGAGGATATGTCACCGGTTCCCGTTCCGCTGAAAGTCGGCGTTCCCGGCATTGGCGGGCCGATGATAACGGCTGGCGGCGTTGCCTTCCTCGGCGCGGCTGTTGACGACTATCTGCGTGCTTATGATCTGACTTCGGGCAAGCAGCTCTGGCAGGCGCGGCTTCCCGCAGGCGGGCAGTCCACGCCGATGACCTATACGGTCGGCGACCAGCAATTCGTATTGATGGTTGCCGGTGGCCATGGCTCGGTCGGCACCAAGCCCGGCGATTATGTGATCGCCTATACCCTGCCGAAAGGCTGAGCCAGCCGTCTTAAAACCAGAATGCCGGGATCGCTCCCGGCATTCTTGTGTGACAATTTTAGATTTTACTGTGCAGCAGCGCGCCTTTGCGAGACGCGGGACGTTTACGGCTTTCGTCGTTGCTTTCGGCAAGCTGATGAATGATCGGGCAGTCAGGGCGATTATCACCATGACAATTCCTGGCCAGATGGCGCAGCGTATCGGCCATTTCCTGCAACTGGCGCATCTTGGCTTCAAGTTCCTCGACATGACCGAGGGCCACTTTCTTGACGTCAGCGGATGCACGGTTGCGATCGCGCCAGAGCGCCAGCAATTCCTTGATTTGTTCGACCTGAAAACCGAGATCGCGGCTGCGACGGATGAAACGCAGGGTCTCGACATCTTTCTGCGTATAGACGCGATAGCCCGAAACAGTTCTTTCGGCAGCTTCGATAAGTCCGATTGTCTCATAATGGCGGATCATCTTCGCCGATATGCCAGATGATGCGGCTGTCTGCCCGATGTTCATCCCGTTCCTCGCTGGCTGGTCATTTGCAAGGATATAGGAATGCCGGGGCGCCTTTCAAAGAGGTCTGATGCTTTCAGATAGCTCTTCCGGAACGTTTCATGAGATAATGCTCAAATGCTTGAAACCCGTCAAAGATGAGTATAGCGAGCGCCGCAACAACGAGCCCCCCTTGCAGGACGAAAGCAAGATTGTTGGAAATGAGCCCCGCTATGATGACCTCGCCGAGCGTTCTGGCGGCGACGGTTGAGCCGATGGTAGCCGTTGCAAGGCCAATCACGGCGGAAAGTCTGATACCTGCCAGAATGACCGGCATGGCGAGCGGAACTTCGACTTTGACGAGCCGTTGCGCGCTGGTCATCCCCATGCCGCGCGCCGCTTCGATGACGGGGGCCGGGAGCGTCGTCAGTCCCGTCAACGTATTCTCAAAAATCGGGAGCAGACCATAGAGGAAGAGGGCGATCAAGGTAGGCTTGTCTCCGAAACCGAAGACTGGCACTGCGAGCGCCAGCACCGCGACCGGGGGAAAGGTCTGGCCGATATTCACGAGGCTGCGTGACAGCGGCAGAAATTCTGCACCCTGCTTTCTGGTGACAAAGATCGCCATCGAGACGGCAACCATCGTGGACGCAAGTGTTGCGAGACCAACCAGTCCGAGATGCTGCAAGGTCAATGTCACGAAGCTGGCGCGATCATAAATGACCGGGACGCCTTCATCGACGAGCGGTCGAAACAAGGGCTCGAAAAGATGAGGCCGCAACAGAAATAACAGCAATACGCCCAGAAGCAGCGCGCGCGGAACAAGGGACAAGAACAATCTCATTCCGGACGCTCTGCCTGATACAGAAGTCTGTCCAGAGTGACTTGCCCAAGTGGTCTCCCGTCATGGTCAAGAACGGGAAGCGCTTTTCGCCCTGACCATAAGAGTTCTGCAAGTGCGTCACGTTGCGACGCTGTTACGGGTAATGGGTCGCCACTTGCGTCACCGGGCTGAAGCACCGTTTTCAGATCCATGAGGGACAGGAGGCGGAAGGGGCGCTCGCCCGTTCCGACAAGACGCTCGACGAATTCGGTTGCCGGATGAGCAAGAATTTCGGCCGGCGGACCATATTGCAGCAGATTTCCATCATCCATGACGGCGATACGGTCACCCAGCGATATCGCTTCCTCCATATCGTGCGTGACAAGGAGTATGGTCGTACCGAGCCGCTTCTGGATCGATTTCAGGTCTTCCTGCGCCTTGGCCCGGATAACCGGATCGAGCGCTCCGAACGGCTCATCCATCAGGAGAATGTTCGGCCCTGCAGCGAGTGCGCGTGCCACACCGACGCGTTGCTGTTGCCCTCCGGAAAGTTCGTGCGGATAACGGTCGCGAAAGTCCGCTGGTTCCATTTGAAACAGGTCAAGCAGTTCATCGACGCGGATATCGATGCGCTGTTTTTGCCAGCCGAGCAGGAGAGGCACCGTCGCGATATTTTCTGCGACAGTGCGATGCGGAAACAGCCCGTTCTGCTGAATGACATAACCAATTCGCCGTCGCAGCCCATGCGCCGGTTCGTTCAGGATGCTTTGACCATCGATGCGGATTTCTCCGTCGGTCGGCTCGACCAGCCGGTTGACCATTCGCAGCAAGGTCGTCTTGCCTGAACCCGATGTTCCAACGATTGCAGCAATACTGTGAGGTTCGATGGCAAAACTCACCGCATCGACAGCTGCGCGCCCATTATAGCGCTTTGTGATATGGTCGAACTCGATCATAAGGTTTTGCCTTTCTCGGTGATTTCTATCGCCGCATCGAGAATGACGGCCGCACCGAAGGCGAGGAGAACGGTTGGCAGGGCGCCCAGCAATACAAGATCCATCGCCGTCTGCCCGATACCCTGAAAAACAAAAGTCCCGAAGCCACCGCCGCCAATCAGTGCAGCAATGGTCGTCAGGCCGATATTTTGCACCATGACGATCCGTATGCCGGTGAGAATAACCGGGAAAGCCAGCGGAAATTCTGTCTTGAAGAGACGCTGCAGGCGGGTCATGCCCATGCCCCGGGCTGCATCCGTCACCGGTTCGGGAACCTGCGCCAGCCCGGCTACGGTATTTGCCACGATCGGTAGCAGCGAATAGAGAAAAAGCGCAACGAATGCCGGTGCAGCACCGATACCGTGAATACCGAGGGCGCTTGCCCAGGGAAACTGTGTGGCAAGCCAGCCGAGCGGTGCAATCAAAATGCCGAACAGCGCCATTGACGGAATAGTCTGCACGATGTTGAGGCTGTTTAATATGAAAACGCGCAGTTTCGGCACACGATGGCTGACAAGCCCAAGCGGAATGCCCACTGCCGCAGCCGCTGCAAGTGACCCTAATGCCAGGGCAATATGCCGTTCCGCTTCGTTCCAGAAGCTGTCCGCGCGGCTTCGATATTCCTTCATGAATGAAATGCTGTCCCACAGCCCTGAAGAAAGCAGCGCAGCAAGGAGCAATCCGGCAATTACCAGCAGTCCGACGCGTAAAAGCGGACCGGCGCGCAGCCGGACCAGACCATCGGCGACATAAAGAGCGCTCGCGAAGAACAGAAGCCAGAAGCCGGAAGCTGGAGAGATTCGGGCATAATTGTTTCCTTCAGGCGACAGGTAGGACGCGGCCAGTCCGATTGCCACCATGACGGATGCGAGACAGAACAGAGCTGCCAGAAGCCGCAACAAGCTGCGGTTAAGGACAAGGCCGATCAGCAGCCCTGCTGCTAGGATAGCCGCAAGCGATAGCGCCAGTTCGGTCGGTAGAGCATCAAAAAGATAACGAGGCTCGCCTTGAACGATGCGGTTTGCCCGAAAGGTTGCGAATGGCAAGAGCAATCCCGATAAGCCGATTGCTGCAATGACCAATCCAAGCTTGTCGATATATGCAAACAAGCTCTTCGCGCCATTTGCCTGGATCGTCTGGTGTGTTGCATGCATGCCCGGCAAATATCCGCTACCCGCTCTATTTCAAAAAACCGTTGGTCTTCAGAAAATCCTCGGCGACCGCCTTGGCCGGTTCACCGCCAAGCTGCACGCGACCGTTGAGTTCCTGAAGGGTTGTGAGATCAAGCTTTTCGAAAACCGGCTTCAGCAGCTCTTCGATTTTCGGGTTCTTCTTCAAAACCTCCTCACGGATGATCGGGGCTGGCTGGTAGACGGGCTGTACATGCTTGTCGTCATCGAGCACGACGAGCCCTGAAGGGGCGATGCCGCCATCGGTGCCGTAAACCATAGCCGCATTGGCGCCATTGGTCTGGTTGGCCGCAGCAGCGATAGTCGCTGCAGTGTCGCCACCTGAAAGCGTGATGAGCTGGTCGGGTTTCAGGGTGAAGCCATAGGCAGTCTGAAAGGCAGGCAGGGCCGCCGCCGAATTTACGAATTCCGACGATGCCGCCAGAATGACCTTTCCGCCTCCCGAAATGTATTTTCCGAACTCGCTCAGGTTCGTAAGCTTGTTTTCATCGGCGACATCCTTGCGGATGGCAATTCCCCAGGTGTTGTTCGCGGGGGAGGGCGTCAGCCAGACGATCTTGTTGGCATCGTAGTCGAGCTGTTTTGCCGTCTCAAATGCCTTGGCGGGGTCTTTCCAGAGCGGATCGTCCGCCTTGTTGAAGAAGAAGGCGGCATTGCCCGTATATTCGGGATAGATGTCGATTTCGCCGGCGGTGATCGCCTTGCGAACGACCGGCGTCGCGCCGAGCTGGATGCGATCCGTGGTCTTGATACCATTGGCATTGAGAATGGCCAGAATGATGTTGCCGAGAACACCGCCTTCGGTGTCGATCTTGGAAGACACGACGACCTGTGCCTGCGCTAGGCTGGAAAATTGAATTGCGCCCGCAAAGAGGGCAAGTGCGACAGCACTTCCCTTGAATAGATTTCCGTACGACATGCTCTTCATCCCATCGCGCTGGTTTTCCCTTGTGAAGGTAAACTATAGCGCAGGCGGGAAAAGGAAACCGCCGTTCGACACCCCTCCTGACAGAAGGCTGGCAGGAGGGGTAATGTCAGAAGGCTGGATCAGGCAGCAAAATCGTTTTGCGTGCCGTGTGCTTCAATGGCCTGTGCAAGACGCTGCAGCGCATGAACATAAGCTGCCGAGCGGAGCGTTACATTATGCTGCTTGGCATGGTTCCAGATCGCACGGCCCTCGCGTTCCATAATGGTTTTCAGGCGCTCATGAATTTCTTCAAGCGTCCAGTAATAGCCCTGGCGGTTCTGCACCCACTCGAAGTAGGAAACCGTCACGCCGCCGGCATTGGCCAGAATGTCCGGCAGCACGACGACGCCGTTTTCCTGCAGGATCTTGTCGGCTTCCGGTGTGACAGGACCATTCGCAAGTTCGACAATCAGCTTGGCCTTGATGGATGCGGCGTTGTCTGCATGGATCATGTTTTCCATGGCGCTTGGCACGAGAACATCGCAATCGGCTGCAACCAGCTCGTCCGGCGTGATCGCTTCATGACCGTTTTTGCCAGCGGTTGAAACAACCGACTTGTTCTGTGCTTTCGCTTCCACAAGCGCGTCCAGATTAAGGCCGTTGGCGCAATAAACAGCGCCGGACGAATCCGATACGGCAACGATCTTGTGACCGTCGCTTGCCATCAGCCTGGCCATGAACTGACCTGCATTGCCGAAGCCTTGAACCGTGACGCGAAGCTGCGAAGCAAGGCCCAGATCGTGCGACAGATGGCGCACCAGATAAAAGCCGCCGCGTGCCGTGGCATCATTGCGTCCGAGCGAACCGCCCAGCGCCAGCGGCTTGCCGGTGATGACGGCAGGCGAGGACTGTCCGACGATCTGGGAATATTCGTCTGCCATCCAGCCCATGATCATGGAATTGGTGTAGACATCCGGTGCCGGAATGTCGCGATCCGGTCCGATAATGCCGGAGAAAGCCTGAATGTAGGCACGCGAAAGGCGTTCCAGTTCAGCCTTGGAAAGCTGGCGTGGGTCGACCTGGATAGCACCCTTTCCGCCGCCATAAGGCAGGTTCATCACTGCGCATTTGAACGTCATCCAGAAGGCCAGCGTTTCAACTTCTTCCGCAGTCGATTCCGGATGATAGCGGATGCCGCCCTTCGTCGGGCCGCGCGTATCGTCATAACGGCAACGCCATGCAAGAAAGGATTTTCGCGAGCCGTCATCCATGCGAATCATCAGACGCACTTTCATGGTCTCACGCGCATATTTCAGCTTCTCGATGACATCCGCATCGATGTTGATGTGGCTTGCCGCTTCGTCCAGACGAACGAGTGCGCTTTCGAGTAGATTCTCCTTAGTCACGGAATCACCTTTCTTGCGTTTCTTTTATTTTGGGCGCGATTTTACGAAAGAATGCCTAGACCTTTGCGCAATAAAAGAAAAGAGAAAAGGACAATAATGTTGTCCTATTTTACAGGGGCGATTTTTGAAACTGCTTTATCGTCCGGTTGCAGGCGCGGGCACAATTGCATGGAACGGACGAGATGTCGCGAAATGGTGGGCATGTCGTATTTGTGGCGTCTTTTGACGCAAGCCTGCTGTCGGGTTTGAAACGGAAACAATAGAAATATCATCAAAGGCTTCGCTTGTGTCGTCAGGGCGCTTGCGGTCGCGAAACTGGTGGTTGTTCATGTCCCATTTTTCTGCAGCTTCTATTATTAAAAATGCGCTTTCCGGCAACAAGAACTGGAAGCCGCAATGGCCGAATGCCGAACCCAAGGCCGAATATGATGTGATTATCGTCGGCGCGGGCGGGCATGGCCTGGGTGCCGCCTATTATCTGGCCAAGGAACATGGCATCACCAATGTTGCCGTCATCGAAAAAGGCTGGCTTGGCGGCGGCAATACCGGGCGCAACACCACGATTATCCGCTCCAACTACCTCTATGATGAGAGCGCGCATCTTTACGAACATGCGATGAAGCTGTGGGAAGGTCTCAGCCAGGACCTCAACTACAATGTCATGTTCTCGCAGCGCGGCGTGATGATGCTGGCGCATACGGTGCATGATGTGCAGAGCTTCAAGCGTCACATCCATGCCAACCGCCTCAACGGCATCGACAATGAATGGCTGACCAGGGAGCAGGCGAAGGAATATTGCCCGCCGCTCGATATTTCAGCCAATGCGCGTTATCCGGTTGTCGGCGCCACCTTGCAGCGGCGCGGCGGCGTGGCCCGCCACGATGCGGTTGCATGGGGCTATGCGCGCGGTGCGACGGAGCGCGGCGTTGATATCATCCAGAATTGCCCGGTCACGGCCATTCGTCGTGACGCATCGGGTCGCGTGACCGGCGTTGATACGCCACGCGGTTTCATCAAGGCGAAGAAAGTGGCGGTTTCCGCTGCTGGCAGCACATCGATTGTCATGGATACGGCAGGCGTGCGTATGCCGCTTGAAAGCTTCCCGCTGCAGGCGCTGGTGTCCGAGCCGGTCAAGCCGATCTTCCCCTGCGTGGTCATGTCCAACACGGTCCATGCCTATATCAGCCAGTCCGACAAGGGCGAGCTGGTGATCGGTTCGGGTACCGACCAATATGTGTCCTACAGCCAGCGCGGCGGCCTGCCGTTGATTGAGCACACGCTTGCGGCCATCTGCGAGGTCTTCCCGATCTTCACCCGTATGCGGATGCTGCGCAAATGGGGCGGCATCGTTGATGTCACGCCGGATCGTTCGCCGATCATCGGCAAGACGCCGGTTCCGGGCCTGTTTGTCAATTGCGGCTGGGGTACGGGCGGCTTCAAGGCGACGCCGGGTTCGGCGCATGTCTTCGCCCACACGATCGCGCGCGACGAGCCGCACTGGATCAACGCACCCTTCACGCTTGAACGCTTCACCACCGGTCGCCTGATCGACGAAGCCGCTGCCGCCGCTGTTGCGCACTAAAAGCATTTCCAGGAAAAGTGGAAACCGGTTTTCCGTTCGGAAATGCGTTGAAAAAATAAGAGAAACACAAATGCTTCTTATCCGTTGCCCTTATTGCGAGATGGAACGCCCGGAACTGGAATTTGCCTATGCGGGCGAAGCGCATATCGCGCGTCCAGCCGACCCATCGACGCTTTCCGACGATGAATGGCGCGATTTCCTGTTCACGCGCTCCAATCCGCGCGGCACCCATTATGAGCGCTGGCGGCATATCAATGGCTGCGGTCGCTTCTTCAATGCGGTGCGCGATACGGTGAGCGACAAGTTCGTCGTGACCTACAAGGCCGGTGAACCCCGTCCTGCTTTGGCAGAAACTCCGGCTGCGGAGACGAAATAATGACCGATATGCGCATTCATAACAAAGGCCGTGTCAACAAGGCCAAGTCCGTGCGGTTCACCTTCAACGGCAAGTCCTATTCCGGTTTCGAGGGCGATACGCTGGCTTCCGCCATGCTTGCCAATGGCGAGCATCTGGCCGGTCGTTCGTTCAAATATCACCGCCCGCGCGGCATTCTTTCCGCCGGTTCCGAAGAGCCGAATGCGCTGATGGGCGTTTCACGCGGGCCGGGCCGTTTCGAGCCGAACACCCGCGCAACGGTGCTGGAACTCTATGACGGGCTGAAGGCTGAAACCCAGAACCATTGGCCGTCGCTGAAGCACGATGTCGGCGCGATCAATGACGCGTTCTTCCCGTTCTTCTCGGCGGGTTTTTACTACAAGACCTTCATGTGGCCGAAGAGCTTCTGGAACAAGGTCTATGAGCCTTTCATCCGTGGCGCTGCTGGCCTCGGAAAATCGCCATCCGAACCGGACCCGGACACCTATGCCAGCCGCTATGCCTATTGCGATGTGCTGATTGCCGGTGGCGGGCCTGCCGGTCTTGCCGCAGCTTTAGAGGCCGCAAAGAGCGGTGCGAAGGTTATTCTCGTTGACGAACAGGCCGAATTTGGCGGCTCGCTTCTGTCGGAACCGGAGCCGGTCATCAATGGTCGCGCAAGCTGGGACTGGCTGAATGAGACCATCGCTGCACTCAAGGCCAATCCGAATGTCACGCTTTTGCCGCGCACGACGGCCATTGGCTATTACCATCAGAACATGCTGGGCCTTTGTGAGCGCCTGACCGATCACCTGCCGAACCCGCCATCCAATGCGCCGCGTGAACGCATGTGGCGCGTGCGCGCAAAGCAGGTCGTGCTGGCGCAGGGCGCGATTGAAAAGCCGCTGGTCTTTGCCGGCAATGACCGTCCGGGCGTGATGCTGGCATCGAGCGCACGCACCTATCTCAATCGCTATGGCGTCAAGGTCGGCAATCAGGCTGTCGTTGTCACCTCGCATGACAGCGCATGGCTTGCCGCTTTCGATCTCGCCGTGGCGGGCGTCAAGGTTCCGGCCATCATCGATGTGCGTTCAAGCGTTGCCGACAGCCTCGTCAACCGAGCAAAGATGCTCGGCATCGAGACGCTGACCGGCTGGACTGTGACGGATACCGGCGGACGCCATCGCGTGTCGTCCGTGCGGGCTAATCCGGTTTCCAATGGTTCGGTCGGTGCCGCACGCACGATTGCCTGCGATGTGCTGCTGATGTCTGGCGGCTGGAATCCGAGCGTGCACCTGTTCTCGCACACAAAGGGCTCGCTCGTCTGGGATGAGGCACGTCAGATCTATCTTCCGGGCGAACGCACTGAGGAAAGCCGCTGTGCCGGTGCAGGCAATGGCAATTTCGATTTGCAGGCCGCATTGCGTGAGGGTGCGGAAGCGGGTGCTGCCGCAGCCAATGATGCAGGCCATAAAGCCAAGGCATCTGAATATGCGGTTGCGGGTGATTTCATCTGCGATGGTGTCAGCTGTCGCGAATTGCCGACGGATCGCGATCCGGGTAAAGCCAAGGCTTTCATCGATTTCCAGAACGATGTGACCGCCAAGGATATTCGTCTGGCGGTGCGCGAGGGTTTCCATTCCATCGAGCACGTCAAGCGTTATACCACCAATGGCATGGCGACCGATCAGGGCAAAACCTCGAACATCAACGGTCTGGCTGTAGCAGCCGATGCCCTCAAGCGCCCGACGCCGCAGGTGGGGCTTACCACGTTCCGCCCGCCCTATACGCCGACGACCTTTGGCGCCTTCTGCGGCTACAATCGCGGCAAGCTGTTCGATGTGACGCGAAAGACGCCAATCGATAGCTGGGCCGAACAGCATGGCGCGGCTTTCGAGCCGGTCTCGCTGTGGCGTCGCGCATGGTACTTCCCGAAAACCGGCGAAGACATGCATCAGGCCGTGGCGCGTGAATGCAAGGCAACCCGCCAGTCGCTCGGCATGTTCGACGCATCGACGCTTGGCAAGATCGAAGTGGTCGGCCCGGATGCAGCGGAATTCATGAACCGCATGTACACCAACCCATGGACGAAACTTGGCGTCGGGCGCTGCCGTTATGGTCTGCTGCTTAGTGAAGATGGCTTCATCCGCGATGACGGTGTTGTCGGTCGTCTGACGCAGGATCGCTTCCATGTGACGACCACGACCGGCGGTGCCGCGCGTGTTCTCAACATGATGGAAGATTATCTCCAGACCGAATGGCCGGACCTGAAAGTGCAGCTTACCTCGACCACCGAACAGTGGGCAGTTGTTGCAATCAACGGTCCGAATGCGCGCAAGCTCATTGAGCCGATGGTCGAAGGTCTGGATATTTCCGATGAAGCCTTCCCGCATATGTCGGTGGCGGAATGCAAGTTCCTCGGCGTGCCAGCGCGTCTGTTCCGCATGAGCTTCACCGGCGAGCTGGGCTTCGAGATCAACGTGCCGTCCCGCTATGGTCTTGCGCTGTGGAAGGCGCTTTATGAGGCGGGCCAGCAATATGACATCACGCCTTACGGCACCGAAACCATGCACGTTCTGCGTGCTGAAAAGGGCTATATCATTGTCGGTCAGGATACCGACGGCACGCTCACACCGGACGATGCAAGCCTTGGCTGGGCGATCGGCAAGCAGAAGCCGGATTTCGTCGGCAAGCGGTCGCTGTCGCGCCCCGACATGCTGAAAAAGGACCGCAAGCATCTGGTCGGGCTTCTGACCAAGGACCCAAAGCTGGTGCTGGAGGAGGGCGCGCAGATTGTCGCCGATCCAAAACAGGCGCTGCCGATGACCATGCTTGGCCATGTCACTTCATCCTATTGGAGCGAGGCGCTTGGCCGGTCTATCGCCATGGCCGTGGTATCAGGCGGCAAGGATCGTATGGGCGAAACGCTTTATATGCCGATGCCTGATGGCAGCGTACACGAGGCCACTGTTTCGGGCATGGTCTTCTATGACCCCGAAGGAAAGAAACTGAACGGATAACACTACAGCTGCATTCTTCGTGATGCCGGGCTGTAAAAAGCAATTTGTCTGCGTTCCGGTGCTCACGTACCTTTAAGTACGCTCCGCTCCGGTACTCGAAAATCACTTTTTTCGCCACGGCCTGACGAATTTGCAACTGTAGTGATAAGGATTGAACCATGCTTGTTGAGACAAAACCTTATTCGAACCGCAAGGTCGTCATTCCCGGTCGTCTGGAAATCCATGCAGCCGATGATGCTGCCCGCTTCATCCTGCGCATTGCTCCCGCAAAACTCGCCTTGGCTGAAAAGGCGCTGGGTGCAAAGTTCCCGGCCAAGATCGGTGATCTCACGCGCAGCGGCGATATTGCGGTAGCCTGCATCGGACCGGATGAATGGTATATCTGGGCCGAGGAAGCCAGGGGCGCGGCCATCACGCAGGCTTTTGCCAAGCTTTATGAGACCGAACCGCATAGCCTTACTGAGGTCAGCCATCGCGAAACAGGTATCGACATTTCCGGCCCACAGGCCGAATGGCTGCTGAATGCCGCTTCGCCGCTTGACCTTTCGCAGATGAAGGCTCCGGGTGCTGCCCGCACGGTCTTCGACCATGCCCAGATCATTTTGTTGAAGTGGGATGCCGATCATTATCGTATCGAAGTGTGGAACTCATTCGCGGATCACGTCTGGACCTTGCTGGAGCTGGCCAGCAATGAAGTCGAATTGACACTCTGATTGATCCCTTATTGCCCTGAAAACGCCGCCCACCGGGCGGCGTTTTTGCATTGCAGAGCCTGGAGCGCCGGCTTCTCCTTCCCTCATCCTGAGGAGCCGTTGAAAACGGCGTCTCGAAGGATCGAAGGGCTGAGGGAAATGCACCCAGCGTCCCCTCGTCCTTCGACATGGTGCTTCGCACCGGCTCAGGATGAGGGGGGAGCGTTCGAAACCTGTTCTGGTCCCAATTTCAGCCTTGCCTTCCGTAAATCCATATGTGAAGATTATATTCACATAAGAAATTCATGAGGAGGGAATTTCCCTATGCCGGAAAGCGAACTGCCGCTGAGCGGGCTTGTTGTTGTCGATATGAGCCAGTTTCTGTCGGGGCCTTATTGCTCGTTGCGCCTGATGGACCTCGGTGCACGTGTGATAAAGATTGAACGGCCCGATGGCGGCGATCTCTCGCGCAGGCTTTATCTGAGCGACACGGAAATCGGCGGCGATTCCACGATTTTTCATGCCATTAATCGCGGCAAGGACAGCCTTGCCATTGACCTCAAAAACCCTGACGATCTGGCGGCGTTGAAGAAGCTTCTCACACAGGCCGATGTGCTGATCCAGAACTTCCGCCCCGGTGTCATCAAGCGTCTTGGTCTCGATTACGAGGCAGCCAAAGAAATCAATCCGCGTCTCGTCTATGCATCAATCAGCGGCTATGGCGAAGAAGGGCCATGGGTCGGGCGGCCCGGGCAGGATTTGCTGGCGCAGGCGCGCTCGGGCCTCATGTGGCTCAATGGTGATGAAGGCCAAGGACCGGTGCCATTCGGTCTTGCTGTTGCCGATATGCTGGCAGGTGCCGCCGCGGCACAAGGTATTCTCGCCGCGTTGGTTCGCCGCGGCATCACCAACAAGGGCTCGCATGTCGAAACCAGCCTTCTCGAAGCGCTGGTCGATTTCCAGTTTGAAGTGCTGACGACCCATCTGAACGATGGTCGCCGCCTGCCAAAGCGTTCCGAATTTCGCAGCGCCCATGCCTATCTTGCAGCACCCTATGGTGTCTATCCGGCAGCCGACGGTTATCTCGCAATCGCGATGATGCCCATTCCAAAACTGGCGGCGCTGCTTGAAACCGACACGCTGGCACCCTTTGCGGACGATCCAAAGATCGCCTTCAACAAGCGCGATGAGATCAAGCGCCTGATTGCCGACCGCATTGCCGAGAAGACCGTCGATGAGTGGCTCGCCATTCTGGAACCGGCTGATATCTGGTGCGCCCGCGTTCTCAACTGGGAAGAGCTTCTCGCAAGCGAAGGTTTTGGCGTTCTCGACATGCTCCAGACGGTAACGCGTGAAGATGATGTTTCCATCACCACAACGCGTTCCCCACTGCGCATCAATGGACAGCGCCCGAAGGTGGCACGCGCCGCGCCGCGCATTGGCGAGAATAGCCAGCAGATTCGCGAGGAGTTCGGTCTATGAGCACGATCAAGCTGAAAGGCATGACCTGGAGCCACCCGCGCGGCTACGATCCGATGGTTGCGGGTGCCGAACACTGGCTCGCAGACAAGGGCGTTGAAATCGAGTGGGAAAAGCGGTCGCTACAGGATTTCGAGACCTTTCCGGTCGAGGAACTGGCGCGCAACTTCGATATGATCGTGATCGACCATCCGCATGTGGGCCAGATTACCAAGGAAAGCTGTCTGCTGCCGCTTGATGTGCCGGGTCGAGAAACCGAGTTGAAGGCGCTTGCCGATGGTTCTGTAGGCCGGTCTTTCCCGAGCTATAACTGGCAGGGGCGGCAATGGGCGTTTCCGCTGGATGCGGCAACACAGGTTCAGGCGTGGCGTCCCGATCTCATGGACAAGCCAGCTATCTCATGGGGCGAGGTGCTGCGTCTTGCCCGCGCCGGGAAAGTTCTGCTGCCACTGCGCTCGCCGCATTCGCTGATGTGCTTTTATACATTCGCCGCCAATAACGGTACGCCGTGCTCTGTGGAAGGCGAGCTGGTCTCCGTTGCGGACGGCTCACAAGCTTTCGAGCAATTGCGGGAAATCGCTGCGCTGGTGAAGCCGGAATGTTTCGGCATGGACCCGATTGCCGTATTCGAGGAAATGGCCCGATCCGAAATCGCCTGCTCGCCGCTCATCTATGGCTATGTGAACTATGCCATGCCGGGTTTCCGTGATCGCCTGATCCGCTTTGCCGATATTCCAGCGGGCGCGGCGGGTGTTGCAGGCTCTGCTCTGGGCGGTACCGGCATTGCAGTTTCAGCCTTCAGCAAACATCCTGAAGCCGCTATCGATTTTGCCTATTGGGTGGCAAGCGGTGACGTGCAGAAAGGGCTTTACGCGGCTTCCAACGGTCAGCCGGGACATGCGACAGCCTGGGAAGATGACACTGTGAATGCGGCAACCTCAGGCTTCTACCGCGACACGCGTGCGACGCTGGAGGGCGCATGGGTGCGTCCGCGTCACGATGGCTATATGCCGTTTCAGGAAGCGGCCTCCGAGCGCATCAACAAGGGCTTGCTGGACAATGACAAGGCGGAAGATGTCATCGCCGACCTCAACCGGCTTTTCCGCGAAAGCTTCTGACAGCTGGCAAATCGATACGCTGCCCCCTCAACCCTTCGAGACGCCTCCTTCGCAAGCTCAGGCGTCTCCTCAGGATGAGGGGAGGCGTTGCTGGCTTAAAGTTTCCAGAGACGCGTTGCATTCTCGGAGAGAAGCAGCGCTTTTTCGTCTTCACTGCATCCTTCAAGGAGTGCATGGGTTGTCGCCACCCATGTTGAAAGCCCGGCATCGACATTGCTGGCTAGTGTGCAGACCGGCCAGTCGCTTCCCCACACGATCCGCTCCCAGCCAAATGCATCAATGACATGCTCAACATAGGGGCGCACGGTGTCGACGGTCCAGCTTGCCGGGTCGGCATAGGCGACAACCCCGGAGATTTTGGCGACCACATTCTCGCGCTGCGCAATCTCGCTGATCCCCTTTTGCCAGCTTTCCAGCGCACCTGATTTGATATCCGGCACGCCGCAGTGGTCGAGCACGAATTGCACGTCCGGTGCGAGATCGGCAAGCGCCGTCACCTTGTCGATCTGGTGCGGCAGTGCGCAGAGATCGAAGGTCAGGCCGGTGCCTTCCAGCCGCTTGATATTCTCGCGGAAAAGGGCACCCTCAGAAACGTCGTCAGGCACGACATGCAGCACACGGCGAAAGCCCTTGACGAAAGGATTGCTGCGGCTCTGTTCAAGATACTCGGCAAACTCCGGCTCCTCCGGGCGGCAGGAGGCGATTGCGCCCTTGATGAAGCCGCCCGATCTTCTGGAAATCTCCTGAATATGGTCCGTTTCAGCCTGAATGGCATCGGCTGCCACATCCACTTCCATATGCAGCGCCGCCTTGATGCCGCAGCGCTCAGCCTGCTTCCGATAGGTCTCAAACAGAAAGTCGCGGTCAAGCGCCGGTACATCTCCCAGCCATGGGTAGTTCAGCGCGCTTTTGTCGATCAGATGCAGATGGGTATCGATAATCATGAAAACTCTCCTCCGACACCATTTTTTCAAAAAAGAAGAGAGTTTTCAAATAAGAATTTCGATGATCTTTAATCAGTCGTTCCGATATCGGACCCCACCAGCTTTGAGAGGTCTTTGACAGTTTTTTGCAGCAGGCTGATGGTCTGCGTAATGTCGGGCGCTGAAGCCGAATTGACGAGTGTTACATAGGGACAGGTCAGTGAGGCAATGCATGTGCCGTCCGGACCGAGAATCGGTGCCGAGAGGTTGTAGACGCCCGCCACCTGGGCGCTGGGCATCATTTCATATCCGCGTTCGCGAATCTGGTCGAGGCGCTCGTAGAAACTCTCATCGAGCTTGAGACTTTCCCCGTCTTTCGCATATTCGGCAATCATCATCCTGCGTTCTTCCGGTGACCGGAAGGCAAGAAGCACATGGCCGGAACCGGTGTCGAACAGGCTGATATGCGAACCGACGCGAATTGAGATGCCCCAATAATCCGGAGCTTCCTGCTGTGCAATGACAACAACAGATCCCCGGTCAAACACGGCAAGCTGGTTGGCCTGTTTCGAGCGGTCGGCAAGTTCGCGCATGAAAGGCGTGGCAAAGGATGCAAGCCTGCGCACCGGTGCATGAAGGTGTGCAAGGCCGAACAGCTTGAGCGTCAGTGAATAGCGGTCGCCTTCGAGCTTGGTCACGTAACCGCGCTTCACCAGACGGTCCAGCATCCGGTAAAACTCGTTGGGGCTGCGATCGAGGTGTTTGGCAATTTCCGCCTGCGTCAGGCCGCCATCGACGCCTGCCAGCAATTCGAGGATATCAAGTCCCTTGTCCAGCGCGGGCGCGCGGTAGCGATCGTCTGTTTCCAAGTTGGCTCCCCTTATGAATATGATTCTTCATATACGAACAATACTGAAAGCGAAAGTCGCAAATGTGCGGAAACTCGCCTTGACCGGTTTTGAATAATATGTTTGCATATAAATACCAAATTCACAATTGGGGGCGGACCGGGGAAAAGTCCGTCGTGAGGAGGAGAAGCATGATGAGTTTCAAAGCGTCCTGCCTGGCGGGAACGGCTCTATTGGCATTGACAATGGGGTCCGCTGGTGCCGCCGATCTGCCGGGTAAATTTGAAGGCGTGACGGTAAACGCCAAGCTGATCGGCGGTCAGCAATATGAAGCGCTTTATTCGCGCATTGCCGAATGGGAAAAAGCGACTGGCGCCAAGGTCAATATTCTTTCCAAGAAGAACCATTTCGAACTGGACAAGGAAATCAAGTCGGACATCGCTTCCGGTTCGATCAACTGGTGCGTCGGCTCCAACCATTCGTCTTTTGCGCCGCAATATCCTGATCTTTATGCCGATTTGAATGGTTTGCTTCCTGCGGGCGAAATCGAAGGCTTCGTGCCATCGGTCATCAAGGCTTCCACGCTGAATGACAAGCTGGTCATGCTGCCGCGCGCGCAGTTCGACGTCTCGGCGCTCTACTATCAGAAGAGCCTTTACGAAGACGACGCCAAGAAGACCGCGTTCAAGGAAAAATACGGCTACGATCTGGCGCCGCCAAAGACCTGGAAAGAGGTTTCCGATCAGGCTGTGTTCTTTGCCGATCCACCGAATTTCTACGGCACGCAGTTTGCGGGCAAGGAAGAAGCCATCAATGGCCGCTTCTATGAAATGCTGGTTGCGGAAGGCGGTGAATATCTCGATGGCGAAGGCAAGCCCGCTTTCAATTCGGAAGCCGGTGTGCGTGCGCTCGATTGGTTCGTCAATCTCTACAAGGCCAAGGCCGTTCCTGCAGGCACCACCAACTACCTCTGGGATGAGCTGGGCGCAGGCTTTGCTTCGGGCACCATCGCAATCAACCTGGATTGGCCGGGCTGGGCGACCTATTTCAACGATCCAAAGTCGTCGAAGGTCGCAGGCAATGTCGGTATTGTTCCGCCTCCGACAGGATCTTCCGGCAAGCGCACCGGCTGGTCGGGGCATCACGGCTTCTCGGTCACTGAATCCTGCGACAACAAGGAAGCTGCTGCTTCGCTCGTCTGGTTCCTGACCAACGAGGATTCGCAGAAGCAGGAATCGGCTGCGGGCACACTGCCAACCCGTACCGCTGTCTGGGATTACGTCATCGAGCAGGCTGCGTCCGATCCGTACAAGAAGGAAGTGCTTTCGGTGTTCCAGGAAACGGCAAAGACCGCTTTCCCGGTTCCGCAGACCCCCTCATGGATCGAGATTTCCAACGCGGTCTATCCTGAACTTCAGGCAGCAATTCTTGGCGACAAGACTTCGCAGCAGGCACTTGACGATGCAGCCAAAAAGGCAACGCAGATCCTTGAGGATGCCGGCGAGCTCTGATTTCGCTTCGTGAACATACGGCCCGCCTTGAGAACCATCTGGCGGGCCATCCAAGCGCAAGATGCGCGTGTGCCTTGCTGCCAGTTCCACCGCTTCGGAAGAACAATGTTTAGACGAATTTCTCCACCGGTTATGCTTCTGCTTCCGGCTATCATTATCCTTGCAGCGGTGGTTCTGTTTCCCCTCGCGCTTTCGCTTTATTCAAGCTTCACGCCGTTTCGGCTGACGCGCCCTGACAGCCTGTTCAAATTCATCGGCCTGCGCAATTATCAGCGCATCATGAGCGACTGGGTGTTCTGGGCTGCATTCATTCGCACGGTGATCTTCCTCACCATCGCGCTCAATCTGGAAATGCTGCTCGGCCTTGGTCTGGCGCTGCTCATCAACAAGGCGACCCACGGCCAGCGCGTTTTGCGCACGCTGATGATGTTCCCGATGATGTTTTCGCCGGTTCTGGTCGGCTTCCAGTTCAAATTCATGTTCAACGACAATATCGGTCTTGTGAACAATGCGCTGCAGTCGTTGGGTATCACCGATACCGCCATTCCATGGCTGATTGACGGCAATCTGGCGCTGTTTGCGATTTTGCTGGCAGAAGTCTGGATGTCGACCTCGGTATTCGCAATCCTCATTCTGGGCGGTCTTCTGTCCATGCCGCAGGATCCGGTGGAAGCGGCTCGTGTCGACGGCTGCACGCCATGGCAGACCTTCCGCTATGTCATCTGGCCCTATCTAATGCCCTTTGCCTTCATCGCAATGACCATTCGTTCGCTCGACGTGGCGCGCGCCTATGACATCGTGAAGATCATGACCGATGGCGGACCGGCACGCCGCACCGAGCTGATCTGGACGCTGGTTGGACGCACCGCCTATTCGGATGCGCAGATGGGCCTCGCCAATGCCATGGCCTATGTTGCGATCCTGCTCTCGATCCTATTCACCGTAATGTTCTTCCGCAAGCTTGCAGCCGCACGCGCGCAAATTGGAGCGGAGTGGTAATCATGGCAACAACAACGCTCTCCAACAGCCAGCATCGCCTGCTGCGCCGCGTCAAAAAAGTCGCCTATCTCGTCGGCCTGTTTCTGGCGATGGCGATCATCTGCCTGCCCGGCCTGTGGATCGTGCTGTCCTCGCTGCGCCCGCCGGTCGAAATCATGGCAAAGCCGCCGGTCTGGATTCCGCAGGAAATCACGCTCGATGCCTATCGCGCCATGTTCTCGGGCGCAGGCGGCGGCGGTATTCCGGTCTGGGATTATTTCCGCAACTCGCTCATCATCTCGGTCACGTCCACCATCATCGCGCTGGTTGTCGGGGTTTCGGGCGGCTATGCCTTTGCGCGCTTCCGCTTCTGGGGCAAGTCGACCACCTTCCTCGGTCTCATGCTGACGCGCTCGGTGCCGGGCATCGCGCTTTCGCTGCCGCTCTTCATGGTCTTTTCCCGTATCGGCATCATCGACACGCATTTCGGCCTGATCCTCACCTATGTGGCGCTGAACGTGCCGTTCACGATCTGGTTGATCGATGGCTTCTTCCGTCAGGTGCCGAAGGATCTGGCAGAGGCCGCACAGATTGACGGTTGCACGCGCTGGCAGGCTTTCTGGCAGGTGGAATTTCCGCTGGCCGGTCCCGGCATTGCGACCGCAGGCATCTTCGCCTTTCTCACCTCATGGAACGAATATGCGCTGGCTTCCCAGCTCACCCGTTCCGTCAATTCCAAGACCCTTCCTGTCGGTCTTCTCGATTACACCGCTGAATTCACCATCGACTGGCGCGGCATGTGTGCGCTGGCGGTCGTGATGATTATTCCGGCGCTGACCCTCACATTCATCGTCCAGAAGCATCTTGTTGCTGGTCTGACGTTCGGCGCGGTTAAAGGTTGATAGAACAATGGCTCAGCTTTCCATTAAAAATCTCGTCAAGCGCTACGGCAATGTCGAAGTGGTGCATGGCATCAATCTCGAAATTGCCGACAAGGAATTTGTAGCGCTGGTCGGTCCGTCCGGCTGTGGCAAGTCCACGACGCTGCGCATGATCGCAGGTCTTGAAAGCATTTCCGACGGCGCGCTCGAAATTGGCGGCAAGGTTGTGAACGATCTGCCGCCGCGTGATCGCAACATCTCCATGGTGTTCCAGTCCTATGCGCTTTATCCGCATATGTCGGTGCGCGAGAATATGGGCTTTTCGCTGAAAATCGCCAAACAGCCGCAGGCGGAAATCGACCGCCGCGTCAACGAGGCTTCGGCGATCCTCGGTCTGGAAGCGCTGATGGAGCGCCGCCCGGCGCAGCTTTCGGGCGGCCAGCGCCAGCGCGTCGCCATGGGCCGCGCCATCGTGCGCAACCCGGAAGTGTTTCTGTTCGACGAACCGCTGTCGAATCTCGATGCGAAATTGCGCACGCAGATGCGCACCGAGATCAAGAAGCTGCACGCCAAGGTGCAGTCCACAGTCGTTTATGTGACGCATGATCAGGTCGAGGCCATGACGCTTGCCGACCGCATCGTCATCATGCGCGACGGCCATATCGAACAGGCCGGAACCCCGGATGAAGTCTTCAAGCGCCCGGCGACGCAGTTCGTCGCCGGTTTCATCGGCTCCCCGCCGATGAATATGGGCGAGGCGACGGTCACGGGTGGCGATCTGGTCTTCGCAAACGGCGACCGCCTGCCGCTGCCTGCGCAGTTCCAAGGCAAGGCCAAGGACGGTTCCAAGGTGACGTTTGGCCTGCGCCCGGACGATATCTTCCCGAAAGGTCACGGCATTTCCACTAGTGACGCCGTGCATGAAAAGGACATGCGCGTTTCGATCACCGAGCCGCTCGGCAATGAAACGCTGGTCTTTGTCGAATTCGCGGGCAAGGAATGGGTGGCACGTATGCTCAACCCGCGTCACTTGCAACCGGGCGAAACCATCACCATGCAACTTGATCTGTCGCAGGTGCATCTGTTCGATGCGGCAAGCGGCAAGAGTTTGGCGGTTTAAACATGGCGCGTATTGAAAAAGTCGAACTGCGCATGGTCGACCTTCCGCCGAAGGTCAAGCGCACCGACGCGATCCAGAGCTTTGTGAGCCAGGAAACGCCGATTGTCACCATCACCGACAGTGATGGGGCGGTGGGGACGGGCTACAGCTACACCATCGGCACGGGCGGCTCATCCGTCATGCGGCTATTGAACGACCATTTGGTGCCGCTTATCCTGAATGAGGAAGCAGATTGCATCGAGGCGATCTGGCGTAAGCTCGAATTTGCAACCCACGCCACGACTATCGGGCCGATCACGGCTTTGGCGCTTGCGGCCATCGACACGGCATTGTGGGACTTGCGTGCGAAGAAGCAGAACCTACCGCTGTGGAAACTTGCGGGCGGTGCCAAGGATCGCTGTCCGCTTTACACGACCGAAGGTGGCTGGCTGCATATCGAGAAAGAAGCGCTGGTCGAGGATGCGCTTGCCGCCAAGGCCAAGGGCTTCTCCGGCTCCAAGGTGAAGATCGGCAAGCCGCATGGTTCGGAAGATTATGCGCGTCTTTCTGCCGTTCGTGCAGCCGTTGGTGACGGCTTTGAAATCATGACCGATTGCAATCAGGGCTTTACGGTGGATGAAGCAATCCGTCGCGCCGAGCGCCTGAAGGAACTTGATCTGGCATGGATCGAAGAGCCGCTTCCGGCTGACGATCTCGACGGTCATATCCGCCTGACCCGCTCCACACCGACACCGATTGCGGTGGGTGAATCGATCTATTCGATCCGCCATTTCCGCGAATATATGCAGAAGGGCGCTTGCTCCATCGTACAGGTGGATGTGGCGCGCATCGGCGGCATCACGCCATGGCTCAAAGTGGCGCACGCCGCAGAAGCCTTCGACATTCCGGTTTGCCCGCATTTCCTGATGGAGCTGCATGTCAGCCTCACCTGTGCCGTGCAGAACGGGCGCTATGTGGAATATATCCCGCAGCTTGATGACCTGACCACCAAGGGCATGGAAATTCGCGATGGCCACGCCATTGCGCCGTCCGAGCTGGGCATCGGTATCGAGTGGGATTGGGACGCCGTGCGCGCCCGGTCGATTTCGGAATTCACCCGCGAGATCGTGAGGGCGTAATGGTTCAAAGCCAGAAACAAAGAATGGGCATGGTGATCGGGCTTCAGCCTGAAAAGATCGCAGAATATAAGAAGCTGCACGCTGCCGTGTGGCCGGAAATTCTGGCGCTCATCTCGGAATGCAACATCACCAATTACACGATCTTTCTCAAAGAGCCGGAGAACCTGCTGTTCGGCACATGGGACTATGTCGGCACCGATTTTGAAGCCGACATGAAGAAGATGGCCGATAACCCGAAAAATCAGGAATGGTGGTCCGTCTGCATGCCGTGCCAGAAACCACTTGAAACCCGTAAAGAGGGTGAGTGGTGGGCGATGATGGAGGAGGTGTTTCATCATGACTGAGCTCTTTGATCCGAAAACCCTGCGTCAATGGTGGCCGAAGCCGAGCACACCGAAACCAATCGTGATTTTCGGCGCGGGCAGCATTGTCGGCGACGCGCATCTGCCCGCCTATAAGAAGGGCGGCTTTCCGGTTGCCGGCATTTTTGATCCCAATCTGGACAAGGCTAAAGAGCTTGCCGACCAGTGGGGCATCAAGGCTTTTGCCAGCGCTGAGGAAGCGATTGCCGTCGAAGGCGCGATCTTCGATCTTGCTACGCCGCCTTCAGCCCATGCTTCGATCCTCGCGCAATTGCCGGAAGGTGCGGCGGTTCTGATCCAGAAGCCGATGGGCAGCGATCTGGCCGCGGCAACGGAAATTCTAAAAGTCTGCCGCGCGCGCAATCTGAAAGCAGCGGTGAATTTCCAGCTGCGTTTCGCGCCGATGATGCTCGCCCTTTACGACGCGGTCGATAAGGGCTGGCTGGGCGAAGTCGTGGATTTCGACGCATGGCTGGCGCTTGCGACCCCTTGGGGACTGTGGCCTTTCCTCAAAGGTTTGCCGCGTATCGAAATCGCCATGCACTCGATCCATTATCTGGATTTCGTGCGTGGTTTGCTTGGCAATCCGCAAGGCGTTCACGCCAAGACCATCGGCCATCCGAACCATGAAGTTGCACAGACCCGCACCGCAGCGATTCTCGATTATGGCGATCGTGTGCGTTGTGCTCTGTCGGTCAATCACGACCATGATTTCGGCCGCAAGTTTCAGGCTTGCGAGTTTCGCATCTGCGGCACCGAGGGCGCTGCCTATGTGAAACTTGGCGTCAATCTCGATTATCCGCGTGGCGAGCCGGACGAACTCTGGATCAAGCCCAAGGGCGGTGACGATTGGGTTTCCGTGCCGCTCGAAGGTGCCTGGTTCCCGGACGCATTCTTGAACCGCATGGCGCAGTTGCAGCGCTTCGCGACCGGCGAAGATGCAGAGCTGATCGGCTCGGTCGAAGATGCCTGGCACACCATGGCGCTGGTCGAAGCGGCCTATCAGTCGAGCGCAGCCCCCGCCACGCCGCTTGCCGCAAAACCGGAGGTCTGATCATGGCCGAACAGAAAATCTACTACGAAGACTATGAAATGAACCATGTGCGCCTAACCTCAGGCCGCACGATCACCGAAACCGATTTCGTGGTTCACGCCGGCCATACGGGCGATTTCTTCCCGCATCATATGGATGCGGAATTCGCCAAGATCCTGCCGGGCGGTCAACGCATTGCGCATGGCACGATGATTTTTGCAATCGGTGTCGGATTGACCGCGACGCTGATCAATCCGGTTGCATTTTCCTATGGTTATGATCGTCTGCGGTTTATTCGTCCGGTACATATTGGAGATACGATCCGCACGCGGGTTACGATCAGTGCGAAGGAAGACGATCCCAAGCGCGCCAATATGGGACGCGTGACGGAGCGGTGCGAAGTGCTTAATCAGCGGGATGAAGTGGTGCTCGCTTGCGACCACATCCTGCTTGTCGAACGGAAGGCTTGAACATGACGATACGCTTTGATGGAAAAACCGCGCTGGTGACAGCCGCAGCACAAGGCATAGGCCGCGCCAGCGCGCTGGCTTTCGCGGAAGCGGGTGCCAAGGTCTATGCGACTGACATCAACATGGATGCTCTCAAGGAAATCGAAGGTGTCAACGGCATCATCACCCGCAAGCTCAACGTGCTTGACGAGGCTGAGGTGAAGTCGCTTGTCGCTGAGATCGGCCAGGTGGACATCCTGTTCAACTGCGCAGGCGTGGTCCATGGCGGCTCCATCCTCGAAATGAAGGACGAAGACCTCGACTTCGCCGTCAATCTCAACATTCGTTCGATGATCCGTACCATCCGCGCCGTGCTGCCGGGCATGCTGGAACGCAAGGACGGTTCTATCGTCAACATGGCGTCCGTCGCGTCGAGCGTGAAGGGTGTGCCGAACCGCTTTGCCTATGGCGTCACCAAGGCCGCTGTCATTGGTCTGACCAAGGCTGTTGCTGCCGACTATATTACCAAGGGCATTCGCTGCAACGCCATTTGCCCCGGCACGGTTGAAAGCCCGTCCTTGCAGGATCGTCTGCGTTCGCAGGGCGATTATGAAGAACAGCGCGCAGCCTTCATCGCCCGTCAGCCGATTGGCCGCATCGGTCAGCCGGAAGAAATCGCCGATCTCGCGGTCTATCTCGCTGGCGCGACCTATACGACCGGACAAGCTTACAACATTGATGGAGGCTGGACGATTTAGGGCAGTCGATATTCAGGCTCTGGCGGCCTGCAAATGGCATTTTTCTTCGCTTGCCTAGGCTCATGTACCTTTAAGTACACTCCGCTCCGGTTCTCGAAAAACACCATTTTCGGCACGTCATAGCCAGAATCTCAACCACCCTCAGCCCCATCTTTCATCCCTTTAAAGGAGTAAACTCATGAAATTTCTTCGTTACGGTGAAGCCGGTCAGGAAAAGCCTGGCATTCTCGATGCCGATGGCGCAATCCGCGATCTTTCCGCCCATGTAGGCGATCTTTCCGGTGCGGCCCTTGCCCCCGATGCGCTGGCCAAGCTTGGCGCAATCGACATCAATTCGCTGCCGAAGGTCGAAGGCAATCCGCGCCTTGGCCCGTGCGTTTCAGGCACCGGCAAGTTCATCTGCATCGGCCTCAACTATGCCGATCACGCTGCCGAATCCGGCATGGCCGTGCCGCCGGAGCCGGTCATCTTCATGAAGGCCACATCCGCCATTGTCGGCCCCAATGATGACCTGCTCATCCCGCGCGGCTCTGAAAAGACCGACTGGGAAGTAGAGCTTGGCATCGTCATCGGCAAGACCGCGAAATATGTCTCGGAAGAAGACGCGCTGGATTATGTCGCCGGCTACTGCACGCTGCATGACGTTTCCGAACGCGCTTTCCAGATCGAGCGCGCCGGTCAGTGGACCAAGGGCAAGTCCTGCGACACGTTTGGCCCGACCGGTCCATGGCTGGTGACGAAGGACGAAGTTGCCGACCCGCAGAATCTCAAAATGTGGCTCACCGTCAATGGTGAAACCATGCAGGACGGCTCGACCAAGACCATGGTTTACGGTGTTCGCCACCTCGTTTCCTATCTCTCGCAGTTCATGTCGCTTCAGCCGGGCGATATCATATCCACCGGTACGCCTCCCGGCGTCGGCATGGGCATGAAGCCGCCGCGCTACCTCAAGGCTGGCGACGTTGTCGAACTGGGCATTGAAGGCCTTGGTTCGCAGAAGCAGAACGTACGCGCTGACATCTAGGCTCTTTAAGCATGATCCCAAAACCGCTTGCCGCCTTTTGGGATCATACCCTGATCACGGATATATCATGACGAAAATCACTGACCTGCGCGTCTTCGATCTGCGTTTCCCGACTTCGCAAAGTCTGGACGGCTCGGATGCCATGAACCCGGACCCGGATTACTCGGCGGCCTATGTCATCCTCGATACGGATGATGCGTCGCTGAAGGGCCACGGCCTTACCTTCACCATTGGACGCGGCAACGACATTTGCTGTCAGGCGATTCTCGCCATGCGTCATCTGGTCGTGGGCGCTTCGCTGGAAGATTTCCGCGCGGCTCCCGGCAAGTTCTGGCGCTACCTGACCGGCGACAGCCAGCTGCGCTGGATCGGCCCGGACAAGGGCGCCATGCATCTGGCCACCGGTGCCGTCGTCAACGCCTTCTGGGACCTGGCTGCAAAGCAGGCTGGCAAGCCGGTATGGCGGCTTGTGGCCGACATGTCGCCCGAAGAAATCGCCGACATTGTCGATTATCGCTATCTCACCGATGCGCTGACGCGTGACGAAGCCGTCGCGATCCTGCGCAAGGCGGAAGCCGGTAAGGCGGAACGTATCGCCACGCTCGAAGCGGAAGGTTACGCCTGCTATACGACCTCGGCTGGCTGGCTCGGCTATGACGACGACAAGCTGCGCCGTCTTTGCCAGGAAGCCATCGATGAAGGTTTCGACCACGTCAAGATGAAGGTCGGCCGCGATCTCGAAGACGATATCCGTCGCCTGACCATCGCGCGCGAAGTGATCGGCCCGGATCGTTATCTGATGATCGACGCCAATCAGGTATGGGAAGTCGATCAGGCCATCGAATGGGTCAACAAGCTTGCCTTTTCCAAGCCGTTCTTCATCGAAGAACCGACCAGCCCCGACGATGTGGCAGGCCATCGCAAGATTCGCGAAGCCATTGGTGACGTGAAGGTTGCGACCGGCGAAATGTGCCAGAACCGCATCATGTTCAAGCAGTTCATCGCGGAAGGCGCTATCGACATCGTGCAGATCGATTCCTGCCGCATGGGCGGTCTGAATGAAGTTCTGGCTGTGTTGCTGATCGCTGCCAAGTTCGGCAAGCCGGTCTGGCCGCATGCGGGTGGCGTTGGCCTGTGCGAATATGTGCAGCATCTGTCGATGATCGATTATCTGGTCGTTTCGGGCACCAAGGAAGGCCGCGTGATCGAATATGTCGATCATCTGCACGAGCATTTCGTCGACCCGTGCGTCATCAGGAACGCGGCCTATATGCCGCCGTCTCTGCCGGGCTTCTCGATTGAAATGAAGCCGCAGTCGATTGCGGACTATACGTTCAAGGGTTGAGAGCCATCATATTCAAATGCAGAAAGGCCGCGCCGAAAAGCGCGGCTTTTTGCTTTACAGAAAGCGGATCATGAGCGCGCCGGTCAGCAGCAAAACGGCACCGGCGACGCGTCCCGCAGTGATTTCACGCACGGCAACGCCCATGAAGCCGATACGGTCGGCAGCCAGCCCGGCCATCAATTGTCCAGCAACAGCAAGCCCCATCACGGCAGCAGCCCCGATGCGTGGCGTCAGCAACACCGATGCGGTCACATAGATACAGCCAAGCGCACCGCCCACGACAAAGAGCCAGCCCGCAGGAACATTGAAGGCTGGCATTGCACCCGTCGCGCGCGCTGTAATTCCGGCAATAATGGCAAGGATGACGGCGCCGGACAGAAATGAAATTGCAGCCGCCGTTACCGGCGATCCCAACCCGCGAGCCAATGCCGCATTGATGGGAGCCTGAATAGCAATACAGGCACCGGAAAGGATGCCGAACAACGTCCAGAGCATGGATATTTCCTCGCTGGGTGAAGTGCTTGAATAAGAATTTGTCGAATGACCAGTCCTTGCAGAGGAAAACCGTCAGGTCAATATTCGAGCACGTTCATGTTGTCAGCGCATATTGGAAACAGTTTTGCATAGATGAGACCTAACAAAACGCAACAGAGCTGTTCAGCGACTTCGCTTTAACTGGAGAAGCTCCAGAATAAAGAGCGCACAAATCTGATCAACAAACATCATCATTGGAGGCTGTAGAAAACTGAATGGTGCCCGGAGGCGGATTCGAACCACCGACACGCGGATTTTCAATCCGCTGCTCTACCAACTGAGCTATCCGGGCATCCGTAACAAGCATTTGCTTGTTCGAGGCGGTGTTGGTTCCCGCCGGAAGTGGGTGGGTTATAGCATTAAATTCCGCGCTGTCCAGCACCGTATCGCAATTTTTATCAGCTTTTCTCACAGTTTCGATAAATAGCTGATTTTATTGCAAGAAGATGCTTTGAAACCGTCTAGTTTCCCTCTTCTTCCTCTTCATCAAGCGGCTTTCCCGGCAAGACATAGCTGCCCGACAGCCAGCGATTGAGGTCGATGCTTTTGCAGCGCGGCGAACAGAACGGATAGGATTCGCGTGATGAAGGCTTTCCGCATTCCGGGCAGGGGCGCGTCGGACGCAAGGGCGTCACGCGGGCGCCCGCTGCTGCTGATATGTCCTTCTTGTCGCTCATATCTGTTCTCAGACTTTCCCGCTATTCCAGTTAGCATAAACCGGATAGTCGACGTCGCTCAGCAGGCTTATGGCCTCCTGCAGCGGCAGCCCCACCACATTGGTATAGGAACCGACCAGCTTCACGACAAAACTGCCCGCCAGTCCCTGAATAGCATAGCCGCCCGCCTTGCCCCGCCATTCACCGGATGAAAGATAGGCATCCATCTGTTTTCGGGACAGCCGCTCGAAACGCAGCCGTGTTTCAACCAGCGTCTGGCGCAAGTTCCCGTTCGGCAGGACAAGACTCACCCCGGTGAAGACCTTGTGCGTGCGCCCCGAAAGCAGACGCAGGCATTCCCTTGCTTCGTCGGCAATCTCCGCTTTGGGGAGAATGCGACGGCCAACCGCCACAACAGTGTCGGCTGCAAGAATGAAGGCACCCGCGAAACTCGCATCGTCCTTCAATTGCTCCTGCGCCTTGCGCGCCTTTTCCCGCGACAGACGTTTCGCCAGCGAGCGCGGATGTTCGCCACGCTGCGGCGTTTCATCTATATCAGCCGGATAAATATGGTCCGGTTCGATGCCTGCCTGCCTCAGAAGCTCGATCCTGCGTGGAGAACCGGAGGCAAGAACCAGCTTGTGTTGCGCGCTCATCGAATAGACATTTCCTGGAACGGGAACGGACTGCTTACTTGAAGCGGTAGGTGATGCGGCCCTTGGTCAGATCGTAAGGGGTCATCTCAACCAGAACCTTGTCACCGGCCAGAACGCGGATGCGATTCTTGCGCATACGGCCTGCCGTATGGGCGATGATTTCATGTTCATTTTCGAGCTTCACGCGGAACATAGCATTGGGCAGCAGTTCCGTAACAACACCCGGAAATTCGAGGACTTCTTCTTTCGCCATGCGATACCTGTTTCTTTCTTTGGTAAAATGCCGCTCTCAAGCGGTCTTTAGGTCTGAATTTGCGCGGAACCTATATGATTAGGCGGCATTTGTGAACAACGGAATTCCGCGAACTTATTGCTTATGGAAACGCTGCGTGATTTGCCGCTTCAGACGGTCCCGCACATCGCGATATGCCGCCAAGAGCTGCCCCCTGCTGCCCGTTACAAGCGTGGGGTCCGGCGTCGGCCAATATTCGACATCAACCGAGAAACCCCGCATGCGTTCCAGCACAGTATGATGGGCAAGCGGTGTCAGCGTTACGATCAGGTCGAAATAACCGTCCGCCAGTTCTTCGAGGCCGCGCGGCTGCCGGTTATCGAGTGATAGGCCCTCTTCCTGAAGGACGGCATCGACAAACGGATCGCGTTCGCCTCGCATCACGCCTGCCGACGCTACATAAATATTGGGTGGCAGGGCTTTTCTTGCCAGTAATTCCGCCATGGGCGAACGAATTGCATTCTTGCCGCAGACGAAAAGCAGCGATTTTGGCAAGCGCTGTTTATGATCTTCGTTGTCATCGGTATTCACACTTGTCGAGGGGGCATCGGTGATGACCATCAATGATCAGCCTCTCCAGTGCAAAACGCAGACAAGTGTGAAAAGCCGCCGTGCCGTGTTGAAATCAACCTCGATCTTACCTTTTAGCCGGGCCTGCAGCGTTTGCGATCCTTCATTGTGCAGGCCGCGCCGTCCCATGTCGATTGCTTCGATCTTGCTTGGGGTCGCGGATCGGATCGCCTGATAATAGCTTTCGCAAATCATGAAATAATCACGCACCACACGACGCAAAGGCGTGAGGGAGAGGATATGGGTCGCGACGTCTTCGCCTGTTTCCCGTGCAATAGCGAAGATCAGCCGTGATTCCATCAGTGAAAGTTTCAGCCGGTA
This sequence comes from Brucella oryzae, assembly GCF_041929965.1. NCBI lineage: Bacteria > Pseudomonadati > Pseudomonadota > Alphaproteobacteria > Hyphomicrobiales > Brucellaceae > Brucella > Brucella oryzae. The sequence goes on along the minus strand of NZ_JBHEEO010000002.1, from coordinate 40,299 downwards.
TGGCCCACCCGTATCGTCTCCGATGGGATGGAACGAGTTTTCTTCGATGAGGTCAAAAATGGCCACCGCACGCTCATGCTCGACGTCAGGCGTCGAACGCCCGATGGACTCATCGAGCTCGACGTCAACAAGGCGGGCATTTGGAACACCGGCAGTCATGTCACCTCATAGATTCAACCGGATGGCGACAGACTGCGCGTGAGCATCGAGCCCTTCGGCGCGGGCAATCTCGATTGCAGCGGGTCCGAGAACACGCAGTTGGTCAGGGCCGAGCTTGAGCAGCGATGTGCGCTTCATATAATCGAGAACGGATAGGCCGGATGAAAAACGCGCCGAGCGCGCCGTCGGCAGAACGTGGTTACAACCGCCGACATAATCGCCAATCACTTCCGGCGTATAACCGCCGATGAAGATCGATCCTGCGTTGCGGATTTTTGGCAGCAAGGCTTCCGGATCTGCGGTGGCGATTTCCAAGTGCTCGGCTGCAATGCGGTTGGCAAGCGGAATGGCTGCCTCGAAATCCTCGACCAGAATAACCGCGCCGAAATCACGCCAGCTCGCGGCGGCAGTTTGCGCGCGCGGGAGGTTGCGAAGCTGCCGTTCGACAGCTTCTTCGACAGCCTGTGCGAGCGTTTCATCATTGGTCATGAGGATCGATTGCGCCGCTGTATCGTGCTCCGCTTGGGCGAGGAGGTCGGCGGCGATCCAGTCGGGATTGTTATCCTTGTCGGCAATGACCAGCACTTCCGACGGGCCGGCGATCATGTCGATGCCGACCGTGCCGAAGACGATGCGCTTTGCCGCCGCCACATAGGCGTTGCCGGGGCCCACGATCTTGGCAACGGGGCGAATGGTTTCGGTGCCATAGGCAAGCGCCGCAACAGCCTGCGCGCCGCCAACACGGTAGATTTCGGAAACGCCAGCCAGACGGGCAGCCACCAGAACCAGTGGATTGAGCACACCATCGGGCGCCGGAACCACCATGACGATGCGCTCCACGCCCGCCACCTTGGCGGGAACAGCGTTCATCAAGACAGAACTGGGATAGCTTGCCGTGCCGCCGGGAACATAAAGCCCCACAGCCTCGATAGCAGTCCAGCGCGAGCCAAGCTCCACGCCAAGCGCATCCGTATAGCGGTCATCCTTCGGCAATTGCCGCGCATGGTGTTTTTCGATGCGCTCACGGGCAAGCTTCAGTGCCTCGACCGTCGATGCCGGAGCCGCTTCGAAAGCCGCGTCGATTTCGGCCTCTGTGACCGCGAGGCCGGTTTTATCGAGATCGATCCGGTCGAAGCGGCGCGAATAGTCGATAAGCGCGCTGTCGCCTTCCCGGCGCACGCGGTCGACGATTTCGCGAGCCGCGCGATCGACATCCTCGGATGCCTCGCGCTTGCCTGCCAGAAATATCTCGAAATTATTCTCGAAATCGGGATCGGTTTGTCTGAGCGTCTTGACCACGCTTCTGTTCCTTCAAATATGCTTGCCGGACTTGGGTGCCCGGCTGACGAAAGATGGTTGTGCAGAACCTTCTCTCAGACGTTATGGCGAGGAAGCGATTCTGTTTCCCATGCCGCGCCAAGGTCCGTCATTTGCGCTTCGATACATTCTACCTCAAGACGGATAGCCGCATTTGCCGAGAAAGTCAGTTCTATTGTTCCGGCGGGTGTTTCGCCGGCAGTGAACTGAATGGCCATCAGGGAAAGCACTTCATCCGGCTTATGGCGGTCAATCCCGGTGGCCTTGGCTGCAATCACGCGATTGAAGTGCAGGGCCGTTTTTCGGCGCTGATATTTCGGCTTGCGCAGGAATTTCGGCTTGCTTTCTTCCCAGACGAAGCGGTTTGCCGTCAGGATGAAGCGCTTTTCATTCCCGATGTACTGGAGATCGGATACTTTCAAAACTGCGTCCTGAAGATGAGCGGACAGGACCTGCAAATCCTCCTCATCCAGCGCCACAAGCTTCAACATATCCATACTCCAGCACCACTTTCCCATTATTGGTCAATAACAGCTCCCGACAGGCGGAAAATCAATCGCCCGCTTGGCCGATTATCAACTTGGCATGTCAAAACAAAAAAATCGACAGGCTTTTCAAGCCTGTCGCCCTTTGAATTGGAATCTCAAACGCTACGCAGGAAAAAGCCGGAACACTGAATGTCACTCCGGCCTGTTCTGATCAGCCACTGATACGTTCTACTGTCGCGCCGCAACGGGACAATTTTTCTTCAAGACGCTCGAAGCCGCGATCCAGATGATAAACGCGGTTGACCAAGGTTTCGCCCTCCGCGGCGAGCCCAGCGATCACAAGCGAAACCGAGGCTCGAAGATCCGTTGCCATCACCTGTGCGCCTTTCAGGCGCTCCACGCCCTCGACGGTTGCAGTCTGGCCGGAAAGGGAGATTTTTGCGCCGAGACGTGCCAGTTCCTGCACGTGCATGAAACGATTTTCAAAAATGGTTTCCGTGATACGTGAAGTTCCCTTTGCCTTGGTCATCAGGCCCATGAACTGTGCCTGCAAGTCGGTCGGGAAGCCGGGGAAGGGGTCGGTCGTGACGTCGACGGGGTGGATGCCGTGGCCGTTACGCACCACACGCAGGCCGCTATTGGTCTCGGTGATTTCAGCGCCAGCCTGGCGCAGCGTTTCAAGAGCGGCGGAAAGCTGGCTTTCCTGCGCGCCTTCCAGAAGCACGTCGCCGCCCGTCATGGCGACGGCCATGGCATAGGTTCCGGTTTCAATGCGGTCCGGAATGACGCGGACCCGCGCGCCGGAAAGGCTGGTGACGCCTTCCACATGAATGGTGCCGGTTCCAGCACCGGTGATCTTTGCGCCCATCGCATTGAGGCAGTCGGCAAGATTGACGACTTCCGGCTCGCGAGCGGCATTTTCGATGATCGTTTCGCCCTTTGCGAGCGTTGCTGCCATCAGCATGACATGGGTCGCGCCGACAGAAACCTTCGGGAACTTGTAGCGCGCTCCGACGAGACCATTTCTGGCCTTTGCCTTGGCATAGCCGTTTTCGATTTCGATATCGGCTCCAAGAGCTAATAATGCTTCGAGGAGAAGATCGACCGGACGCGTGCCGATGGCGCAGCCGCCCGGCAGGGAAACATTGGCTTCACCCATACGGGCGAGAAGAGGCGCAATCACCCAGAAACTTGCACGCATCTTGGACACGAGTTCGTAGGGTGCTGTGGTGGTGACGATGTTGCGGGCGGTGAAATGGATCGTACGCGAATAGGCTCCATCCTGATGCTCGCGGCGTCCATTGACCGAATAATCGACACCATGATTGCTGAGGATGCGGATCAACTGTTCGACGTCGGCCAGATGCGGCACATTTTCGAGCGTCAGCGTATCGTCGGTCAGAAGCGAGGCGATCATCAACGGCAGAGCAGCGTTTTTTGCGCCGGAGATTGGGATGATGCCGTTGAGCTTGTTGCCGCCGACGATTTTGATGCGATCCATACTGTGTCACCTTCTGGGCCGATGCCTTGCCCGATAAAATTGCGCCAAATCCGGCAGCCCTTGTGGCGCGGTGGCGCTGCGTCATGAAATTACGAGTCTTGCGGCCAAATTACGTCAAAAACGAATCACAATGGGACGATATCGCTGCAAAGGACAGAAATGAGCTTTTACCGCAGAGCCCCCCTATCTTCAAGGAAGGCTTTGTTGCTGTGGTGCTCAGTCGGTATTGTCGCTTGCCGCAGTGATCCCGTCGTTTCGTTCATCCGCTTCGCCTGCGCGACGCGATCTGGATTGGGCTTTGCGGCGCATCAGATTCGCGCGCAACTCCTCGGCCCGGCGCTTTTTGCGCTGGTCCGACTGGGTTTGTTTCTCTTTGTTGGTCGTATTTTCGCTCATAGCGGTCTTTTACTACGGGAGAAAGCGCCGGAAAAGCGGCTTTCAAATGCGTGTTCGGCAGATTTCCACATTATGTGAAAAGAAATGCAATTGCTTGCTTGCGATTTGCGTAACGATGTGGCAGAAGTCCGCCGCACTCAAGAGATTGCTGCGGTAGCTCAGTGGTAGAGCACTCCCTTGGTAAGGGAGAGGTCGAGAGTTCAATCCTCTCTCGCAGCACCATTATCCTCCGATCAAAATCTAAAAAATTGGTTTTCACGTGGTTTCCGGTAGTGCTGGTTATCATGGAGAGCGTGTTATTTCTCGATTTTGTTCAAGCCGTTTCAAGCGCATGTTGTCGCTTTTCTTTCGCAGTTGATCTTTTCGATGTATACTCATCGGCAGACCGTCAGGCTCTGGCGGATGAATTATTATCACAGAAGCGCGGATCTATTCGCTAATCGTGCGGAAGCCGGAAATTGCGTGCAGGCCATGTCCTGACCGCCGCCTTTGTCGTCAGGACTGCCTAACTAGCAGGAGGAGCGTCATGGCACAGTTTCATGTTATCGCGGGACGAGACCAGTCGATCTTTTACCCCGAAGTTAAACGTATCCGCATGGCGGATGTATTTGATGCCTTGCGTCTGGGGTTTAACGATTTCTGGGCAAAGCCTTCGCATTATGTTTTTCTTTGTCTCATATATCCGTTTGCGGGATTGCTCATTACCTATTGGAGCACGAACGCAAACGCGCTGCCGCTTTTATTCCCTTTGATGTCCGGTTTTGCTTTGATCGGACCGATTGCTGCGTTGCCGCTTTATGAGATGAGCCGACGCCGTGAAGAGAAGTTGGATACGTCGTGGAAACGTGCGCTGGATGTGAGCCATTCTCCGGCATTGCCGTCTATCATGGCTGTCGGCGCTTTTCTCTTCGCAATCTTTGTCGCATGGTTGCTGGTGGCCCAGAACCTCTATGTTCACTATTTCGGTCCGATGCCGCCCGAAAGCTTCTCCATGATGATGAACCAGATATCGTCAACTGAAGAAGGGCGTAGTCTGATCTTCACTGGCTGCGGGATCGGATTGCTTTTTGCAATCGTGGTCCTGTGCTCGACGATTGTGACTTTCCCGATGCTGCTTGATCAGGATTGCGGTGCGGCGGCAGCGGTTGCGACATCGTTGCGTGTCGTCATGCGCAACCCCGTGGAATCGCTGCTCTGGGCTGCAATCGTAACCGCGATGCTGATCGTCGGTTTTGCCACGATGTTTGCCGGATTGGCAGTAGTAATACCCATCCTTGGGCATGCGACCTGGCATCTCTATCGAAAGACGGTTACGCACCCGGCAGCAATGCGTAAAAATAAAGAGACAGAGCATTTCCGATGATTCAATCAAAACAGGAAATGCTCTGGCCGGAGAAGCTGATCGGTCAATCCCCTTCCAAAGCAACGTCTTGAAGGGGATTGCCACGGTTCTCGATGAAACAATTTCAAGCTTTCCAAGGTGTGGCGGCGTCCTGCCGCACCCCCACCCCCTTTATTCTGCGGTCGTTTCTGTTTTAGAAGAGCGGTACGAGATTCGCGCAGATGATAATAAATAACAATAAGTTAGCGGAGCTCTCCTCGCAGCGCGTCAACGGGCTGGGTGGGCTTTCGATACATTTCAAGGACGGGCGTTCGCGCATTTCCAGGCTTTACCAGGAAGGCGCGGCCAAGATTCGCATGCCGCAGGTCGGAAACGATCCGCTGGAAGCAATCCTGATCAACACATCAGGGGGGCTGACAGGCGGTGACCGACTGCGATGGGATGTGGAGCTTGGCGAAAACGCTTCGGCTGTCATCACCACGCAAGCCTGTGAGCGTATTTATCGCTCCGGGGGCGGCGAGGCGCGCATTGCCACGCGTTTGAAAATGGCAAAAGGCACGCATCTTGCTTGGCTTCCGCAGGAAACCATTCTGTTCAATCAATCCGTGTTGTCACGAACGCTGGATGTCGAGTTGGAGGAAGGGGCAGAAATCCTGGTGGTGGAGGCGACTATATTCGGGCGCCTTGCCATGGGGGAGCGGGTTGATGAAGCGATGTTCAGTGACCGTTGGCGTGTGCGGTTGGGTGGGCGGCCCGATGGGAGGCTTGTGCATGCTGAAGAATTTCGGCTGGGACCGGACCTTGGAGCTGAATTACAGGCGCACGCGGTAACAAATGCGGCCCTTGCAGTCGCTACGGTGCTTTTGATTTCGGGGAACGCCGGGAAACATCTGGAAGCTGCCCGGCAGATCATTGGAGAGGAGGGCGGCGCCAGCCTCTGGCAGGTTGGTGCGGCAACCAAACTGGTGGTGCGGCTTTACGCGCCGGACAGTTATGCCTTGCGCAAACGTCTGGGGCCATTGCTTGCCCTGCTTAATGGCAAGGCAGGACTGCCTAAAGTTTGGACATTTTGAGTTCGCGGCAATCCCGCCGCTTTTAACGCCAGCGGAATGAAACCCGCTTTGAAGTTTGGAATGAAGTCATGAATTTGACGCCCAGGGAAAAAGACAAGCTTTTGATCGCCATGGCCGCCATGGTTGCCCGCCGCCGTCTGGAGCGTGGGGTAAAACTCAATCATCCGGAAACGATCGCGCTGATCAGCGATTTTGTCGTTGAAGGTGCCCGCGATGGGCGCACGGTCGCCGATCTTATGGAAGCAGGCGCGCACGTCATCACCCGCGAACAGGTGATGGATGGTGTGCCCGAAATGATCCACGACATTCAGGTCGAAGCCACATTTCCCGATGGCACGAAGCTCGTCACAGTTCACGAGCCGATCCGCTGATTTTCAGGTTTCGCCAAGACGAACCTGTTTTTTGAAAGGTACGATAATGAAGAAAACTACGGTTCTCGCCGCAGTAGCAATGACGCTCACCGCAAGCCCTGCCTTTGCCCATCTTAATCCGGCTGAACACGGGTCGTTCGCGGCGGGCTTCACACATCCGCTCTCCGGCGCGGATCATATTCTGGCAATGGTTGCGGTAGGGCTTTGGGCCGCCATGCTCGGTGGACGAGCACTCTTCGTCGTGCCGGCTGCATTTGTCGGCGTGATGCTGCTCGGCTTTGTGGCGGCGCTTCTGGGCATGCCGCTGCCCTTTGTTGAGCCTGTCATTCTGGCTTCGGTCGTCGTGCTGGGCCTGCTGGTGGCGCTTGCTCTGCCCGTTTCCCCGGTCGTGGGCGCCATCATCGCGGGCTTCTTTGCCTTCTTCCATGGCCATGCCCATGGCGGTGAAATTGGCGGCGCAACCTTCTTTTCCTATGCGGCGGGTTTCGCATTGGCGACGGCGCTTCTTCACGCGGCGGGTATCGGCCTCGGTCTTGGCGCGGGTCGCCTGATGACAGGCAAGGCGGGGCGTCTCGCCATGCGTGTGGCTGGCGGTGCGACGGCGCTTGGCGGCCTTATGCTGATGGCCGGTTGAGGTGTGACATGATCCCCGGCGAAATCATTACGCAGGACGGCGACATAGAACTCAATCAGGGACAGCCGACCGTCACGATCAAGGTCGCCAATACCGGCGACCGCCCCATCCAGGTCGGTAGCCATTTTCATTTTTATGAAGTGAATGCGGCCCTTTCTTTCGAACGCGACAAGGCGCTCGGACAGCGGCTGGACATTGCGGCGGGTACCGCCGTGCGCTTCGAGCCCGGCCAGGAACGCGACGTGACTTTGGTTCCCGTGAGCGGCAAGCGCGAGATCTACGGATTTCGCCAGATGGTCATGGGAAAGCTTTAGAACAGGTGACGGAGACATTTCATGCCAGCCAGAATTAGTCGCGCCACCTATGCGCAGATGTTTGGCCCCACAGTCGGCGATAAGGTGCGCCTAGCCGATACGGAACTTTTTATCGAAGTCGAACGCGATCTTACCATCTACGGCGAAGAGGTGAAGTTCGGCGGAGGCAAGGTTATCCGCGACGGTATGGGGCAAAGCCAATTGTCCCGCGCCGATGGCGCGATGGATACAGTTATCACCAATGCTCTGATCCTTGATCATAGCGGCATCTACAAGGCGGATATCGGACTTCGCGACGGGCGCATCGCCCTCATCGGCAAGGCGGGCAATCCCGATACGCAGCCGGGCGTCTCGATCATCATCGGCCCCGGCACGGAGATCATTGCAGGCGAGGGCAAGATTCTCACCGCAGGCGGGATCGATACGCATATCCACTTTATCTCGCCGCAGCAGGTGGACGAAGCACTCAATGCAGGCATTACCTGCATGGTCGGTGGCGGCACCGGGCCGGCCCATGGCACGCTTGCAACCACATGCACGCCCGGCCCCTGGCACATTGCGCGGCTGATCCAGTCGTTCGACGGCCTGCCGATGAATATCGGTGTGTTCGGCAAGGGCAATGCCTCGCTGCCGGGCGCGCTGGAAGAAATGGTCCGCGCTGGTGCCTGCGGCTTGAAACTGCATGAGGACTGGGGCTGCACACCGGCGGCCATCGACAATTGCCTTTCGGTCGCCGATCAGTTCGACGTTCAGGTGGCGATCCACACCGATACGCTCAATGAGGGCGGCTTTGTCGAAGATACGCTCAATGCCTTCAAAGGGCGCACGATCCACTCCTTCCATACGGAAGGTGCGGGCGGTGGCCACGCGCCGGATATTATCCGGGTTTGCCAGTATCCGAATGTGCTGCCCGCTTCGACCAACCCGACCCGGCCCTACACGGTCAATACGATCGCAGAACACCTCGACATGCTGATGGTGTGCCATCACCTGTCTCCGGCAATCCCTGAAGACATTGCCTTTGCAGAAAGCCGCATCCGCAAGGAAACCATCGCTGCGGAAGATATCCTGCACGATATGGGGGCGTTCTCCATCATTTCCTCCGACAGTCAGGCGATGGGCCGTGTCGGCGAAATGATTATTCGCTGCTGGCAGACTGCGGACAAGATGAAGAAGCAGCGCGGCAGTCTTCCGGACGACAAGCCGGGCAATGACAATTACCGGGCACGCCGCTACATTGCGAAATACACCATCAATCCAGCTATCGCCCATGGCATGGCGCATGAAATCGGTTCGGTGGAAGTCGGAAAGCGCGCTGATCTTGTTTTGTGGAACCCTGCATTCTTCGGAATGAAGCCGGAAATGGTGCTGCTTGGCGGCTGGATCGCCACCGCGCCGATGGGTGATCCGAATGGCTCGATACCAACGCCGCAACCGATGCATTACCGTCCGATGTTCGGCTCATTCGGGAAAGCCCGCACCAATACCTCCATTACCTTCGTCTCACAGGCTGCAATGGATGAAGGGCTTCGAGAGAAGATCGGGGTGGACAAACAGATGGTTGCAGTAGCCAATACCAGAGGCGGTATCGGCAAGCATTCCATGATCCTCAACAATGCGATGCCGCAAATGGAAGTTGATCCGGAAACCTATGAGGTGCGGGCGGATGGCGAACTTCTCACCTGCGAGCCTGTCGACGTCGTGCCGATGGCGCAACGCTACTTCATGTTTTGAGCTTGAAAGGCAAACAAATGTTTCGTGCCACTGCCATTATTCGTGCGGATAAGGTGATCGATGCGGTGCCTGCAGGCCATGCCGTTCTTGAGCGTGATGAGCGTCATCTGCGGCGCAAGGCCATCGCGCTGGAAGGCGGCGAGAAGGTGCTTGTCGATTTTGCAGAGCCGGTTGTGCTTGAGCACGGCGACCGGCTTGTTCTTGATGACGGACGTGAGATTGAAATCCGCGCCGCAAGCGAGGACCTTTACGAAATCCGCGGGCGCGATCCGCTGCACATAGCCGAGCTTGCCTGGCATATCGGCAACCGGCATCTTGCCGCTCAGATCGAGACCGACCGTATCCTCATTCTGCGCGATCATGTCATCAAGGCGATGCTTGAAGGGCTTGGTGCGACGGTTACGGATGTAACGGCTATTTTCAGTCCGCTGCGCGGTGCTTATTCTGGCGGCCATTCGCATCATGACCATGACCACGATCATCATCATGGTCATCACGAACACGATCATGAACATCATCACCACCACCACGACTGACACCACCACCGCTTTGCTGCGGTTGATGGCGTGGCTGTCGCCCGTCTTTCCGGTGGGATCGTTCAGCTATAGTCATGGACTGGAGCGTGCAGTCCATGACGGCTATGTCACAGATGTCGCTACCATGGTCGATTGGCTGCGCTGGCTTGTGACGCGTGGCTCCGGGTGGAACGATGCCGTGCTTTGCGCTGAAAGTTGGCGGTGTGCAATTGGTGAAGACGATCTTGCAGAGGTTGCGGAACTGGCCGAAGCGCTGGCCGGTTCGCGTGAACGTCACATGGAAACGATGCTGCAAGGTGGTGCGTTCATGGCTGCGGCGCGAAGCTGGCCCAGCCCTGTTTTCGACCGCCTGCCAGCCGATTGTCCCTATCCGGTGGCAGTCGGTGCTGTAGCGGGCGGCAACGGAGTATCGCTTGGATTGACGCTCGCCGCCTTTCTGCAAGCCTTCTGTATCAATCTTTTGCAGGCATCCATCCGTCTTTCGGTCATGGGGCAGAATGGCGTGACTGCAACCATGTCAGACTTGGAGCCGGTTCTCGCCGAAACGGCGGCGCGAATAGAAAAAACTTCATTGAGTGACCTTGGCTCTGCGACTTACGTGAGCGACATCGCGGCCATGAAACACGAAACCCAACATTCGAGGCTCTTTCGCACATGACACAGAAAAACGGACCCTTGCGCATCGGTATCGGTGGACCGGTGGGATCGGGAAAGACGACACTGACCGAAAAGCTATGCAAAGCGCTGCGTGACAAATATTCGGTCGCCGTAATTACCAACGACATCTACACGCAGGAAGACGCCCTCATTCTGGCACGTTCTCAGGCTTTGTCCGAAGAGCGTATCATGGGTGTCGAAACGGGAGGCTGCCCGCATACGGCAATCCGCGAGGATGCCTCGATCAATCTTCAGGCAATTGCGGAAATGAACCGGCGATTTCCGGATCTGGATATCGTGTTCATCGAATCCGGCGGTGATAATCTCGCAGCCACTTTCTCGCCCGATCTGGCCGACCTGACGCTCTATGTCATCTCTGTTTGCCAGGGCGAAGAAATCCCGCGCAAAGGCGGTCCGGGCATCACGCGGTCGGATTTTCTGGTCATCAACAAGAGCGATCTTGCCCCTCACGTTCATGTCGATCTCGATGTTATGCAAGACGACGCGGCCCGAATGCGCGGCAAGCGCCCGTTCGGCTTCACCGATCTCCATCGCGGCAAGGGCGTGCCGGAGATCATCGACTTCATCGTCGAGAATGGCGGGCTGGAACCGCGCTGATTACGGTTTGCGGCAAGTGCGGTTCCAACGATTCAGTTATAACTGGAACCGCTCTGGCAGAATTGTTCAATTCCGAAGATATGCGAAAGACGCGCAAAGCAATTTTGCGATGGCAGCCTCATCACGTGAGCTATGTGTTACCGCGCCGGAATCGCCGGAAAACGAATTCGCAATCTTGATGCCGATGCGCGCTTGATAATTCGGCCAAGACCAAATTTTTGACACCGATGGAATCGAATTGCCCGCCACCGAGCGGGCTTTTTGTTATCCACAGAGGGGATCGCCGTTCTTGAAGAAAAAAGCGAAAGCTACCAGTATGCTACCACGGCGCCGAAACAGCCACGCAAACGCTGTCACGTCGATGCCGAATTATGTAGGAAAATCAAATAGTAAGGAAATGGCGCACCCGAAAGGATTCGAACCTCTGACCCCCAGATTCGTAGTCTGGTGCTCTATCCAGCTGAGCTACGGGTGCTTGCCTTGGTGCCGCTCGCTGCGGCGATGGGCGGTTGATAATCGGACCGATCACTAAATGCAAGCGTCTTCTTAGAAAAAAATGTGGTTCTGTGAAGATTTCTTGTCAGTGCCCGCATTTCCGGGCTTTTCGGTCAGAAATCCGTGCAGCTGCAGATTGTTTAAGCGTTTTCTTCAGTGCGCTGGTTGTTGCGGTCTTCACGCCGGGGCGGCAAATCAGGAATGCGAATCTCGAAATGCGCGCCAACGGGACGATCTTCCCGAAGCTCGATTGTTCCGCCGTGCGCTCGGATCAGCTCTTGCGCGATTGCCAGTCCGAGGCCGGTACCGTCGCTGCGTGTCGATCCCTTGAAAGCCGTAAAAAGATTGTCGCGTGCCTTTTGCGGCAGACCGGGGCCGGTGTCCTCAACGCCGATGATTGCAGTTGTTCCTATTCTGCCGGCTGAAATCGTAAGCCGCTTGATGGTGGCGTCATCATTGGTCTGGTCACGTTCCATCGCTTGTACAGAGTTTCGGCAGAGATTGCTCAGCACACGGAACAGCTGTTCCGAATCGACATTCAGCTCGAAATCCTCCGGAACGAAATTCTCGAACTCGATGTTGCTTTCTGAATTGGGGCTGAGCGTTTCCTGCACGTCTGCAATAATCGTATGAAGCAGGACGCGGCGTGGACGCGGAGGCGCTTCTTGGGAACGACCATAGGCCATCACGCTTTCGGAATAGCTGATTGCGCGGCTGAGGGTGCGGATGAGTTTGGGTGCGAACCGCTGCACCATCGGGTCTTCGGTATCGGCAAGCCTGTCCGACATCAATTGCGCGGAAGCCAGAATATTGCGCATGTCGTGGTTGATTTTGGAGACGGCCAGACCGAGATCAGCAAGATGTTTCTGTTCCTTGAGCGTTCGCTGAAGATCGCTTTGAATATGGGATATCTGGCGCTGCGCGACGCCGAACTCGTCCTTGCGGTTTTCCGGAACGAGAATAAGCGCAGGATTGTCAGGAGACGAGGCGAAATCGATCATGTTGCGATGCATGATGCGCACCGGTCGCAGCAGCATCTCGTGAATAATCAGATAGATCAGGCTTGCCGCTATCACTGAAATAATCAGCGAGATGAAAGTCACATTGCGGGCATAGACAAGCATGGCATGTCGAAGGGGTGCATCCGAGGTCACGATTTCAATGATACGTCCTGGAGAACTGGATGGGGTAACCGAACCGTAGATTCGCAGCGTTCTGTCTCCGCCATTGAACAAGGTTCCGAATGCATCCCAAATGGCACCGGCTTCGCTGACATTGTTGAGATCAATGACCTGATCGATCTTGCCGGGAACTTCCGACATGGCGAGCAGGCGCGATGCCCCAGCCTCACGCATGGCAATGGCTTTCGTGCCCGTTGCCAGAAGTACTTTGTCCTGAATATCGCGCGGCACATCCATATTGCCGCCTGCGGCGAGAACCTCGCTGACAGCGCCGACTGTATCCAATCTAGAGCTCATCCAGCGCACGCGCATATTGGCAACGGAGGGGACAAAGATCAGAACTTCGGTGATCAGCACGGCAAGTGCGGTTAAGAGCAATAGCTTGCTCGAAAGCCGGTTGCGCCAGGGTAAACGCGTGAACTGGGTTGACGAGAGCCTTTCCGTGGCCGCAGCTTGGGAGACTGCTTCAGAGGAAGGCCCGCCCGTATCTGAGGTCTTTTCAACAACCGCCATAACCTGCTTCCAATTCGAGGCGGGCCGGCCTAATTGCCGCGGAGCCTCAACCGGTGTGCCGTCGAAACGCAATTCATAAAGGTAGCCTCCTATATAAGCAGCCGACCGATAAATCCAACAACCTTTGTTCAATCGGTTAAAAACGCATTCGTTTATGTTATCTTCCAGCGTAGCATTACCGAAATTTAACTCGACGCTTTAAGATTGTGCGTGCAAAGTCTTGGACGGAAAAATCCATGCATCCTTATGGGATGTGTGATTTGCGCAATGTGAAGACAATCATCACTCTGATACTATTTGCTGGCATTGTCCGCGCCCGACATAATGGTTTCGAATACGAGGTCCGTCAGGGTGACGGGTAGACCTTGCCGGAGAGCTGAATGAAATCCTGGAAGCAGATTGCCTTGTGCCTGCTCATAGCTGCGGCCGCCATCGGCGGTTGGTATGCATACAAGAACAAGAATGATGTGGCGAAGACCGCTGCGACGAGCGAAGAAACGCCAAAAAACGGAAGCGAACGTTCAGCGCCGCTTGTTGTCGTTGAAGCGGCGGGTGAAGAAACGATCAACAACCGTTTGACCGCTATCGGTTCGGCACGGGCTCTCAGCACCGTATCGATAACCCCATACTCCAGCGGTTACATGACGAAGCTTTACGTTAAGGCTGGCGATAGTGTGAAGGAAGGTGATCCGGTTGCCGAACTTGATGCCGAGACGGAGAAGATCGCTGTCTCCAAAGCCGAGATCGCGTTGAAGGATGCGCAGACGACACGCCAGCGCATTGCAAAATTGCGGGCGACAAACACCGCAACGGAAGTTCAGGCGGTCGAAGCGGAACTGGCAGTCGCGAATGCGCAGCTCGCTTTGCAGGATGCGCAGCTTGCGCTGAGCCGCCGTACGGTTCGTGCGCCGATCGCTGGTATTGTCGGCATTCTTCCTGTCAATGTGGGTAACTACATTACCGCGCAGACATCCATTGGCCGTATCGACGACAGGTCGAAAGTTCTGATCGATATATGGGTGCCGGAACGCTTCGCACCGCAAATCAGGGTCGGCCAGCCATTAACTGCGGAATCGACTGCCTTTCCGGGTGAGACCTATAACGGCGAAATCAACGCGGTTGACAATATGCTGGACGAAGCCAGCCGTACGCTGCATGTCCGTGCAGAAGTGCCGAACACACAGGATCGTCTGCGTGCAGGCATGTCGTTCTCCGTCACGGTGCTGTTTCCGGGTGATCGCTATCCTTCGGTCGACCCGCTGGCTATTCAGTGGGGAGCGGACGGTTCCTATGTCTGGCGCATTGAAAACGGTGTCGCCAAGAAAATCGACGCTCGTATTGTTCAGCGCAATTCAACCAACATTCTGATCGATGGCCCGGTAAAGCAGGGAGACATGATCGTTACGCAGGGTGTCCAAACCGTACGGGATGACGCACCTGTGCGCGTAAAGAACGAACGAGGCACGGTGCTGGCTGACCCTGCTTCGGTAAAACCTGCTGCAGGATGAGGGTAAAGGCGTGACAAGTCACAATTCCCCATCCGGCAACAGCGGATCGACCGCACTGTTCATCCGTCGTCCAGTTTTTGCTTTCGTTATCAACGTTCTGATCGTGGTTGCGGGACTTGCAGCATTCGCAGGCGTCGATATTCGCGAACTGCCTGACGTTGACCGGCCTGTCGTGACAATCAGCACAGATTTCAGTGGCGCATCTGCTGAAACCATCGATCGTCAGTTGACACAGGTTCTGGAAAACGCTGTTGCGCGAGTTTCGGGCGTGAAGTCGATTTCTTCCACATCGTCGTTTGAGCGCAGCCGTGTCACGGTAGAGTTCAACGACGGCGTGGACCTCAATGTTGCAGCCGCCGATATGCGCGATGCGATCTCCCGTGTTGCCAATGACGTGCCGGAAGAGGCGGATCCGTCACGCATCATCAAGGCGGATTCCAATGCCGATCCGGTGATGCGTCTGGCGGTTACGTCCGATACCATGTCGGTCGATGACATGACGGTGCTGGTCGAAGACCAGATACAGGATATCCTGTCAGCCGTACCGGGTGTTGCTGACGTCCAGATCAATGGTGACCGCGACAAGATTTTCCGCATTGATATTAATCAGGCGCGCCTTGCGAGCTACGGTCTGACTATCGCCGATATAACCAAGGCGCTGTCCTCCATGGGACTGGATGCTCCTGCCGGTTCCTTACGTAGCGCCGATCAGTCCATTGTTGTCCGTGCTACAGCCAATCTTGAAAAGCCTGAGGATTTCGAGAACGTCTACATCAACGGACGTACGCAAATCCGCGATGTCGCAACCGTGACGCTTGGACCGGACATCGAAAGCTCGGCAGTTCGTTCCAACGGCAAGACGGCGATCGGCCTTGGTATCGTGCGTCAGGCACAGTCAAATACGCTCGACATTTCGGAGGGCATCCGCGCAGCGGTTGCCAATCTGCAGAAGACATTGCCGGAGGGCGTCAATATTGCTGTCACCAGCGACGATGCGAATTTCATCAATGGTGCAATCCACGAGGTGGAAATCGCTCTGATCGCGTCGGTGATCATCGTCGTAGCGATTATCTTCATGTTTTTGTGGGATATACGCGCCACGCTCATTCCGGCCTTGTCGATGCCCGTCGCGCTTATCGGGACAATTGCAGCCATCTATCTGGCGGGGTTCTCAGTCAACATTCTTACCCTGCTGGCGTTGGTGCTCGCGACGGGTCTCGTGGTGGACGATGCCATTGTGGTGCTGGAAAATGTTGTCCGGCGACGCAATCAGGGCATGGGGCCGCGCGCGGCGGCAGTGCTCGGCACGCAGGAAGTCTTTTTTGCCGTCATCGCCACCACGCTGACTTTGGCGGCGGTCTTTGTTCCGATTTCGTTTTTGCCGGGGCAGGCGGGTGGTCTGTTTCGTGAATTCGGCTTCGTGCTGGCGATTGCGGTTCTTCTGTCATCGGTTGTTGCGCTTACGCTTTGCCCGATGCTTGCTTCTCGTTTCCTCAAAGAGGGGAGTGGTGAAGATGGCGGCCATGGTCCGCTTTTCTTGCGCCGTATCGGCGGGGGACTCGCGACCTTTTATCGAAAGACCCTGCATATCTGCCTGTCGGCGCCGTTCGTTGTTGTGCTCGTGGCGATTCTGTTCGCAGGCGCGTCCTATGTCGGCTACGGTCTGATTCGTCAGGAACTGACGCCGTCGGAAGACCGCGCCGTCGCACTGCTGCGTATCAACGGGCCGCAGGGCATCAGCGTGGAATTTCTCCAATCGCAGCTCGACAAGATTGAGGACGCGGTTCAGCCTCTGCGCGATAGCGGTGAAATCATTACCACCTATGCCATCGCGGGCTCCGGCGGATCGTCCAATAACGGCTTTGTTGTCTTGACGCTGGCGCCCTGGAAGGAACGCGCACGCAGCCAGCAGGAAATCATGGCTGACATTACCCAACGCATCAAAGGCATAACGGCGGTGCGTGTCTTCACCACCCAGCCGAACAGTCTTGGTATTCGCGGTGCGGGTAATGGTTTGCAGTTTGCCATAGTCGGTAGTGATTATGCCAAGCTACAGCCTGCTGCCCAGGCGGTCGTTGCCGCGCTGGAAAAGGATCCGCGTTTTGTCCAGCCGCGACTTTCCGTCGAACCGACCCAGCCGCAGCTTTCCGTCGAGATTAATCGCGAACGCGCCTCCGATCTGGGTATAGACATCACCGGGCTGGCGAATGCCGTGCAATCAGTACTCGACGGTCGCAAGATCGGATCGGTCTATGTAGGGGATCGCAGTTTCGATGTGAAACTCGTTGCCACCACAAATCCAATCAATGATCCGACCGATCTTGAGAATGTATTCATGAAGACGACAGACGGTCGCTACGTACCGATGTCATCCATCGCCACAGTCGTTGAGAAAGCGGTCCCGCCACAGCTCAATCGCGAGACACGTCAGCGTTCGGTTTCTATAACGACAAATCTGCGCGACGATTTTGCGCTGGGCGATGCCTATAAGGCCGCGCAGGAGATCGCCGCGCCGCTTCTGCCGCCTGGCAGCCACATCATCCCGCTGGCGGAAGCCTCGACGCTCAGCGAAACTTCGAGCGGTCTGGCAATGGTGTTCGGTTTTGCCATCATCATCATTCTTCTGGTGCTGGCAGCGCAGTTCGAAAGCTTTGTCAGTGCGCTGATCGTGATGGCGACCGTTCCTCTCGGGCTCGGCTGCGCAGTCTTTGCCATGCTGCTCACCGGCACGAGCCTGAACGTCTATAGCCAGATCGGGCTTGTGCTGCTTGTCGGTATCATGGCCAAAAACGGCATTCTGATTGTCGAATTCGCGGACCAGTTGCGCGATAAGGGCTTGAGCGTTCGTGAAGCAATCGAAGAAGCATCCAATATTCGTCTTCGCCCTGTCTGCATGACGATGATATGCGCCGTGCTTGGCGGCGTGCCGCTGATTTTGGCAAGTGGCGCTGGCGCAGAAGCCCGTGTGGCTCTGGGCTGGGTCATTGTTGGTGGCCTCGGCCTTGCGACGATTGCCACACTCTATGTAACGCCGGTCGCCTATCTGCTGCTGGGGCGCTTTACACAGCCAAAAGCCGAGGAAGAAGCCCGGCTTGAAAGAGAGCTAAACAATGCTCTCAAAGAAAAGTCGCAAAGAGGCGGCACGGCTGAGCCAGCAGAGTAAATTCAGAACAAAGAAACCGGCCTTTGAGGCCGGTTTCTTTTTCTCATTTTGAGTACAATCACTTCTTCATTGCGTCGGTTATCTTCGCGGTCCACGCACCTTCCGGTTTCTTGGTGATGACCGGGTCGGAACCGCCGCCAAGTAGTGTTTCCACCGTGCGGTCCGCAGCTGCTACGTCGAGAGTGCCATCGGAACCGTCAACCAGTTTGCCGATTTCCTTGACCATACGTTCCTGAACTTCCTTGGTCTGCGCACCGGAAGCATCATTATCGAGTATGATATCCGCTGCTTCCCCTGGATTTTCGGAGGCATACTGCCAGCCCTTCATCGAGGCGCGAACAAAACGGGCGAGCTTGTCGACCATTGCCGGATCGTCGAGGGTCTTTTCCAACACATAGAGTCCGTCTTCGAGAGTGGCGACGCCTTGCTCTTCATATGGGAAGACGACAAGCTGATCGGCTGGAATGCCTGCATCAATCACCTGCCAATATTCATTATAGGTCATGGTGGAAATGCAATCGGCCTGCTTCTGGATCAGCGGATCGACGTTGAAGCCTTGTTTCAGAACTGTCACGCCATCCTTGCCGCCTTCGGTCGGAATTTTCAGATGGCTCATCCATGAAAGAAACGGATATTCGTTGCCACCGAACCACACACCAAGCGTGCGGCCCTTGAAGTCTTCCGGCTTGGTGATGTTGGTGTCCTTGCGGCAGGTCAGCATCATGCCGGATTTCTTGAAAGGCTGGGCGATATTGACGAGCGGAACGCCTTTTTCACGGGTAGCAAGTGCTGACGGCATCCAGTCAACAACAACATCTGCGCCGCCACCGGCAATCACCTGCGGCGGAGCGACGTCCGGTCCGCCCGGTTTGATCTCGACATCGAGATTCTCTTCCTCATAGAAGCCCTTGTCCTTGGCCACATAATAACCGGCAAATTGTCCCTGCGTCACCCATTTGAGCTGCAAGGTCAGCTTGTCGGCTGCCATTGCCGAACTGCTCATGAGCGCGAGCGCCAGTCCTGCAGTTCCAAGGCATAAAGAAATTGCCTTTTTCATTTCAGTTCTCCTCTGGTTATTAGCTCCGTCTTATGGTGACGGATGCCAAATCGTTCCGTTCAACCCCGCCTGTAAGACGGGTGCCAGAATGTCAGTCTGCGCTCGATCAGCGCGATCAGCCCGTAAGAGAGCGATCCCGCAAGAGCGGCTACGAAGATTTCAGCCCAGACCATATCCACATTCATGCGCCCGATTTCCGCTGAGATGCGGAAGCCCATGCCGACAATTGGCGTGCCGAAAAATTCTGCCACGATCGCGCCGATCAGCGCGAGGGTGGAATTGATCTTGAGAGCGTTGAATATGAACGGCATAGCCGCTGGAAGACGCAGCTTGAACAAGGTCTGCCAGTAGCTTGAACCGTAGGTCTCCATCATGTCCCGTTCCATCGCCCCGGTACTGGCAAGGCCTGCAACCGTGTTCACCAGCATAGGAAAGAAGGTCATGATGATGACCACCGCTGCCTTCGATTGCCAGTCGAAGCCAAACCACATCACCATGATTGGCGCGACGCCCACGATAGGAAGTGCTGCAGCCAGATTGCCGAGCGGCAACAACCCCTTCCGCAGGAATGGAATCCGGTCCGCGATGATGGCGGTTATGAAACCGAGACCGCATCCGGCGACATAGCCGATAATGACCGCCTTCAAAAAGGTCTGTCTGAAATCCGCCCAGAGAATTGGTACGGACGCCGCTATGCGTGCCCAGATTGCCGATGGTGCTGGAAGAAGAACCTGAGGAATAGCGAAAAGCCTGACGGTTACCTCCCAGAGCATCAGCATTGCGATGCCGAACAGCGCCGGCACTGCGATATCCAAAAGCTTTTGGCCCAAAGGGTTGCGGGTCTTCAGACTTGCGACCCAACCAACAAGCAGCCATGAAACAGCGATGAGCGCTATGACGGAAAGAATGCCTGTCATCATGTGGCTGCCCTTTCCGGCTTTACGCCCATGCGTCGGTTCACAAGCTGTGCCGCGACGCCAATCAGCGCAACCAGCACCGCAGCCATCAGAGCGGCTGCAACGAGTGCTGCCCATATCTGCACGGTCTGGCCGTAATAGGAACCTGCAAGCAATCTCGCTCCGAGGCCGGCAACTGCGCCGGTTGGCAATTCACCGACAATCGCGCCAACGAGGCTGATCGCGACGGCGATCTGCATCGATGTGAAGAGGAACGGCATGGCCGCAGGCCAGCGCAGTTTCCAGAACACCTGTGATCTCGATGCATTGTAGGTACGCATGAGGTCGAGATGCATTACATCAGGTGACCTCAGCCCCTTCACCATGCCCACCGCCACGGGAAAGAAGGAGAGATAGGTCGAGATGATGGCTTTGGGCAGCAAGCCCGATATGCCAATGGCATTCAGCACCACGATAATCATCGGCGCGATGGCAAGGATCGGGATCGTCTGCGAGGTGATGATCCACGGCATGAGGCTCTTGTCGAGTGTGCGGGAATGAACAATTCCCACAGCGAGAAGAACACCGAGTGCCGATCCAAGCACAAAACCGAGCAGGGTAGACGATAATGTTACCCACCCGTGATAGATCAGACTGCGTTTGGAACTCGGTTTGACTCCAAAGACGGTTTTCCAGATTTCTTCAGCCACCTGATGCGGTGCGGGCAAAACAGGTCGGTCCTGATGCATCGTATTGGCGACAAGCGTCGAGAAGGGGATTTCTGTTCCCGCGCGTGTCGCCTGATCCCGCTCGAACGGCGCGTTGAGCACCACCGCGAGGCCGTACCAAAGCGCAATAATGACGGCAAGTATGGTTGCCACCGGAATGAATCTGTCGTGCAGAAAGCCTTTCATGGGCGATCTCCAGCACGATGCGGTTTCTGAGTATCCTCAATCATGGATATGCCCCAGACGTAACCCCTCACGAACCCGATGGGCAATTTTCAGGAATGCTTCAGATTCGCGAATCTCAAGCGGTCTGTCAGGACCAAGATCGCAATCGATGATTTCATGAATGCGGCCCGGTCGTGGGCTCATGACAACGATCTTGGTCGAGAGAAACACCGCTTCCGGGATCGAGTGTGTGACGAAAATCACGGTTTTGCGGGTCGCGGCCCAAAGCTTGAGAAGCTGTTCATTGAGATGGTCACGCACGATTTCGTCCAGAGCGCCGAAAGGCTCGTCCATCAGCAGCATATCCGGGTCGAAGGAAAGTGCGCGAGCTATCGATGCGCGCTGTTGCATGCCGCCCGAAAGCTGCCAGGGATATTTTTTGCCGAAGCCTGACAGGTTGACGAGTGCGAGGTTCTTTTCGATCCGCTCGCGTCTTTCTGCCTTGGAAAATCCCATAATCTCAAGCGGCAGGCTGACATTGTCTTCGATGGTACGCCAGGGAAACAAAGCGGCTGCCTGAAATACATAACCGTAGGATCGGTCGAGGCGGGCTTGTTCCGGCGTTTTTCCGTTCACCGTTACGGAGCCTGATGTCGGCTGCTCCAGATCGGCCACGACGCGCATCAATGTGGTCTTGCCGCATCCCGAAGGTCCGATGAAGGAAACGAACTCGCCGCGCTTGACGGCAAGATCAATATTGGACAGCGCATGGACCGGCCCATCATTCGTCTCGAAGACGAGCGACAAGTCTTTGATGTCGATCACTGTCTGCGCATCTGCTTCGCCCCGCTCCGGGGCCATGCTGTCATTCAAACTCATGCGCGGTTCCCGAAGCTGGACGATGGCCATGTCTCAGACCCCTATCGGCATATGTTCGGCGCTGCGCTCCACTTTGCGCGGCGCAACGATTTCCTTCCATTGTGACAGCGCCCGATTGACGGCACCGTTCGGCTCGCGCTCGATGAAGCGTCCGTCACCGGGCTCTGCCGTGACATGTCCCTTGTCGAATGCGATACGCCCGCGTGAAAGCGTCATTTTCGGCAGGCCCTTGAGTTCAAAGCCTTCGAACACGTTGTAATCAATGGAGGAATGCTGTGTTTTTGCAGAAACCTTCTTGGTGGCCTCCGGGTCCCATATGACAAGATCAGCATCCGCGCCCGGCAGCACAGCACCTTTCTGCGGATAGATGTTCAAGATCTTGGCAATGTTGGTCGAGGTGACAGCCACGAACTCGTTTGGCGTCAGGCGGCCAGTGCGCACGCCGCGCGACCACAACACTGGCATGCGTTCTTCGAGGCCGCCCGTTCCATTCGGAATCTTGGTGAAATTGCCGATGCCGTAACGCTTCTGCTCGGTGGTGAATGCGCAATGGTCTGTTGCGACGCATTGCAGGCTTCCAGCCGCAAGACCGGCCCACAGACTATCCTGGTTGACCTTGTCACGGAATGGCGGAGACATTACCCGGCGTGCAGCATAATCCCAGTCCTTGTTATGATATTCGCTCTCGTCAAGCGTCAGGTGCTGGATCAAAGGCTCGCCGAACACGCGCATACCCTTTTGCCGGGCACGGCGGATCGCTTCATGGCTCTGTTCGCAGGAAACATGCACGACATAAAGCGGCACGCCTGCCTGATCGGCGATCATGATGGCGCGGTTGGTCGCTTCTCCTTCCACTTCCGGTGGGCGCGAATAGGCGTGGGCTTCCGGCCCGTCATTGCCTTCGGCCATCAGCTTGGCCTGCAACTGCGCAACGACGTCGCCATTTTCAGCGTGAACGAGCGGCATGGCGCCCAGTTCCGCACAGCGCTGGAACGAGGCGAACATCTCGTCATCATTCACCATCAGCGCGCCCTTATAGGCCATGAAGTGCTTGAAAGTATTGATGCCGCGCTTCACCACTTCGGCCATCTCGTTGAATGTGCGCTCGTTCCAGCCGGTGATCGCCATGTGGAACGAATAGTCGGTGCGCGCCTTGCCCGCCTTCTGGAACCATTCCTGAAGTGCGTCGAGCAGATTGCCTTCGGAATCCGGCAGCACAAAATCGACGACCATCGTCGTGCCGCCGGAAAGGGCGGCCGCAGTTCCGGTATCGAAATCGTCGGAAGAGTAGGTTCCCATGAAGGGCATTTGCAGATGGGTGTGCGGGTCGATGCCACCCGGCATAATATAGCAGCCGGATGCATCTATGACTTCATCGCCGGAGAGATTGTCGCCGACAGCGACAATCTTTTCGCCTTCGATGAGAACATCGGCTTTAAAGGTGCGGTCAGCCGTGATGACGGTTCCGCCTTTGATGACCTTTGCCATTGTTCGTCGTTCCCCTTTTTGGTTTTGTTGCGAACAGTAGCAGTAGTGGATGGTTGTGAAATCAGCTTACAATTTCAGCAGTCTCCAATACCGCATGCAGAAGCACGTCGGTTCCCGCCGACGCCCATTCCTTCGAAATATTCTCGTCTTCATTATGGCTGAGCCCGTCCACGCATGGACACATAACCATGGCGGTTGGTGCGACGCGATTGACCCAGCATGCATCGTGGCCTGCGCCGGAAACGATGTTGCGATGGCTATAGCCAAGTCGCTCTGCTGCATTGCGGATCGCCACCACACAGCCATCATCAAAAGTCACCGGGTCGAAATGTCCGGCCACCTCGATCTCGATGCCGATGCCCAGTTCTGCGGCAATCTTCGGCGCTTCCTTTTCAAACCGCGTTTTCATGTCGTCCAGCACATCCTGGTTGGGCGAGCGGAAATCCACGGTGAAAACGATCTGGCCCGGAAGCACGTTGCGTGAATTGGGTGAGACGTCGATATGGCCGACACCGCCCACCGCATCCGGCTGGTGCGCCATGGCGATTTCGTTGACGAGCTGCAGCATCTTGCCGAGGCCAAGGCTTGCGTTCTTGCGCATCTTCATGGGCGTAGAGCCGGTATGCGCTTCCTTGCCGGTCAAGGTCACCTGCAGCCACCACAGCCCCTGGCCGTGTGTGACGACACCGATATCCTTGTGCTCCGCTTCGAGGATCGGCCCCTGTTCAATATGGAGTTCGAACATGGCGTGGATTTTGCGTTGCCCAACCGGTTCATCGCCTTTCCAGCCGATGCGCTCCAGTTCGTCTCCGAATTTCTTGCCTTTGGCATCGGTGCGCTGATAGGCCCAATCCTGCTCGTGGACACCGGCAAATACGCCGGACGAGAGCATGGCTGGGGCAAATCGGGTGCCTTCCTCATTCGTCCAGTTGACGACGACGATGGGCCGCTTCGTCTTGATATTCATGTCGTTGAGCGTACGCATGACTTCGAGGCCGCCGAGAACGCCCAGCACGCCATCGAATTTACCGCCTGTCGGCTGCGTGTCGAGATGGCTGCCCATATAGACCGGATCGGCGTCGGAATCTTCGCCGGGGCGTAGGAAGAACATGTTCCCCATCGTATCCACGCCCATGGTAAGCCCGGATTTTTCGCACCAGCTCTGAAACAGTTTGCGGCCTTCGCCGTCTTCATCGGTCAAGGTCTGGCGGTTATTGCCACCGCGCACACCAGGCCCGATCTGGGCCATGTCCATCAGACTGTCCCAAAGACGATCGCCGTTGACTCTAAGATTGCTGGTGAGCACCATGCGCTCTGCCTCCGCATTATGTATGTACGTTCAGATTCGAGCCATCACACCGCTAGCCCGCATCCACCCGCCAATATATGTTCCCACGACCTAGCTCTTTGGCCACAATATTCTTGCCTTGCTGGCAAAAACTTGACTAGTTGGTCAAATTGCAGGCTAGAAGAGCGTTTGAATATGGTCAAGCGCTTTTGAAAAATTCTACACTGCTGAAAGGTGTCAAATGGCCACAGCTCCTTCAGACTCACGGACCGACATGGTCGAAAACGAGAAAATGTCGAACGAGAAATCGGAAGGTGCGACGCGCATTCAGGGTATAAATCGCAGGCTCATCCTCGACGCAGCACTGGAGGTTTTTTCCGCATACGGCTTTCGCGGCTCGACGGTCGATCAGATCGCGGAGAAGGCAGGCATGTCGAAGCCGAACCTGCTTTATTATTTCCCGCGCAAGCAGAACATTTATGTGACCGTGTTGGAAGATACGCTCGCCACCTGGCTGGAGCCTTTCGAACACATCGATCCGGATGGCGATCCGCTGGAGGAGTTGCGCCGCTATATCGCCTTGAAGCTGGAAATGTCGGCAAAAAAGCCTGAAGCTTCGCGCCTTTTCGCCAATGAAATTCTACACGGCGCTCCGGCAATTTCCGACTTCCTGAAAGGACATCTGAGGCAGTTGGTCGACGAAAAAGCGGCGGTCATTCATCGGTGGATAGCTGAAAAGCGTCTGGCTCCGGTCGATCCCTACCATCTGATTTTCACCATTTGGGCGGTAACACAGCATTACTCGGATTTTTCCGTGCAGGTCAGTGCCGTTCTCGGTTCGCGTTCGGAGGAGGCTGGGTTTTATGGTGAAACGGCCAGAGCGGTGAGCGCCATCATTCTTGACGGCATTCGCCCACGCAACGAGAATTCGTCATCATGAAAACGATTCGAATTTCTGCAGCCATTGTCCGCGACGAGGCGGGCCGTTTCCTTCTCGTGCGCAAGCGCGGCAGCGAGATTTTCTTCCAGCCCGGCGGTAAGATCGATGCGGGCGAGCAGCCTCAAATCGCACTGATCCGCGAAATCGAGGAGGAGCTCGGCATTCTGATTGACGAGAGCCAGTTGCGCTATGCGGCAAAGATGTCGGCGCCCGCCGCCAACGAAGTCGACGCAACGGTTGAGGCGGAGTTGTTTCACCTCACACTGAAAGACGGTCAGGTTCCAATTGCATCCAGCGAGATCGAGGAACTTCTATGGAACCCGCCAGGTGACGCGACGCGCCCGGTCGCTCTGCTCTCGCAGAGCATTCAAGCGCGTTTTGCTACGGATTACTGAACTGCTCGCGGCTCCACCCGGTTTCCGTCGCTGTCGAAAAGGTGGAGGTGCTGTGCCGGAAAGCTCACCTGAATAGAACCCTGCGCGTGAAGCGCATCGCGATCCAGTGTAAAAATCTTGAACGGCAATCCATGCAGGCTGAGATGCAGGATAATGCCGAAGCCGGTCGGCTCGACCAGATCGACATCAGCCGTCAGGCCCGCTGAATTCTCGATATGCACATGCTCGGGACGGATGCCGAGCGTGGCATTCGCGCCATTCTTGAGTTTTACGGGCTGCGGCAATGCGATGAGCGTGCCGTCCATGAGTTTCAGACGCGGACCACCATCCTGTTCTAGATAGGTCACATCGAGAAAATTCATGGCGGGTGATCCGATGAAACCGGCCACGAAGAGATTGGCCGGACGGTCATAAAGCTCCAGTGGAGACCCGACCTGCTGCACCACGCCGCCATGCATGGCGACAATACGGTCGGCCAAAGTCATGGCTTCGATCTGGTCATGTGTCACATAGATGGATGTGGCTTTCAGCTCACCATGCAGCTTCTTGATTTCGGCACGCATCTGCTCGCGCAGGCGCGCATCGAGGTTGGAAAGTGGCTCGTCAAAGAGGAAGGCCTTGGGCTGACGCACAATGGCGCGGCCCATGGCAACACGCTGACGCTGGCCACCCGAAAGCGCCTTCGGGCGACGTTCGAGCAAAGGATCTAGGCCGAGCTTGGCGGCGGTCGATTTGATGGCGCTTGTGATCTTTTCTTTCGGCGTTTTGCGCAGCCGCATACTGTAGCTCATATTGTCGGCGACACTCATATGCGGGTAGAGCGCGTAGGACTGAAACACCATCGCAATATCGCGGTCTTTGGGTGCGAGTTCATTGACGCGCTTGCCACTGATCTGCACCTGACCAGCGGTGATGTCTTCAAGGCCCGCAATCATGCGCAGCAATGTGGATTTGCCACAGCCTGACGGGCCGACCAGCACAATGAATTCGCCATCTTTGATCTCAAGATCAACGCCGTGCAGAACAGCATGTTCGCCATAGCTTTTGCGGACTGACTGAATATCGATGGAAGCCATAGGGAAAAATCCTTTCAGCCTTTGACCGCGCCAGCCGTGAGGCCCTGCACGAGATATCGTTGAATGAGGAAGAAGAAGAGACAGGCCGGGATCAGCGCGAGCACGCCCGCTGCCATCATCTGTCCGAAATCGACCGAGAACTTTGAGACGAAGCTTAAAAGTCCGACCGGGAATGTGGCTGAATCATTGCCGGAAATCAGCATCAGCGCGAACAGAAGCTCGCTCCACGCTGCGGTGAAAACAAAGCCGAGCGTTGCAGCAATACCGGGCAGGGTCAGCGGCAGAATGATCTGGCGGAAAGCCATGAACTGTGTTGCGCCGTCGATCTTGGCAGCTTCTTCGAGATCCTTCGGAATGCCGTCGAAGAACGATTGCATCAGGAAGGTGGCAAAAGGCACATTGAATGCCGAATAGACGATGATGAGGCCGATCAGACTGTTGGTGAGACCGAGCGGTGCCATGATCTTGTAGATCGGTGCGATCAGCATCACGAGCGGGAACATCTGAGTCAGCAGCATCAGCGCCACAATCCAGTATTTGGCGCGGAAGTTGAAACGTGACAGCGCATAGCCGGAGAGCGATGCGAGCAGCGTAACGATGATGGCGGTTGAGCCGGATACGATCAGGCTGTTGCGGAAGAACAGCGGAAATGAACTGTTGTTCAACACATGGCTGAAGTGATCGAACGTCATGCGCGATGGCCAGAGCCGTACGCCTTCGCTGTAAAGCAGATCATTGGGCGTGACGGAAACCTTCACCAGCCAGAAGATCGGAAACAGTGCAAACAGGACGAACAGAAGAATTGCAATGCGATGCGCGCCAACAAGGAGGAGCTTACGGTTGGTCATGGCCTCAATCCTTGTTCAGAAGCGTCTGGCGCAACAGCACGATGAGCATCGAGTAGACCATCAGCAAGACGAGCAGGACCATCGCAATCGCCGAGGCATAGCCGAAATCGAGCCGTTTGAAGGCTTGTGTGAAGATATAGCTGGCGACGATCTGGGTCCGGTCGGCAGGGCCACCGCCGGTCATCACGACGATCAGATCGGCACTGTTGGCAATCCAGACGGTGCGCAGCAAAATGGTGATGGCCATGGTTGGCGCAAGATAGGGAAGTGTGATCGAGAGGAAGCGCTGGAGGGGGCCAGCGCCATCGATCGCTGCTGCTTCATAAAGATCGCGCGGGATAGCCTGCAAGGCGGCCAGCATGGTGATGGCAAAGAACGGAATACCCCACCACACACCGGCGGTAATGATACCCCACATGGCCAGATTAGGGTCGGACAGGATGTTGTCTGGTGCGCTCAGAATGCGGATTGCATGTAGCCAGTGCGGCAGCGGGCCGATCACCGGATTAAAAAGCCACGCAAAGTTAAGACCGGTGAGGAAAGTCGGCACGGCCCATGGCAGGAAGATCAGCGCCTGTGCCAGCCCACGTCCGGCAAATGGCTTGTCGAGCAGCAGGGCAAGAATAAGCCCGAACATGAATTGCAGCAGCACCGAGCAACCGGTCCACCAGAGCGTGTTTTTCAAGGAACGATAGAAAGCCTGATCGGTCGCAAGCTCGCGGAAGTGATCGAGTCCGACAAAGCCGCCGGAAAACGGATTGAGCAACTGGATATCGCGAAAGGCATAGGAGACGCCGAGGATCAGCGGAACCAGCATGATCGCGCCGATGAGGATCAGTGCGGGGGCACTGTAGAGATAAGGTTCGGAGGCGTGCGCAAGTCGCTGCAGAAGGCTGCGGCGGTCCTGCCTTGGCACGTCGTTGCGCACCGGGGCCTTTATGGAAGCGGTGTCGTTCATCGTTTTTCCCTTCGCGGGGTTGCATCATTCGCTTTGCAGGCGCGGTTGTTCCACGCCTGCAAGCCGTTCATGGTGCTATTGCTTTGAAAGGTGCTTCTGCTGTGCCTTGGTGAGATATTCTGCCCACTGGTCGGCCAGCTGATCTGGCGTGATGTCGCCGAGAAGCGCTTCCTGCGAGGTCTTGATGACGAGCGAATCCTTGAAGAAGGCAAATTCTTCCAGATAGGTCGGCATGACGGTTGGAACGACGTTCTTGTCAGCCAGTTCATCGAACCAGCCCTTGAACTGCTCGCCGCTATAGAACGGATCGTTCTGAGCGGATTTGAGAACCGGCAAGGCGCCGGTGCGCTTGTTCCATTCGATGTTGCCTTCCGGGCCTTCCAGCATCGAGATCAGCTTCCAGGAAAGATCCTTGTTCTTGCTGGCGCTCATCATCGACCAGCCGGCAAAGCCGATGGTGGGGAAGGTCTTGCCGTCCGGACCCTTCGGCATGATGGTAACGCCGAAATCTTCCGGCTTCATGCGCTCGGCAATGGCGATCAGCGCATCCGGGTCCTGGTTGAGGAAGGCACAGGTGCCGCTATAGAAACCGGCGACAGTTTCATTGAAGCCCCAATTGACGCTGTCCTTCGGTGCAAGGCCGTTCTTGTAAAGATCGACCATCCAGGTGATGCCCTTTTTCCAGCCTTCGCTGTTCATGGTCGAGGTGCCGTCTTCGTTGAAGAACTTATTGTCACCTGCCATGGATGCGGCAAAGATCACCCAGCCATTAAGGCCGCCGGGACCACCACGCATACAGAACCCGGACTTGCCGGGAAGGGCGGCAATCTTCTTGGAGGCTTCGACAAATTCGTCCATCGTCTTCGGTGGCTCGGACACACCAGCCTCAGACAGCAGCTTCTTGTTGTAGAACATGGCGTTCAGATAGAAGCCGTAAGGCAGCGTATAGGCTGTGTTGTTGACGCTTCGGCCAAGCTCAAGCGCACGTTCGGTCAGGTCTGGCGTGGTTTCCCATTTTTCGAGATAAGGCTCGAGGTTCTCCAACATGCCGTTGTTGCCATAGAGCGAAACCCAGGTGTCCGGCATTTCCATGACGTCGGGAATTTCACCAGCTGAAACCATGGTGGCGAATTTCTGGAAGGATTCGCCCCATGGCAGCGAGATGATTTCGACCTTGGTGCCCGGATTGGCTGCCTCAAACTTGGCAACGATGGATTCGAGCGTCTTTGTGCGCTCCGGGCTGGTGATGACTTCAACAAGCTTCAAAGTGGTATCGGCAAGCGCCGTACCGCTCAAAAGCATGGTTGCGAATGCGGCTGCTATTAGTTTTTTCATTGCAGTTCCCCTTATTGCTCCTCACTGGATTTTCGTTATTCGGTCGATGCTGCGAGCGCTCCTTCGATATCCCGCCACAGCGCTTCCGTTCCTTCCAGTCCGACATGCAGGCGCACGGAGCGCGGGTCGATGCCGAACGTATGTGCTGAGTTTGGCTGCGCCTTCTGCTGCAGCACGACTTCGCCCGGCACGATCAGGCTTTCATGTCCGCCCCAGCTCACGCCAAGCTTGAACAGATCAAGATGATTGCAGAATTCGCGAATGTTCACACCTTCCCGGAAGATGACCGAGAAGAGACCGGACGTACCCTTGAGGCCCGCAGGCAGACGATTGGCAAGTGCCGGGTGGCAGACGGTCTCAACCACATCCAGCGCCTGAAGACGCTTTGCGATTTCCAGCGCAGAAGCCTCATGCGCCTTCATGCGTGTTGGCAAAGTGCGCATGCCACGCACCAGAAGCCACGCATCAAATGGTGAAAGCTTGCCGCCGAGATATGGATAGGTTTCCGCACGGATCGCGTTGATCAACTCTTTCGAGCCGGACACGACACCGGCCACGACATCGCTATGACCGCCAAGATATTTCGATGCTGAATGCACGACGAGATCAACGCCAAGTGACAGCGGACGCTGGAAGATCGGGCTGGCCCAGCTGTTATCGATGATGCTAAGCACGCCATGCTGCTTGGCAATCGTTGCCAAGGCGCCGACATCATGGGCTTCCATGACCCAGCTCGTCGGGCTTTCCATATAGAAGAGCTTTGCACCGGGCAGAGCTTTTGCGACCGCTTCCTCGTCGCGGCCGTCGACGTAGTCAACCTGTACCTGCATGCGCTTCATAATGGTGCCGAACAGACGGAACGCATCTGGATAGACATGGCGCACCGCAACGATGCGATCACCCGGATTGACAAAGGCCAGCACGCTTGAAGAGATCGCCGCCATGCCGCTGGCAAAGCCCAGCGCGTCTTCGCCGCCTTCAAGTTTTGCCAGCATTTCTTCAAATGCCCGTACGGTCGGATTAAGGCCGCGTGTGTAGATCGGGCGAACCTTTTCGCCACGATAGGAGGCGACCATGTCGTCATAGCTTGGGAAGGTGAAAAGCGATGTCTGCACGATGGGCGGAACCACGGCGTCGAAAGCATTGCCTTCATCATGGGCAACCGTAAGCGCTGCGAAATCCAGCGGATCCATCCCGTCAGTCATTTGGACATTTCCTTGATGTCTTCCTCGACAATGTCGAGGATTTTGAGTGTTTCCTGCCGAGCGGCTTCAGGGTCCTGAGCCACAATGGCGTTGAAGAGCGTGCGGTGGAACGGAAAGGTCCGCCGCGCGAAGTCGATCCGCTCGAACGGATGATCCCAGAAGTGCAAAAAGGCTTCGCGCATCTGTTCAAGCAATTGTCTGAAAAGCGGATTGTGGGTCGCGTCATAAATGGCCAGGTGAAACGCCAGATCTTCCGGGCCTGACGTGCCTTCCGCGATATGAACGCGCTCCATCTCATCGAGATTGCGTTCAATGATAACGAGGTCTTCTGCCGTGCGTTTGCGGGCGGCGACCATGCTGGCCTCGGCTTCGATGCCGCGGCGTACTTCAAGCGATTGCAGCAGAGCATCGCGCAATTGCGCAGGATCGAATGAAAGCGGCATGTGGATGGTTGCCGCCGAAATCGGCTTCAGCAGATACGTGCCGCTGCCTTTGCGGGCTTCGATAACACCCAGGGCCTGAAAGTGTCGGATTGCTTCGCGAATGGTGGAACGACCAACCGCGAGTGCTGCCATCAATTCACGTTCAGCCGGGAGGCGGTCTCCGGCTTGAAGATGCGCTGTCGCGATATAATTGGCGAGCGCGTCCGTTACCTGCCGGGCGCGATCCATCGGCGGTAGTGGCGCAATCTGCAGCAGCCTGCGATCTTTCATCCTGCCTCCACTTCACAGATTGGCCTAGAAACTTGAAGCGCAATCAGATCAGACCTGGTTCCCTTATTGGTTTTAAAATTGGTCTGACATCATAGTAATATCGGCTGAAATTGACGGCTGTCAAGAACGGTTTATTTGCAAGTGAATAGACTGTTCGCATGCGCATGCTTTTCCGATTGCGCTTCGGCAAGCTTGCTCCTATCAATCGCTGGAAGAGGCAGCGCATCCCGAAAAGTGCGAAGCGGTTTTTGAATAAGATGCGCTGAAAAAGGAGTGCGGCATGCTGCATGCCGCGATGGAGGAGATATCCATGCAATTGAAGGCATCTGAGAAACGGGCGCTTGGCCGTACAGGTCTGACCGTAACCGCGCTTGGTCTGGGCACCGCACCTTTGGGCGGGCTTTATGCGCCCGTGTTGCGTGCTGATGCGGACGCGTTGCTGGAAGCCGGTTGGGACAGCGGTATCCGCTATTTCGACAGCGCACCGATGTATGGTTATGGCCGATGCGAACATCTGCTTGGTGATATGCTGCGCGAAAAGAGCGAGCGTGCCGTTGTCTCAACGAAGGTCGGGCGCCTGATGGCTAATGAGCGCGCTGGTCGTACCTTACCGCCGCCACTGCCGAAAAATCCATTCGATTCGGGCTGGCACAATGGCCTCAATTTTCGTGAGGTTTTTGATTACAGCTATGATGGCATCATGCGGAGCTTCGATGACAGCCAGCAGCGTCTCGGCTTTCCGGAAATTGATCTTCTCTATGTTCATGATATTGGCCGCGTGACCCATGGTGACAGACACGAGCGTCACTGGAATGCACTGACCAAGGGTGGTGGTTTCCGTGCGCTGACCGAGTTGCGCGCGGCAGGCAATATTAAGGGCTTCGGTCTTGGTGTGAACGAATGGCAGATCATTCGCGATGCGCTTGAAGAGGCTGATCTTGATTGTTCGCTTCTGGCTGGCCGTTATTCGCTGCTCGATCAGGTTTCGGAAAAGGAATTTCTGCCGCTGGCACAAAAGCGTGGCATGGCGCTGGTGATTGCCGGTGTGTTCAACTCCGGCATTCTGGCGGCACCGCGCGGCGGCGAACAGAAATTCGATTATGCCGATGCGCCTGCAGAAATCATTGCTCGCACCAATCGCCTACATGATATTTGCGATGAGTATCATGTGCCGCTTGCCGCTGCCGCCATGCAGTTTCCGTTGATGCATGAAGCGGTCAGCTCCATTCTGATCGGTGTGCGTTCGCCAGAACAGATCACGCAGAATGTCGTCTGGTTCGAGCAGTCTATCCCGGGCGAATTCTGGACGACGCTTCGCTCGGAAGGTCTCATTTCCTAATCATGACTTCCAAAATTCTCTGCGTTGGTGCCCTCACCATG
Source organism: Brucella oryzae (assembly GCF_041929965.1). NCBI lineage: Bacteria > Pseudomonadati > Pseudomonadota > Alphaproteobacteria > Hyphomicrobiales > Brucellaceae > Brucella > Brucella oryzae. The sequence goes on along the minus strand of NZ_JBHEEO010000002.1, from coordinate 6,948 downwards.
GACACCATTCTCCGCCTTGATGAACTCCCACACGCGGCAGGTAAATATCTGCCGCGCGAAGCCGTTGAAATCGCAGCCGGCATGGCTTCTAGTGCGGCTGCCGCTATTGCCCGGCTTGGCGGCGATGTGGCGCTCTGGGCTTCTGCGGGGATTGATCCGGTGGGTGATCGTGCCGTTGCAGAACTGGAAGCCGAAGGCATTGATTGCAGCCATATTCGGCGGCTGGAAGGCGCGCGCACGGCATTTTCTTCGATCCTTGTCGATGCGAATGGTGAACGCATCATTGTGCCTTTTTATGATCGCAGGCTTGCAAGTCCGTCTGATCCGGTGCCGCCGATTACGGCAGGAGCCTATGCTGCCGTCATGACCGATGTGCGCTGGCCTTGGGCAGCTGAAACTGCGCTGCGTGCTGCGTGCGATGCAGGTATTCCGGCCATCCTGGATGCCGATACCGCGCCTGTCGAATTGCTGGAAACACTGCTGCCGCTTGCAACTCATATTGTTGCATCGGAGCCTGCCGCGATCAGCGTTGCGGGCACTACGGATTTGCGTGAATGCGTCCGAATTCTCAGCAACCGCTATGATGTTTTCACGTCTGTCACGGCTGGCGCAGACGGCTGCTATTGGGCGGAAGGCGCTGGCAAGCCGGTTTCCCATGTTGCGGGTTTCAAGGTCAATGCAGTCGATACGCTGGCTGCAGGCGACGTGTTCCATGGCGCTTTCGCGCATGGTCTGGTGGAAGGCAACGAGATGACCGACATCATCCGCTTTGCCAATGCCGCTGCCGCCATCAAATGCGCGCGCTTTGGCGGACGTGCCGGCTCGCCAGGCGAGGCCGAAGTTATCAGCTTTATCGAAAGCGGTATCGTTCCCGCTCAATAAGCATCGAAACGCTCTTCAAAAAAAGTGCGATTACGTACTGAACCCGGATTGACTCTTTACTAACATGTTAGTATGTGCGAACTTAAAGTTCAAATTTGGGAGGAGCCAGTTTTGGCGCACAATCATTCAGGGCAGGAGCGCTTTGGGCTCTCTGCAGCGCTTACGACGCCATTCGATGCAGATGGCAAGATTGATGTCAGCCGTGCGCTGAAGCACGCACGCGCACGCCTTGATAATGGCTGCTCAAGCGTAACCCTGTTCGGCACCACCGGCGAAGGTTCGTCGATTGCCGATGCCGAGCGCGCCGCACTTCTTGATGCGTTTATCGCGCAGGGCTTTCCTGCCGCCAATATCGTTGTTGGCGTTATGGAGAACTCGGTTGCCGATGCGGTTCTTCAGGCAGGCGATGCGTTGCGTCGCGGCTGCAAGGCCATCCTTCTGGCGCCGCCTTCCTATTTCAAGAACCTCTCCGATGAGGGCCTGTTCGACTGGTTCTCGGCAGTCTTCAAAGGTTTGGGCGAAGATGCGCGCAGCATCATTCTCTACAATATTCCGTCGGTGACTGCGGTTGAACTGTCGGTCAATCTCATCGGTCGTCTGCGTGCGGCTTTCGGTGACATTGTTACGGGCGTGAAGGATTCGTCCGGTAATTGGGCCTATACGGAAAAGCTGCTTGCAGCCCACAAGGACATTGCGATCCTGATCGGCGATGAGCGCGATCTTGCAGCTGGTGTTCGTCTTGGTGGGCAAGGCGCAATTTCCGGCATGGCAAATCTGTTCCCGCACCGCCTGCTGCGCATGATCAATGACGGTCAGGATGATGCCGAACTGGTCGATGCCGTGCAGCAGTTGCTGAACTATCCCGTAACGCCTGCGGTCAAGGCCATGGTGGCGCGTCATACGGGTGACAAGGAGTGGCGTCGCGTACGTGCACCGCTGATATCGTTGAATGATGCGGAATTCGATGCAATTGGCAGTGTATTCGACCGTTTGCATATGGCAAAAGCGGCTTAAGGGCGGCATAAGCAAGCGGGACTAAGAGGGGACAGGCTTTGGCAGACGATCACAACGAACCGGTGAAATTGCGGGATAAGGCTTATCAGAGCTTCACCCGGCATTTGCTGGCGCGTGATTTTCATCCGGGCCAGTTCGTTTCGCAGCGCCAGCTCGTCACCATGACGGGCTTGACGCTGGGGGCGATCCGCGAACTGATCCCGCGTCTTGAAGCGGAAGGTCTTATCAAGACCGTGCCGCAGCGTGGGCTCCAGATCGCCCATATTGATCTCAATCTGATCCGCGAAGCGTTTCAGTTCCGCCTTTTCATCGAAAAGGAGTCGATTGCGATTTTCTGCCAGTCGGCTTCCGATGAGTTGCTGCGCTCATTGCGTGCGGAACATGAGGAAACTCTGGAGCGTGCAAAGGCAGAAGGTGAAACGCCGGAGCTTGAAGAACGGGCGCAGAATATCGACTGGAGCCTGCACGATACGATTGTCGGCTCGCTCGATAATGAAATCATCTGGCGCGCCTATCAGACCAACACCATCAAGATGCGCCTGATCAATCAGGAGCGATTCCGCATCACCGGACGTGTTATCCCGGTCATGCAGGAACATCTGGCCGTCCTCGCAGCAATCGAAACACGCGATCCGCAAACAGCCATGGATGCCATCGCCGTTCACATCAACAATGCGCGGAAGCTGGCTTTGCAGATTTAACAACTAGGGCCGGGCAAGAGGAGTTGCCAGGTCGGAAGAAGGATAGGGGAGGAGCATGCAATGAATTTATTACGTCCAACACGTCGCCAGTTCCTGGCGGGGTCAGCAGCAATTGCTGCATCTGGTATGACGGGCATCAGCCCGTCTTTCGCACAGTCGAAAGTTGACTGGAAGAAGTTTGCCGGCACCACGCTTGAAGTAAACCTCATCAAGAGCCCGCGCGGTGAAATCCTTCAGAAATACCAGAAGGAATTCGAGGAACTGACCGGCATCAAGGTGCATTCCGAGCAGATGCCCGAACAGCAGCAGCGCCAGAAGGCGGTGATCGAGCTGACGTCCGGTCGCCCGAGCTTCGACGTCATCCATATCAGCTATCACGTTCAGAAGCGCCAGTTTGAAAAGGGTGGTTGGCTTGCCGACCTCAATCCGTTCCTGAAAGATCCGACGCTGACCGAGGCGTCGCTGACGGAAGATGATTTCGCAAGCGCTGGTCTGACATTCGCGAAGGATGCCAATGGTCGCTTTGGCGCGCTGCCTTTCTCGGTCGATTACTGGATCATCTACTGGAACAAGGACCTGTTCGCGGCTAAGGGCATCGAATTCCCGAAGACTTTTGAAGAATTGGTTGCCGCTGCAGAAACGCTCACCGATCCATCAACCAGAACCTATGGTTTTGTCGCTCGCGGCATGAAGAATGCCAATGCGCCGGTCTATACCAGCCTCCTGCTCGGCTATGGCAAGCAGTCGGTTGATGCGGACGGCAACCTGCAGACGGATTCAGCTGAAGGCATCGAAGCTGCCAAGCTCTATCAGCGTCTGATGACCAAATCGGCACCTCCCGGTGTTGCAGGCTTCAACTGGGCGGAATGCCAGTCGAACTTCCTGCAGGGGCGCGTCGGCATGTGGCTCGACGGCATCGGTTTTGCCCCGCCGCTCGAAGACCCGAACAAGTCGCGTGTTGTCGGCAAGGTTGGCTATGGCGTCATGCCGGCAGGCCCGAATGCACAGGCAGCACCGACGACCGGCGACGGCATCGGCGTGACTGAAGCCTCCAAGAACAAGGAAGCGGCATATCTTTACTGCCAGTGGGCCATTTCCAAGGAAATGGGTGCCCGCCTGTTGCAGTCGGGATCGGGCGTTCCGTTCCGCAAGTCGGTCATCGACGATGAGGCCGTGCGCAAGGGCGTCACCATGCCGGAAGGCTGGGTGGAAGCTCTCTCGAAGTCTGCCCCGATCAGCCAGCTCTGCTTGCCGGTCATCGTACCTGTCACGGAATTCCGCGACATCATTGGTGTCGGTCTCACCAATCTTCTGAATGGTGCGGACGCCGAAGCTGAAATGAAACGCGCGACGGAGGAATTCCGTCCGGTCCTCGCACGGAGCGAAGGAAAATGACATCTGTCGCCCCGACAGGAGCAAAAACGGGAGCTGCTGCCAATGCAGCTTCCTCCACCAGGACTGGCAAGAGCCGCTTGCGGCCGAGTTACTGGCCGTTTGTTCTTCCAGCCTTGATCACCGTCGGGGCGGTGATCGTCTTCCCATGGGTATTTACGCTCTGGATGAGTGCCAACCAGTGGCAGCTTGGTGGAGAGCAGAGCTTTGTCGGCTTCGACAATTATCTGCGTCTTGCAGCCGATATGCGCTTCTGGGAATCCATGTGGCATACGGTTGTCTATACGGTCCTGTCGGTCGTAGCTCCGATGGTTTTAGGCACGATCGCAGCGCTGGTCTTTGACAGCAAGCTGCCAATGCGCGGGCTGTTGCGCGGCATCTTCGTCATGCCGATGATGGCGACGCCGGTTGCCGTCGCCCTTGTCTGGACGATGATGTATCACCCGCAGCTGGGTGTGCTGAATTATCTTCTGTCGCTGATCGGCATTCCACCGCAGGAATGGATATTCAACCAGAACACGGTTATCCCGTCGCTGGTGGCTGTTGAAACCTGGCAGTGGACGCCGCTTGTCATGCTGATCGTGCTGGGTGGCCTTGCCTCCATGCCGCGCGATCCGTTTGAGAGCGCGGAAATCGATGGTGCAAATGGCTGGCAGAAATTCCGCTACATCACCCTTCCGATGATCCTGCCCTTCATCATGGTGGCTGTCATCATCCGCTCGATTGATGCGCTGAAAAGCTTCGACATCATTTATGCGATGACGCAGGGCGGTCCCGGAACAGCGTCGGAAACGATCAATATCTATCTCTATAACGTGGCGTTTTCCTATTACGACATTGGCTACGCATCGGCGATTGCCGTGGTGTTCTTCATTGTCATTATCGCCATGTCACTGGTTCTTCTGGCGCTGCGCCAGCGGACCAAGTGGAACGCTTAAGGACCGGTCATGGCAAGCAAGTCTATTCTTTCAAAGCTTGGCACTGCACTTCTTGTGTTCATCATCGTGTCGCCGGCAATCTTCTTCTTCGTCTGGATGCTGTCGCTTTCGTTGAAATACGAAATCGACAACGGTGCTTATCCGCCGATCCTGATACCGGAACGCTTTGCCTGGTCGAACTACACCGATATCTTTGCGGCCAACGACTTCCTGCTCTACTTTTGGAACAGCCTTCTCGTGACCGGTATGGCGACATTGCTTGCGCTGCTGGTTGGTGTTCCGGCGGGCTATGGCATCGCACGACTCAAGGCGCATAAATCGGCAATCGTCATCATGATTGCGCGTATGACACCAGGCCTTTCTTACCTGATCCCGCTGTTCCTGCTGTTCCAGACTCTGGGTCTGCTCGGCACACTCTGGCCGCAGATCATCATCCATCTGGTCGTTACCGTTCCAATCGTGATCTGGATCATGATCGGTTATTTCGAGACGACACCGTTGGAGTTGGAGGAAGCAGCCATTATCGATGGCGCATCCTCGTGGCAGGTGTTCATGAAAGTTGCACTCCCGATTGCCAAGCCGGGCGTCGTGGTGTCGCTGATCCTTGCGGTGATCTTCTCGTGGAACAATTTTGTCTTCGGCATCGTGCTTGCAAGCCGCGAGACGCGCACCCTGCCGGTCGCAGTTTACAACATGCTGTCCTTTGAACAGGTCAGCTGGGGGCCGCTTGCCGCCGCGGCACTTGTGGTGACATTGCCGGTCCTGTTGCTAACCGTTTTCGCACAGCGCCAGATCGTTGCTGGTCTGACTGCAGGTGCCGTCAAATAAGAGTTGAGGTTCAAGATGGCATCTGTATCCATCCGAAATGCGATCAAAAAATATGGCAATGTCGGCGTGTTGCACGGCGTGTCAGTGGATATTCAGGACGGCGAATTTGTCGTACTGGTCGGCCCGTCGGGCTGTGGAAAATCCACGCTTCTGCGCATGATCGCAGGGCTTGAGGAAATCAGCGATGGTGAAATCGCCATTGGTCCGCGCGTGGTCAATGATCTGCGCGCCAAGGAACGCGATATCGCCATGGTGTTCCAGAACTATGCGCTCTATCCGCATATGACGGTGGCCGACAATATGGGCTTCGCACTCATGCTGAAAAACGCACCGAAGGAAGAACGCGACAGCCGTGTCAATCGTGCAGCGGAAATTCTCGGTCTCAACAAGCTGCTCGACCGCTTCCCCCGCCAGCTTTCCGGTGGTCAGCGCCAGCGTGTGGCCATGGGCCGTGCGATTGTTCGCGATCCGCAAGTGTTTCTGTTTGACGAACCGCTCTCCAACCTTGACGCCAAGCTGCGCGTGCAGATGCGCGGTGAGATCAAGGGGCTGCATCAGCGTCTCAAGACCACCACGATCTATGTGACCCACGATCAGATCGAAGCCATGACCATGGCCGACAAGATCGTTGTCATGCGCGATGGTCTGGTGGAGCAGATCGGCGCGCCGCTCGATCTTTATGATCGTCCGGCCAATATGTTTGTCGCGGGCTTCATCGGTTCTCCATCGATGAACTTCGTCAACGGCAGGATCGAGGAAGGTTCATTTGTGGCCGAAGGCGGCTTCCGTCTGCCGCTTCCTGAAGGCGAATATGTCAGCCTATCGAGCAAGGCCGTTTATGGTATGCGCCCTGAGCATATGAAGATTGCCGACAACGGCGTGCCGGTCGCAGTCGAAATCGTTGAGCCTACCGGTTCGGAAATCATGGTTATGGGCAAGCTCGGCGATCAGCCGGTTACCTGTCTATTCCGTGAACGCCTGACGGTGCGTCCGGGCGATGTGCTGACCATTGCTATTGATCCGGCAACAAGCCACGTGTTTGAGCCGGAAAAAGGCATGCGCGTTAGTCGCTAAATCATCTGTCAGCAATGAAAAACGCCGGGGTTTTCCCCGGCGTCAGGCTGCTGACAAACCCGTTGATATTTTTCGGCGGGTTTTGTTTTTTAGGAGGGGCCGCGTTTTGCGACAGCGTT